>NZ_JBHWIW010000015.1:29237-121352 GCF_042731955.1 Streptomyces sp. NPDC059828 | reverse complement strand
ACGCCCCGCACCGCCCGGCGGGCGAACGGCCGTCAACCGCAACGACGACCCGTGTTGATGCAGGCCACGGCCTGCTTCATCAGCGCATCGGTCATCGCGTTGATGAAGTCACCATGGTCGGTGACAGGCTTGTGGAGCGATTCGGGAAAGCTGTCGATGGCGAAGCTCGTGGATCCCGCGAGTCCGTTGTAGGTGATGCGCTGGACCAGTTGGGGAATCGCCCGGAACCCGGCGGGACACCGGCCCCGCGCGTCGGCGAACGCGACGTGCGACCGGTGGTTGGCACTGTCGGTGTTCCTGCCGTCCCAGCAGCTCTGGAACTTGGCCACCCGAACCAGCCTGCTGCCCCGCGGGCAGACGGGGTACTTGTCCTTCAGCTCCACGCGCTTCTCGAATCCGGTGCAGGTGAAGCGGGCGTTGGCGTTGGCTCCGCCGTTGGCGTTGGCCTTGGCGTCTCCCGTGATGATGCGCAGGAAGCGCGGCATCGCGACGACTTCGGAACGCGGGTTGCCGACGAACTCGAGGCTGACCGCAGCGGGCGTGAGGATCCTGCCGGTATTGCCCTCGGCACCGCCGCCTGGCTTGTCGGCGTCGGACCGCTGGACGCCGCGCCGGTCCCGCAGGACCGGCCAGTAGTAGGTCGACTGGTCACCATTGGTGCAGGTCGTCCTGCTGGCGGCCAGGGATGCGTTGCCGGTGAAGCCGTTCACGCCGATCGCGCCCACGTAGTCGTGGGTGTGGTGGGCGCCATTGGACACTCCGGGCGCCACGATGACGTTGTCGGAGTTGAACTGGCCCCGCGCGTTCACCCCGCACCGCGACCGGAAGCTGCCCGTGGACGCCCCCTGGCCGCCCCACGCCTTCCGCACGTTCGGGGCCACCTTGGTGATGTCCACGAAGTCGTCCGGTGACGGGCCCGAAGGCGGCTGCTGCGCGGCTTGACCGGGCGGCACCTGCACACCGTCGCCGCCGGCCTTCGCCCGGGCCGCACCCGGCGCGGCGGTCGCACAGGCCGCCAGTCTCTGAAGGTTCTGTGGCCGCTCGGCACCGGCACGTTCGACGGCTATCTCGATCCGCTCCAGGGCGGCGGAACGTCGGGACCACAGCGGGCCCAGGACGCTGCGCGGGGCGGCGCCCTCACGGGAGCCGAGGCGCGCCTCGGCCGCCGCGACGTCACGCCGCATCGTGTCGAGTTCGCGGTGCACGTCCGCGCGGGCTTCCGCGGGGATCCCCGGCAGCTGGTCCCGCACCGAAGGACAGACGACTCCGGCGCGCTGGATCCCGGCGCTGCCGGCGTTGGCCGCGGCGTTGACGGCCACCATGCCACCACCGCCCAGTACCAGTCCCGCCATGGCGATGAAGGCCGTGCGGCGGGCGCGGTTCACCTTGTGCCGCTGTTTCATGGAGTGAGCTCACTTTCTGTCGTGCCGGACCGCCCCGGGTGGAATTCCCGAACGACGGGCCCCCGCTGGCGGCTCACTCTGGCAACCCTCGTTCCGGATCCGCCCCGTGCATCCCGGGCGCGTCACAGACTCGTAAGGTGTTCGCCCGGGTACCGCGGCCGCTCGCTGGATTCCCGCCGAGCAAGGCCGGCTCCCGTTGAGCAAGGTCGTCCGCGCGTACGTACTCCCCGGCAGCAAGCCATCTCCGGAGGACCCCCATGGCCGAAGCCGGCAGCAATGTCACCGAGCTCTTCCGCGCGTCCACGGCGCACAGCCCTTCGTACTTCACCCTCAGCAGGGCGGGGGCGGCCGGGCACGGCGGAGCGGGCGACGGGCCGGGGATCACTGACTTCTGCATCCCCTGCAACCCGTACTTCCCGACGCCCGCGATGTTCGACGATCTGGGCGACCGGCTGCGGGACATCCTCACGTACTACCCGAGCAGCGCGGACACCATCACCGCGGAGCTGTGCTCGGTCCTCGGCCTCAATCCTCAGACGGTCGCCATGGGCAACGGCTCGACCGAGCTGATCACCTGGATCGACCATCTGCTGGTGCGCGAGTCGCTCGCGGTGCCGGTGCCGACCTTCGGCCGCTGGACGGACCAGCCAATGGAGACGGGCAAGCGGGTCGACATGTTCCCCCTGCCCGAGACGAACGGGTTCGCTCTCGACCCGGCGTCGTTCGTGGACTTCGTGCGCAGTCGCGGTTCCCGTACGGCCGTGATCTGCAACCCCAACAACCCGGACGGCGGCCTGCTGCCCCGGCACGGGGTCCTGGCGCTGCTGGACCAGCTCCAGGACCTGGATCTCGTCGTGGTGGACGAGTCGTTCCTGGAGTTCGCGGACGCGGAGGCGGACTCCAGTGTGGTCGCCGACGCGGTGCTGCGTCCCAACACGATCGTGCTGCGCAGTCTCGGCAAGAACTTCGGCCTGCACGGGGTGCGCTTCGGCTATCTGGTCGCCAATCCAGGGCTTGCGGGGCGGATTCGGGCCGCGCTGCCGAAGTGGAACCTCAACTCCTTCGCCGAGACGGTGGTCTTCATGCTGAAGGAGCACCAGACGGAGTACACGCAGAGTCTGCGTCTGGTGCAGCGCGACCGCCAGGAGATGATCTGGCAGCTCAGCCGGCTGCCGGGTCTCACGGTCTACCCCTCCCAGGGCAACTTCGTGTACGTGCGGCTGCCCGAGGGCGTCGACGGGGCGGCGCTGCGTGACCGGCTGCTGGAGGAACACGGCGTCCTGGTGCGGGAGTGCGGCAACAAGATCGGCAGTTCGAGCCGCTATCTGCGTCTCGTGGTGCGGCCCCAGCCCGATGTGCAGCGGCTGGTGGCAGGTCTGGAGCGCACGATGTACGCAGCGCCGCAGGCCCCGCCGCAGCGGCCGGCCGCGGTGCCTGTGCAGGCACAGGGGCCGGCGCTTGTGCCGTATCAGGGACCGGTACCGGTGCCCGCGTCGCAGGGCCCCGGTCCGATGCCCGCGCTGGCGCTGCCCTACGGTTCCTACGGCTCGGGCACGGCCGCCGTCGACCGGCTGGTGAGCGGGGCCTGATTCCTGCGCCCGCGGGGTCCGGGGAATCCGGTTGCCCGGCACCTGCGCCTCTGCTGAGGTGGCCGGATGGATCGTGAGGGGATGCTGGCGCGCTACGACCGCCAGATGCGCCGGCACGCATCGGCCGACGGACCCGGGGCGCGGGTGGAGCGGGTGGGTGACGTGGTGCGGCACACCGCCGCCGGCGACGACGGCGGCGGCGGCGGCTGGAACGGGATCGTCTGGTCGGACCTGGACGAGTCCACTGCGGACGCGGCCATCGCCGAACAGCTGCGGTACTTCGACGCGCTCGGGCGCGAGTTCGAGTGGAAGGTGTACGGGCACGACCGGCCCGGCGATCTCGCGGAGCGGTTGACCGCAGCCGGGTTCGTACCCGACGCGGAGGAGACCCTGCTGGTCGCCGGCACTCACGCGCTCATGGCCGGTACGGGTACGCCGGACGGGGTGGAGCTGCGGGAGGTGACCGACGCGGCCGGTGTCGATCTCGTGGCCCAGGTCCACGAGCGGGTGTTCGGCAGGGACGCCTCCGGGCTGCGCGGCCGTCTGCTGGCCCAGCTCGACGCTCCGCAGCCCACGATGGTGGTGGTCCTGGCGATGGCCGGGCCGGAGCCGGTGGCGTCATCGCGGGTGGACCTGCCGGTGGGACGGGACTTCGCGGGACTGTACGGCGGCGGAACGCTGGCCGAGTGGCGGGGCCGGGGTGTCTACCGGGCCATGGTCCACTTCCGGGCCCGGATCGCGGCGGCCCGTGGCCACCGTTTCCTCCAGGTGGACGCGCTGCCCACGAGCCGGCCGATACTTCGGCGCCTGGGCTTCACCGCCCTGGGCACGACGACGCCGTATGTCCGCCTGCCGCGGCCGGCGGCGACGCGCACCGGCTGAGGCCGGTGCGCGTCCTTGCGTTCCGGCAATGCCGCGTCAGGTCTTCGGCCTTGACGTGTGCGCCATGACGAGGAGGAGGAGTCCGCAGACGGCGACCAGGACCCAGCCTGGACGGGAAGCGCCTGCGAGCCCTGCGGGAGCGGAGCCGGCCGCCAGGCCGCCCGCGAGGGCGATGCCGAGCGCCGAGCCGACCTGCCGGGCGGTGGAGGTGATCGCTCCGGCCACGCCGGCCCGGGCGGGCGGCAGCCCGCTGACCGCGGTGTTGGTGATCGGCGCGTTGGCGAAGCCGAACCCGGTGCCGATGAGGAGGTAGGCGAGCAGAAGCAGCGGCACGCCGGTGTGATCGTCGAACCCGACCAGGCAGAGTGCCCCGGCGATGGTGAAGCAACCCGCCAGGGTCAGCGGCAGCCGGGGCCCGGTGCGACCGACGAGACGGCCGGACCAGGGGGCGCAGACGATGGCGCCGAGGGCCATGGGCAGGGTCGCGACCCCGGCGGCCAGTGGTGTGAATCCCCTGGTGTGCTGGAGGTAGAGGGTGCTGAGCAGCAGGGTCACGTTCAGGGCGGCGAAGACCGCCACCGCGCCGAGGACCGCACTGCCGAACACCGGGCTGCGGAACAGCCGGAGATCCATCAGCGGCTCGTGCCGGCGGGCCTCGACCCCCACGAATCCCACGGTCGCCGCGGCGGCGAACCCGTAGGCGACCAGCGCCCAGGGTGATGTCCAGCCGATGTGGGGCCCTTCGATGAGGACGCCGATCCAGAGGCCGATGACGACGGTCAGCAGGGCCTGCCCCGGGATGTCGAGACGCCGTGCCCGGGGCCCGCGGGATTCGGGGACGAACACGGCACTGAGCACCAGGGCGGCGACGATCACGGGGGCGTTGATCCAGAACAGCGCGCGCCAGCCGAGCACCTCGACAAGGGCCCCGCCCGTGACCGGGCCGACGGCCATGCTCAGCCCGAAGACCGACGCCCAGACGCCGATCGCCTGCGCGCGCTCTTTGGGGTCGGGCATCGCGTTCACCACGATCGCGAGGGCCACGGGGCTGAGCATCGAGGCGCCGATGCCCTGGACGGCGCGGGCCGCGACCAGCGCGCCCACCGACGGAGCCACCGCGCAGAGCAGCGAGGCCGCGCCGAACACCAACAGTCCGGTCCGGAACACCCGCCGGCGTCCGAAGCGGTCCGCCAGCGCGCCGGAGGAGATCAGGCATCCGGCCAGGGCGATGGTGTACGCGTCCACCGTCCACTCGAGACCGCGCGTCCCGACGCCAAGCCCGCGCCCGATGGCCGGCAGGCCCACGTTGACGACGGTGGTGTCGAGACCCACCAGGAACATGCTCAGGCAACAGACGGCCAGCACCGTCCAGCGCCGGCGCGCGCTCAGCACGGGCGGGGAAGGGGGAATCGCGGTCATCACGGTCGCGGTCACGGTCTGCCTCACACATCCGGGAGTACGAAGTACCTGCCTGGCAAGGCTCGGTCAGGCCGACGGCCGCCGACGAGGACTTTTGCGAAAACCGCAAAGAGGCGCACACTGGGTCCCGTGGACACGGAGCTGGAGCAGATCATCGACGGCATCGGCCCACGGCTGCGTACGCTGCGCCGGGACCGAGGACTCACGCTGGAGGCCCTGGCGGCCACCACCGGTATCTCGGTGAGCACACTGTCCCGTCTCGAGTCAGGCATTCGGCGCCCGACACTGGACCTGCTCATCCCGCTCGCCCGGGCCCACCGTGTCGCGCTCGACCAGTTGGTGGCCGCACCGGCCACCGGCGACCCCCGGGTGCATCTGACGCCACGGCGCAGACACGACGGCAGCGTCGTCGTGCCCCTGACCCAGTACCCGGGCCGGGTACAGGTGTTCAAGCAGGTGCTGGCTCCCCGCAAGCGGAATCCGAAGCTGGTGACGCACGAGGGGTACGAATGGCTCTATGTCCTCGCCGGCGAGCTGCATCTCGTCATCGGGGACCGCGAGTCCACGCTCCGCCCCGGTGAGGCCGCCGAGTTCGACACGAGGGAACCACACTGGTTCGGTCCGGCGAACGACTCCATCGTGGAGATCCTGCATCTGTTCGGACCACGGGGCGACCAGGCCGTCGTCCGCGCCGACGCCTCGGCCGGCGACCCCGCGACGGCGACCGCCGCACCGCACTCACCACCCGTCGCGCCCTGACCCCTTCCGTACGGAGCGGGCGCACAGCACTCTCCCGTACACAGCCGGGCGCACGTCAGCCGGTGGACAGCCCCGCCGCCGCACGGGCCAGGGCCTGGAGGACCGTGCTGAGCAGCGGATGCGTCTCGGCGCCCCGACGCACCGCCGCGAAGACCCGCCGGGTGGCGGCGGGGCCCTCCACGGGACGGACGACCGTGTCCTTGAGCTCCATCCCGCGCAGTGCGGACCGCGGCACGAGGGCCACTCCCGCGCCCGCGCCCGCGAGGGCCACGACGGCGCGGAAGTCGTCGGAGGAGTGGGTGATCCGGGGTTCGAAGCCGGCGAGCTCGCAGGCGCGGAGCATCACGTCGTGGCAGGGGTTGCCGGGGTACTGGCCGATCCAGTCGCTGTCGGCCAGGTCGGCGAGCCGCACACGCGGGGCGTCGGCCAGCGGGTGGCCGCAGTGCAGCACGGCGTCGAAGGGCTCGGCGTAGAGCGGGACGCGGGCGAGACGGCGGTCGCTCTCGCGGGGCGCGCCGCGGTACTCGACCGCGAGGGCGAGATCGGCCTCGCCGTCCAGCACCATGGGCAGGCTCGCATCGCCTTCGGCGTCCCTGACCCTGACCCGGATGCCGGGGTGCTCGTCGGCGAGGCGCCCGATCGCGGGGGCCAGCACCTCGGCGATACCGGTCGCGAAGGAGGCGACGGTGACCTCGCCGACCGCGCCGCCCTCGTACGCCGCCAGCTCCGCCTCGGCCCGTTCGAGCTGTGCGAGCACGGTGTGGGCGTGGCCGAGCAGGATCTCGCCCGCGGCGGTGAGCCGCACTCCGCGTCCGCTGCGGATGAGCAGCGTGTGGCCGCTCTCCTGTTCCAGCGCCGTGAGCTGCTGGGAGACGGCCGATGGGGTCAGATAGAGCGCTGCGGCCGCGGCGGTCACCGTACGGTGGTCCGCCACGGCACGCAGAATGCGGAGCCTGCGCGGGTCGATCACCCAGCCATTGTCGCCCGCGCGTCGACGAAGGCGGCAATCGCACGCTCCACGTCCTCGGTGGAGTGCGCGGCGGAGAGCTGGACGCGGATCCGCGCCTGGCCCATCGGCACCACCGGGTACGAGAAGCCGATCACGTACACCCCGCGCTCCAGGAGCAGCTCGGCCATCCGGCCCGCCTCGGCCGCGTCACCGATCATGACCGGGGCGATCGGGTGGTCGCCGGGAAGGACCTCGAAGCCCGCCTCGGTCATCTTCGAGCGGAACAGCGCCGTGTTCGCGGCGAGCTTCTCGCGCAGGTCACCGGCCGATTCGAGCAGGTCGAGGACCTTGAGCGAGGCGGCGGCGATGACCGGGGCGAGGGAGTTCGAGAACAGGTACGGGCGGGAGCGCTGACGCAGCAGCTCCACGATCTCGGCGCGGGCCGCGACATAGCCGCCGGACGCGCCGCCGAGGGCCTTGCCGAGGGTGCCGGTGATGATGTCGACCCGGTCCATGACGCCGTGCAGCTCGGGGGTGCCCCGGCCGCCGGGGCCCACGAAGCCGACGGCGTGCGAGTCGTCGACCATGACCATGGCGTCGTAGCGGTCGGCGAGGTCACAGATCTCGGACAGCGGGGCGACATAGCCGTCCATGGAGAACACGCCGTCGGTGACGATCAGCTTGCGCCGCGCACCGCTCTCGGAGGCCTCCTTCAGCCTGGCCTCGAGCTCGGCCATGTCGCGGTTGGCGTACCGGTAGCGGGCCGCCTTGGACAGGCGGATGCCGTCGATGATGCTGGCGTGGTTGAGGGCGTCGGAGATGACGGCGTCCTCGGCGCCGAGCAGGGTCTCGAAGACTCCGCCGTTGGCGTCGAAGCAGGAGGAGTAGAGGATCGTGTCCTCCTGCCCGAGGAAGGCGGAGAGCCGGCTCTCCAGTTCCTTGTGGACCTCCTGGGTGCCGCAGATGAAGCGCACGGACGCCATGCCGTAGCCCCAGCGGTCCAGGGCCTCCTTGCCCGCGGTGAGGATCTCGGGGTGGTCGGCGAGCCCCAGGTAGTTGTTGGCGCAGAAGTTCAGCACCTCGCCGGGCGCACCGCCCGCGGTGACGGCCACGGAGGCGGACTGGGGGGTGCCGATGACGCGCTCGGGCTTGTGGAGCCCGGCGGCGCGGATCTCGTCGAGAGTGGCGCGGAGGTCGTCGCGTACGGACGCGTACATGTGTGGGTCTCCCTGATGGCGGGTGCTGCGGGCGGATGCTGCGCGGCCGGACGGGCCTGCGGTGGGTGGTGAGGCCTGCGAGTGATCCGAAGGGGCGCGCGGGCACCGAAAGGGAGAGCGCGCACGGGCCCCGAGGAACGAGGGGACCGAGCACGATCGGCCGTCGGCGCACGCTCAGAGCGCCCCCGAGGAGAACCGAGCCCGGGAATCATGCCGTCCAGTCGAGGATGATCTTGCCGCTGCGGGCGGTGGCGGCCTCGTCGAAGGCCGCTTCGAAGTCCTGGTACCCGTAGGTGCCGGTGATCACGGGGCTGAGGTCGAGTCCGCCCTCCAGGAGGACCGTCATCGCGTACCAGGTCTCGAACATCTCACGGCCGTAGATACCCTTGATCGTGATCATCGAGGTGACGATCCGGGACCAGTCGACGGCGAACTCCTGCGCCGGCAGACCCAGCATCGCGATCCGGCCGCCGTGGGTCATGTTGTCGATCATGTCGCGGACCGCCTCGGGGCGGCCCGACATCTCCAGGCCGACGTCGAAGCCCTCTTTCAGGCCGAGGGTGCGCTGCGCCTCGGCGATGCTGGACTCGGCGACGTTGACCGCAAGGGTGGCGCCGACCTTGCGGGCCAGTTCGAGGCGCGGCTCGCTCACGTCCGTGATCACGACGCTGCGGGCGCCGGCATGGCGGGCGACGGCCGCAGCCATGACGCCGATCGGGCCTGCTCCGGTGATCAGGACGTCCTCGCCGACCAGCGGGAAGGAGAGCGCGGTGTGCACGGCGTTGCCGAACGGGTCGAAGATCGCGGCGACGTCCAGATCGACGTGGGTGCGGTGCACCCAGACATTGGACGCGGGCAGGGACACGTACTCGGCGAACGCCCCGTCGCGTCCGACGCCGAGCCCGACCGTGCTGCGGCACAGATGTCGGCGGCCCGCCAGGCAGTTGCGGCACTTGCCGCAGACGAGGTGACCCTCTCCGCTGACCAGGTCACCGACGGCGATGTCCTGCACGTCGGAACCGATCGCCGCGACCTCACCGACGAACTCGTGTCCGATGACGAGCGGAGTGGTGATCGTCTGCTGCGCCCAACCGTCCCAGGAGCGGATATGCAGGTCGGTCCCGCAGATGCCGGTACGGAGCACCTTGATCAGCACATCGCCGGAGCCGTACTCCGGCTCGGGTACGTCCATGAGCCACAGCCCGGGCTCGGCGTGCTGCTTGACGAGTGCCTTCATGGTGCGGCTCCAGGCATTGCGGGGCGGGACGTGTTCCGACCAGGCACGACGTTCAGATCGTTCCGGTCAGGCAACGGGCTCCAATCTGCCGACCTTGAACCGTGCAGTCCATCGAGGATTTCTTAAGCGGACCCACAGGAGATCTTCACGCGCCCGCCGTCCGGCCGGGCACAGGCGACCCGGCACCGGTCCAACTCGCCTGCGTGGAAAGGGCCCTGCGCAGTGTTCCGGCCAGGGCGGCGGGCGCCGAGGCGAGCCGGGTGGTACGGCCCGGGTGCGGTACTCCGTGCGGGTGGCGCACACGGCCCGGCGCCCCGGTCCCGTCACGGGTCGGGATCGTCCAGGAACGCGGCGACGGCGCGGCGGAACGCCTCGGGGTCGTCCAGCCAGGGGTAGTGCCCCGCACCCGCCTGGACGACCGTCCTGGCGTGCGGGAACAGTGCGGCGAGCTCGGCCGCTCGGGCGGGGGTGGGGCCGCCGTCGTACTGACCCGCGAGCACCAGCACCGGTGCGTCGAGCGCCTCGAGCGCCCGTACGGTGGCGGGCGGGTCGAAGGCACCGTCCGCGTAGTAGACACCTCGCGCCTGGTGGTTCGACTGGTGGGCGTCGGCCGCGGCGTGCGCCTGGGCGGCGGCGTCCCAGCGGCCGTACATGAAGGGCACGATGTCGGACCAGAGGTCGTCCAGCACGCCGCCGCCGAGGAACGCCTCCCACGCCGCCCGCCCGGCCTCGTACCAGGGCTCGCCCTCGCGCAGGGCGATGGCATCGCGCCAGTCCTGCTCGGTGGCCTCGATGCCGACGGCCCGGGTGCCGGGGGTGACGAGGGTCAGGGTGCGTACCCGCAGCGGGTGGGCGGCGGCGTACAGCTCGGCGAGGTTGCCGGACGCCGAGTGCCCGAGGATATCGACACGGTCCAGTCGCAGATGCTCGCGCAGTGCCTCCACGTCGTCGGCCAGCCGGTCGCAGCGGTAGGTCCCGGGGTCGGACGGCATGGCCGAGTCCCCGGTGCCCCGCAGGTCCAGCCGGACGAGGCGGCGGTGGGCGCCGAGACCACCGAGGTCGCCGAGGTAGGCGGAGGCCCGCATCGGGCCGCCGGGCAGACAGATCAGCGGCTCGCCCGCCCCTTCGAGGTGGTAGGCGAGCGCGGTCCCGTCGTATGCGCTGAACACCGGCATAACGCGATCCTCGCCGCGGCTCAGCCATCACGCCAGCGCAGCCCGCCCCCGAGTCTTGACCCGCGGCCGGGTGCCTGGATTACTGATCCCGAACGGATCGACCGAATGATCGGTCGTCGACCTGCCGGACAAGGGAGTCCTTCGCATGGCCGATCCGACGCACGCGACGCCACCGCCCGCGGACCTGCTCGACACCGGGGAGCGGCTGAGCCGCGAGGAACTGCGGGCGCTCCAGCTGGAGCGGCTGCGGGCGACCCTGCGCCATGCGTACGAGAACGTCAGGTTCTACCGCGAGTCGTTCGACAAGGCCGGGCTCGGGCCCGACGACTGCCGCTCCCTGGCGGACCTGGCCCGTTTCCCGTTCACCACGAAGGCCGACCTGCGGGACCACTACCCCTTCGGGATGTTCGCGGTCGAGCAGTCCCGGGTGCGCCGCGTGCACGCCTCCAGCGGCACGACGGGGCGGCCCACCGTGGTCGGCTACACCGACCGCGATCTCGACACCTGGGCGGACGTGGTGGCCCGCTCGATCCGCGCGGCGGGCGGGCGTCCCGGGCACAAGGTCCATGTCGCCTACGGCTACGGACTGTTCACGGGCGGGCTGGGCGCGCACTACGGAGCGGAGCGGCTCGGCTGCACGGTCATCCCGGCATCGGGCGGGATGACGGCCCGCCAGGTCCAGCTGATCCAGGACTTCCGGCCCGAGATCATCATGGTGACACCGTCGTACATGCTGACCCTGCTGGACGAGTTCGAGCGGCAGGGCGTCGACCCCCGGTCGACCTCGCTCAGGGTGGGGATATTCGGCGCGGAGCCGTGGACCGAGGAGATGCGGCGGGAGATCGAGGAGCGGTTCGCCATCGACGCCGTGGACATCTACGGGCTTTCCGAGGTGATCGGGCCGGGTGTGGCCCAGGAGTGCGTGGAGACCAAGGACGGGCTGCACATCTGGGAGGACCACTTCTATCCGGAGGTCGTGGACCCCTTCACGGGTGAGGTGCTGCCGGACGGCGAGGAGGGCGAGCTGGTGTTCACCTCGCTCACCAAGGAGGCCATGCCGGTGATCCGCTACCGGACCCGGGATCTGACCAGGCTGCTGCCGGGGACGGCACGGGTGTTCCGGCGCATGGAGAAGGTGACCGGACGCAGCGACGACATGATCATCCTGCGGGGCGTGAACCTCTTCCCGACCCAGATCGAGGAGATCGTGCTGCGCACGCCGGGTGTCGCCCCGCACTTCCAGCTGCGGCTGGCGAAGGAGGGCCGGATGGACGCGCTGACCGTACGGGCGGAGGCTCGCAGGGACGCGTCGTCCGAGCAGCGGGCGGCCGCCGCGGGGCTGATCGCGGCGGCCGTGAAGGCCACGATCGGCGTCTCGGTCGCGGTGGAGGTGGTGGATCCCGAGGCCCTGGAGCGCTCGGTCGGCAAGATCAAGCGGATCGTCGACCTCCGTTAGGCGGCGGAGGCCGGCGCGGTGCCGCTGCCTCGGTGGCGAGGCGAAGCGCTCGTCCGTACGACGCCCCGTCAGTCCGACAGCCGGGCGCGGAGCTCCCGCTTCAGGATCTTGCCGCTCGCGTTGCGGGGCAGTTCCTCCACGAACACGATCCGCTTCGGGGCCTTGAAGCCGGCGAGGCGCTCGCGCGCATGGGTGAGGAGTTCGTCCTCCGACGCCGTCGCCGCCGGGTCGCGGAGCACGACGACGGCGGTGACGGCCTCGATCCAGTGCGGGTGCGGCAGACCGATGACCGCGGTCTCGGCCACCGCGGGGTGGGTGTAGAGGGCGTCCTCGACCTCACGCGAGGCCACCAGAACCCCGCCGGAGTTGATGACGTCCTTCACCCGGTCGACGATCGTGTAGTAGCCGTCGCCGTCGCGTACGGCGAGGTCTCCGGAGCGGAACCAGCCGTCCCGGAAGGCATCCGCGGTCTCTTCTGGCTTGTCCCAGTACCCCTGGCACAGCTGGGGTGAGCGGTAGACGACCTCGCCGGGCGTGCCGTCGGGGACGTCCTGGCCGTCCTCGTCCACGACCCTGGCCTCCACGAACCGGACGGGCCGGCCGCAGGAGGCCATCCGGCCGTCGTGTTCCTTGGGGCCGAGCACGGTGGCCAGCGGGCCGATCTCGCTCTGGCCGAAGCAGTTGTAGAAGCCGAGTCCCGGCAGCTTCTCGCGCAGTCGCTCCAGCACGGGTACCGGCATGACCGAGGCGCCGTAGTAGGCCTTGCGCAGGGCGGTCAGATCGCGGGTGGTGAAGTCGGGATGGCCGCTGACACCGATCCAGACCGTGGGCGGTGCGAAGAGGCTGTCCGCTCGTCCTGCCTCGACCAGGTCGAAGATCTGCGCCGCGTCGGGTGCGTCGAGGATGGTGTTCGCTGCCCCGACCGCGAGGTACGGCAGCAGGAACACATGCATCTGGGCGGAATGGTAGAGCGGAAGCGAGTGGACGGGGCGGTCGTCCTCGTCCAGATCCAGGGCCGTGATCGCACTGGCGTACTCGTGCACCAGCGCGCGGTGCGTCATCAT
This sequence comes from Streptomyces sp. NPDC059828, assembly GCF_042731955.1. Lineage (NCBI taxonomy): Bacteria > Bacillati > Actinomycetota > Actinomycetes > Kitasatosporales > Streptomycetaceae > Streptomyces > Streptomyces sp. NPDC059828. The sequence continues at coordinate 108,202 of NZ_JBHWIW010000015.1, read as the reverse complement.
CGCGCCCTTCGGCAGTGCCGTGGTGCCCGAGGTGTAGAGCAACTGGACGAGGGCGTCGGTGCGGTTGCCGATGGCGTGGTCCCTCGGCTCGGCCAGGGAGTTCAGCAGGGAGTCGTCGGTGTCCCGCAGGGCCCGCACGGCGAAGCCCTCGGGGACATGGCCGGCGAGTGCGGGATCGGCGAGCACGAGCGAGCTTCCCGACTGGTCCAGGATGTAGGCGAGATCGCCGCCGGTGAGGTGGTGGTTGACCGGCACGTGGACCAGCCCGGCGCGCGAGCAGGCCAAGAAGGCGATGAGATAGGCGTCGGAGTTGTGTCCGTAGGCGGCGACCCGCTCCCCCGGGCCGAGGCCGTGGTCTTCCAGCACGCCGGCCGCGGTGGAGACGGCCTGGTCGAGTTGCTCGTAGGTCCAGGAACGGTCGGCGTAGCGTACGGCGATGCGGTCGGGGGCGCGCCGGGCGCTGTGGTGCACGACGCCGTCGACGGTGCTGCTGAGGAGTCGCTCCAAGGCTGCCATGGCTGGATCCTTGGGGGCTGCGGGGCGACCGTCAAGCATGCCGCAGCGCGGTCAGGGGCGGTCAGGGGCGGTCAGGGACTGAACGAGAGGAAGACGAAGGCGGCGAACAGCACCAGGTGCACACCGCCTTGGAGCAGCGTGGCCCGTCCGGGCACCACCGTGAGGGCACTGACCAGTGCGGTGAGCGCCAGCAGCACCATGTGGGTGGCGTCCTCACCGAGGATCAGCGGCCCGGGCAGCCAGATCGTGGCCAGCGCGATCGCCGGGATGGTCAGGCCGATGCTGGCGATGGCGGAGCCGTAGGCCAGGTTGAGGCTGGTCTGCATACGGTCGCGGCGGGCGGCGCGCACGGCGGCCAGGGTCTCGGGCATCAGCACCATCAGGGCGATGACCACGCCGACGACCGAGTTCGGCAGTCCCGCGGCGCCGACGCCCGTCTCGATGGCGGGTGACACGAGTTTGGCGTCGCCGACCACGGCCACGAGCGCCACGAACAGCAGCGCGAGGCTCCACCAGGTCTTCCGGAGCGTGGGCGGCGGGGCGTGCTCGTCGGGGTCGCTCTCGTGCCCGTCCCGGGCGACGGGCAGAAAGTAGTCGCGGTGTCTGACGGTCTGTACGGTGACGAAGAGCCCGTACAGGCAGAGCGAGGCGATGGCGGCGAACGTCAGCTGCGCCGCGGTGAACTCCGGGCCGGGGTGGCTGGTGGTGAAGGTCGGCAGGACCATCGTCATGGTGGCGAGGGTGCAGACCGTGGCCAGGGCCCCGCCCGAACCCTCGGCGTGGAAGACGGCGACCCGCTTGCGCAGGGCGGTGACCAGGAGGCACAGCCCCGCGATGCCGTTGCAGGTGATCATGACGGCGGCGAACACGGTGTCCCTGGCGTACGTGGACGCCTCGGCTCCGCCGCCCGCCATCAGGGTGACGATCAGGCCGACCTCGATGATGGTGACGGCCACGGCGAGTACCAGGGAGCCGAAGGGCTCCCCGACCCTGAGCGCGATGAGTTCGGCGTGGTGGACGGCGGCGAGGACCGCGCCGACCAGGCAGACGGCGACCAGCACGACGGCGTAGCCCGGCAGGGAGCGGCCCCAGCCGAGGAGGAGGGCGACCGCGGCGGCGACGGGTACCCAGGTGCTCCACTGTGCCGCCGTCACGGACGTGCCGGTCTTCATGGAGCCACGCTGTCAGGCGGTCACGTGCCGCGCTCGGAGTGATGAGCCGATGGGGGCTCCTCCCCCCTCGGCCGCCCCCGACGGCCATCCGGGTCACAGCGCGCGGTCGCGGCCCTCCCAGTAGGGATCGCGCAGCCGGCGCTTGTAGAGCTTGCCGTTGGGGTCGCGGGGCAGCACATCGATGAAGTCGATGCTCCTGGGGCGCTTGTAGCCGGCGAGCCGCTGTTCGCAGTGGGCGAGGATCTCCGCGGCCAGGGCGGGACCGGGGATCTGGCCGTCCGCCGGTTCGACGACGGCCTTGACCTCCTCGCCCCAGTCGGTGTGGGGGATGCCGAAGGCCGCCGCGTCGGCCACGGCCGGGTGGCCGAGCAGGACGGACTCGATCTCGGCCGGATAGATGTTGACGCCGCCCGAGATGATCATGTCGATCTTGCGGTCGCGGAGGAAGAGATAGCCCTCCTCGTCGATGACGCCGAGGTCCCCGACGGTGAAGTAGTCGCCGATGCGGTTCTTACGGGTCTTGGCCTCGTCCTTGTGGTAGCTGAACCCGCCGGTCGACATCTTCATGTAGACCGTGCCGAGTTCTCCAGGCGGCAGCCGGTTGCCGTCGTCGTCGAACACGGCGAGCTCGCTGATGGGCCAGGCCTTGCCGACGGTGCCGGGCTTCTTCAGCCAGTCCTCCGCGGTGGCGAAGGCCCCGCCGCCCTCGCTCGCGGCGTAGTACTCCTCCACGCAGGTCCCCCACCAGTCGATCATCGCCCGCTTCACATGGTCGGGGCAGGGTGCCGCACCGTGGATCGCGTGCCGCATGGACGACACGTCGTAGGGACGGCGCACGTCGTCGGGGAGGGCGAGCAGCCGGTGGAACTGGGTCGGGACCATATGCGTGTGGGTGCAGGCGTGGGTGTCGATCAGCCGCAGCATCTCCTCCGGGGTCCACTTGTCCATCACCACCAGTTGGTGGCCGATGTGCAGCGACGCGCCCGCGAACTGGAGCACGGCCGTGTGGTAGAGCGGCGAGCAGACCAGATGGACGTTGTCGCCGAAGGGCCGGATCCCGAAGATCCCGAGGAACCCGCCGAGATAGGTCTCCTCGGGGAGCTTGCCGGGCAGCGGGCGGCGGATACCGCGGGGTCTGCCGGTGGTGCCCGAGGTGTAGTTCATGACCCAGCCGAGCGTGCGGTCGGCGGGCTCCGACTCCGGTTGCCCGTCGAGCAGCTCCGCGTACGGGCGGAAGCCGCCGGCCTTGCCGACCGCATAGCGGTGGCTCGCGGGCAGCTTCGCCTCGTCGGCGGCGGCGGTCGCGGTGGTGGCGAAGCGCTGGTGTGTGATGAGCACCTTGGCCCCGGAGTCGGCGATGATCCAGGCGATCTCGGGCCCGACGAGGTGGTGGTTGACGGGGACGAGGTAGAACCCGGCCTGGGTGGCGGCGAGGTAGGCGGTGAGGAACGCGACGCTGTTGGGCAGTACGACGGCGAAGGCGTCGCCGCGTTCGAGTCCGGCGGCGCGCAGTCCGTGGACGAGTCGGTTGGTGTCGGCGAGCAGCCGGCCCGCCGTCCATTCCTCGCCGTCCGGTGCGATCAGCACGATGCGGCCGGGGTCGGCTGCCGCCTGGGCCCAGAAGCCTCCGGGGGTCTGCGTCAGGGGCGACCCACCCGACTGCTCACTCATGATGCGCTCCTTCCGGTCATTCCGGCGATACGGCTGATGCGGTCCACGGCGCGCTCGAATCCGCGCGTGAGGTCGTCGAAGACCTGCTGGACGCTGCGTTCGGCGGTCATCCGTCCGACGATCTGGCCGACCGGGGTGCCGAGCAGCGGCTCGACCTCGTACTTCTGGATGCGGGAGACGGCTTCGGCGACGAGCAGGCCCTGGAGGGGCATGGGCAGCGCCCCGGGCCCGTCCGGGTCGTCCCAGGCGTCGGTCCACTCGGTGCGCAACTGGCGGGCGGGCTTGCCGGTCAGGGCCCTGGAGCGGACCGTGTCGCCGGAGCCCGCGGCGAGCAGCTTGCGGGTGAGGGCCGGGGAGTGCAGGTCGGCCTCGGTGGTGGTGAGCCAGATCGAACCCAGCCAGACCCCCTGGGCCCCGAGTGCGAGCCCCGCCGCGATCTGCTCACCGCTCCCGATGCCTCCGGCTGCGAGCACGGGCAGCGGCGCGACGGTGTCCACCACTTCCGGGGTGAGCACCATGGAGGCGATCTCGCCCGTGTGGCCGCCCGCCTCGTAGCCCTGGGCGACGACGATGTCGATACCGGCTTCGGCGTGGCGGCGGGCGTGCCGGGCGCTGCCGGCGAGGGCCGCGACGAGTACCCCGCGGTCATGGGCACGGGCGACGACATCGGGCGGCGGGGAGCCGAGGGCGTTGGCGAGCAGCTTGATGGGGTAGTCGAAGGCCACGTCGAGCTGACTGCGGGCCACCTGCTCCATCCAGCCGGTGATTCGCCAGCCGGACGCCTCGCCCTCGGCGAGGGTGGGGACGCCGTGCTTGGCGAGGGTCTGTTCGACGAAGCGGCGGTGCCCTTCGGGGATCATCGCCTCGACGTCGGTCTCGGTGACGCCTTCGACCTTTCTGGCGGGCATCACGACATCGAGGCCGTAGGGTTTCCCATCCGTGTGCTCCTGCATCCAGTCGAGGTCGCGGGCGAGGTCGCCGGGTGCGGTGTAGCGGACCGCGCCGAGCACTCCGAAGCCCCCCGCCCGGGTGATGGCGGCGGCGACCGCGGGGAACGGCGTGAAGCCGAAGATGGCGTGCTGCACGCCCAGTCGCTTGCTCAGCTCCGTCTCCATGGGCGCAGGATGCCGCAGCGGAACGGCCGAGGGAAGAGATTTTCTGATGCTGTGTCAGATTTGGCGGATGTCGGCCACACACCTCCCTTCCCGCCCCTGTGTGCCGCGTGTCCCTTGACGGCCTCCCGCCACGGCAAGAAAGTTTCACGCGTTCGCATGCCGTTTGAAGGATTTTTTCAGGGAGGCGCGATATGACGGGGATCAGCCGTCGTCGGCTGGGCGGCGGAATGCTGGCACTGGGAGGTGCTCTGGTGGTGGGAGCCTTCCCGGACAGTGCCGGCGCCGGGACCGGCGCAGTGGCACCGGAAGCGACCCTCCGCCATGGGACCCCGGAGCGCGCCGGTCTCATCGGGGCGCATCTGGACCGGTTGGTCACCGCCGCCGAGTCGTACCTCTCCCCCTCCCCCGAGCACCCCTGGTACGCGGGGGCCGTGCTGCTCGCGGGGCGGGGGGACACGGTCGCCCTGCACCGGGCGATCGGCTCGGCGGTGCGGTACGCGGCCTACGACGAGGTGCGGGACGAAGGGGTGGAACTCCCGGCGGACCAGCAGATCCCGATGACTCCGGACACCGTCTTCGATCTGGCGTCCGTGTCGAAGCTGTTCACCTCGGTCCTGGCCGTTCAGCAGCTCGAACGGGGCTCGCTGGAGCTCGGCGAGAGGGTGGCCGCCTACCTCCCGGAGTTCGGGCACGCCGGGAAGCAGGACATCACCGTCGGCCAGTTGCTGACCCATACGTCGGGGCTCCGGGCCTGGATCCCGCTGTACGAGGAACCGACCCGCGAGGCGCGGCTGCGTCGCCTGTGGCAGGAGGCGCCGGCGTACCCTCCCGGCACGAAGTACCTGTATTCCGACCTCAATCTGATCACGCTTCAGCTGGTCCTGGAGGAGATCACCGGCCGCGGTCTGGAGACGCTGCTCCACGACGAGATCACCGCTCCGCTCGGGATGCGGCGCACCCTGTTCAACCCGCCACCGTCCTGGAGACGTGCGATCGCGGCGACCGAGGACGCCCGTCCACCGTGGTCCGGACTGGACCGGGGTCTGGTGTGGGGTGAGGTGCATGACGAGAACGCCCTTGCGTTCGGGGGCGTCGCAGGCCATGCCGGGGTGTTCTCCTGCGCCTGGGACCTGGCCGTGCTCGCCCGTACCCTGCTGAACGGCGGGGTGTACGGGCGATCGAGGATCCTCTCCGCAGAGTCCGTGGAGCTGATGTTCACGGACTTCAACACAGGCTTCCCGGGGGATGAGCACGGGCTCGGGTTCGAGCTGTACCAGCACTGGTACATGGGCGCCATGGCCACCCCGCGCAGCGCCGGGCACACCGGATTCACCGGCACCAGCCTGGTCCTGGACCCGTCGACCGACTCGTTCCTCGTGCTGCTCGGCAACTCCGTCCACCCGGTGCGCACCTGGCGCTCCGGCAGCGCCCCGCGCGTCGCCGCCGCGAACCATCTGGCGCGAGCCGTCGCCGTACGTCCGCGGCACGGCCGCACCGCCTGGTTCTCCGGGATGTCCCCCGCCACCACCGCGACCCTCACGCTGCCCCGGCTCGCCCCGGCCACCGGGCGGGTGCGGCTGTGCTGCGCTCTGTGGTGGGACACGGAACCGGGCTCCGACAAGGTCTCGCTCGAAGCGTCGGCGGACGGAGGCGCCACTTGGCGGCCCGTGCCGTTCACCACCATGGGCGGCGGGCAGCCGCCGTTGGTGCACCCCGACGGCTGGGCGGCGGGCTGGTCCGGCCGCGTCTGGCACCGCGTGGAGGGAGATCTGTCGTCGTGGCGCGGTGGTCCGCTCACGGTGCGCTGGCGCTGTACGACGGACCAGTCGTCCGTGGGACGCGGGGTGTACGTGAACGGTCTGCGGGTGGAGGACGGCCGACGGACGCTCTTCGACGAGTCCCGGCCTGCGGACGCCGCCCGGATCACGGCGTCAGGCTGGACCGCCGAGACCGACTGAAGCACCGGATTGCCGGATAGGGTGCGGGACATGGCTGTCGACACGGATGTGGCAGTGGTGGGGGCGGGTCCGGTGGGTCTGAGCGCCGCGCTGCTGCTGGCACGGGCGGGACTCGGTGTGGTGGTGCTGGAGCGCCGTCCCGGCCCGGTCACCGAGTCCCGGGCGACCGATCTGCACGCGCGGACGCTGGAGGCTTTGGCCCCGAGCGGGCTGGCCGATGCGCTGCACCCGCTGGGCCGTCGCGTGGACACGGTGGAGATGTGGGCGCAGGGGCAGAGGCTCGGCGGCTTCGACATGGCCCGGCTGCGCTCCCCGTACCCCTACATCCTGACCGTCCCGCAGTGCGCGACGGAGGGCCTGCTCGCCGCCGAGGCCGAGCGTGCGGGTGTGCGCGTGCACCGCTCGACGCCCGTCCGTTCGGTCGTCGACGACGACGCCGACGCCGTCACCGTGGTGCCGGAGGGCCTCGATCCGCTGCGTGCCAGCTGGGTGGTCGCGGCCGACGGTGCGTCGAGCACCCTGCGTGCCCTGGCCGGTACGGCGTTCCGCGGTCGCACGTACGCCGGCACCTGGCAGCTCGCGGACCTGCGGGTCGACAGTCCCTCGCTGGATCCGGCGCGGGTCCACATGGTCGGCGGGCCACGCGGACTGCTGGTGGTGCTGCCGATGCACCTCGACGGCTGGGCCCGGGTCGTCCTGCACATGCCGCACGGCCACGCACCGGGCGGCCCTGACGACGGGGGCGACGGACTTGCGGCACTGGCCACCGAAGCGGCGGCCCGGGGCTGGACGGCGGACGTCCGCGAATGCCGCTGGACCAGTACCTTCCGCACCCAGCGGCGCATCGCGGCACCCCACGGCAGCCGGCGGGTGCTGCTGATCGGCGACGCCGCCCATGTGTGCAGCCCGGTCGGCGGCCAGGGCCTCAATCTGGGCCTCCGGGACGCCGTGTCGCTCGCCGACGTGATCCCCGCCGCGACCGCACACGGTGGCGCGGCGGCTGACGGGCTCACCGCCTGGCGCCGCGCACGCCGCGCCGACGCCCTGCGGGTGCTCGCCCGCACCGACCTCGCCACCCGTGCCTGGACCCTGCGCTCGGCGCCCGCCCGCGCCGTACGCGACATGGCGCTGCGCGGCATGCTCACCGCCCCGGCCGGGCGCCGTCTGCTCGTCGAGGCCGTCGCGGGGCCGCGTTCGGGCAGGTCCCGCCCGGAAGGTCCTTGAGGGCCGGCCCGCCGCGCCAGGTGCACGGGCCTCCCCCAGGTCCCTGGGGCCGGGGAGACCACAGACCGTCGCCGGCGCCGCGGGGCCCGGGAAGATCGCCCGGAAAGCCCCGGGGCGCAAGGACCTGGAGGGCGAGCCCCCACCCCGGCACGCCCCGGGCTCGGTGCCGTACTCAGCCCTCCCGTACCGACAGCACGATCTTCCCCCGGGTGCGGCCGGTCTCGCCCTGACGGTGGGCGTCGGCGGCCCGCTCCAGGGGGAAGACGCTCTCCACGAGCGGACGCAGCCGTCCTTCCGCGGCCAGTTCGGCGATGGCTCGCATTCCCGTGGAGTCGGGTTCCACCAGGGTGAAGCCGGAGCGGCTGCTCCTCGGGTCGGCGTCGATGGCGGGCGGGACCTCGTCGGGTGAGGGCAGGGTGACGAGGGTGCCGCCGTCGCGCAGGACGGTCAGGGAGCGGGTTCCGTAGTCGCCGCCGATCGCGTCGACGACGATGTCCACGCTGCCCTTGTCCAGCGCCTCCGCGAAGTCCTGCCGGGTGTAGTCGATCAGCTCGCCGGCGCCCAGCTCCTTGAGCAGGGCGTGCTTCTCCTCGCGGGCCGTGCCGATCACGTAAGCTCCGCGCGCTGCCGCGATCTGCACGGCGAGGTGGCCGACGCCGCCCGATGCCGCGTGGATCAGCACCCGCTGCCCCGTGCTCAGCCCGGCCGTCTCCACCAGGGCCTGCCAGGCGGTCAGCCCGGCCAGCGGCAGTGCCGCCGCTTCGATGTGGCTGAGCGCCGCGGGCTTGGGGGCGAAGTGCCGGGCCGGGCCGGTGACGTACTCGGCGTAGCCGCCGGCCTGGCGCGGGAACTCGGGCATGCCGAAGACCTCGTCGCCCGGCTGGTACAGGGTGACGCCGATGCCGACGGCCTCCACGACACCGGAGACGTCGTAGCCCAGCACCGGCGGCTCACCGTGCATCCCGAACCCTCCCGTGGCCCGGGTCTTCCAGTCGATGGGATTGACGCCCGCGGCGTGCACCCTGACAAGGATCTCCGTCGGCCCCGGGACCGGTCGCTCGATGGTCACGGTGCCCAGCACCTCGGGCCCGCCCCAGGAGGCCGGGCTGATTGCGCGCATCGTCGTGACGTCGTTCATGGGAAGTCTCTCCGCTCCTTGCATTCGCTTGGTACGACACCACCATCGGCGCCGGGAGCAAGATCCTGAACTGGCCTGATGGCCATGATGTGACAGAATCTGGCCATGGCCAGGATGGAGCAGCAGCGCACGGTGCAGGGCGAGTGGAACGCGTACGAGGGCTGTGTCGTACCGCCAGGACCCGATCCGCACAGGGTCGCCGTGCTCGCCCTCGACGGGGTGATGACCTTCGAGCTCGGCATCCCGGCGCGGATCTTCGGCAGCGCGCGGTCCGCGGACGGGACGGCGCTGTACGAGGTGGTGGTCTGCACACCGGACGGGCGCCCGGTGCGCACCGAGGCGGGCTTCTCCATCGACGTGGAGCACGGCCCCGAGGCGCTGGAGCGCGCGGACACGGTGATCATCGCGCCGACCCATCTGCTGGGTGCCATCGGCACCGACGGGGTGCTCCCCGAGCCGCTGGCCGCGGCGCTGGCACGGATCAGGCCGGGCACACGGACGGTGTCGATCTGCACCGGGGCGTTCGTGCTCGCGGCGGCCGGATTGCTGGAGGGGCGCCCTGCCACGACCCACTGGGCCGAGGCGCAGCACTTCCGGAGGCTGTTCCCGCGCGTGCGGTTCGACGAGGACGTGCTCTTCGTCGACGACGGCGATCTGCTGACCTCGGCGGGGGCCGCGGCGGGCGTCGACGTGTGCCTGCATCTGGTGCGGCGCGACCACGGCAGCGCCCTCGCGAACCAGGTGGCGCGGCGCTGCATCGTGCCGCCATGGCGGGACGGCGGCCAGGCGCAGTACATCGAGCGGCCCGTGCCCGCCCCGACGACGGCCACGACGGCGCCCACCCGTGCCTGGGCGCTGGAGCGGTTGCACCGGCCGCTGACGCTCACCGAGCTGGCGAGCCATGCCCGGATGAGCGTACGCACCTTCACCCGCCGGTTCCGCGACGAGGCGGGTGTCACCCCCGGCCAGTGGCTCACCGCCCAGCGCGTCGAGGTCGCCAAGCAACTGCTGGAAGCCAGCGATCTGTCCATCGATCTGGTCGCGGACCGCGCGGGATTCGGCAGCGCGAACTCGCTGCGGCAGCACATGCGGGAGCTGGTGGGTGTCTCACCGGCCGCGTACCGGCGCACGTTCCACGCCGCGGCGTCGGCTGAGGGCCGGACTGCCTGAGCCGCCCGGCCCCATCACCCCTGCGGCGTCACTGCCCCAGTGCCGCCATCGCCGCGTTGTGGCCCGGGATGCCGCTCACCCCGCCGCCGCGTACCGCCCCCGCCCCGCACAGCAGCACGTTCGGGTGGGCGGTCTCGACGCCCCAGCGGCCCGTCGCTTCGTCCCCGTAAGGGAAGGCGAGATCGCGATGGAAGATATGGCCGCCCGGCAGCCTGAGGTCGTGCTCGAGGTCCAGCGGGGTCTTGGCCTCGATGCAGGGCTGCCCGGCCTTGTCCAGGGCCAGGCAGTCGGTGATGGGCTCCTCCAGATGGGCGTCCAGCGCGGCGAGCGTCGCCTTGAGCAGGGCGTCGCGGGTGGCGTCGGGGGCATCGGCGAAGAGCCGGGCGGGGGTGTGCAGGCCGAACAGGGTCAGGGTCTGGTAGCCCTGTGCGGCCAGTTCCGGCGAGAGGATCGAGGAGTCCGTCAGGGAGTGGCAGTAGATCTCCGACGGCGGAGTCTCGGGCAGCCGTCCCGCCGCGGCCTGGGCGTATGCGGTAGCCAACTGCTCGTAGCCCTCGGCGATGTGGAAGGTGCCGGCGAACGCCTGGCGCGGGTCGACGGAGTGGTCGCGGAGCCTGGGCAGCCGGCGCAGCAGCATGTTGACCTTGAGCTGGGCGCCCTCGGGTGCGGCCGGGGGCTCCTCGCCGAGCATCGCGGCCAGGGCCTGCGGCGCGGCGTTGACCAGCACCCTGCGCGCGGCCACGGTGCTTTCGCCGTCCTCCGTGCGGAACACCACCTCGGCGTTTCGGCCGTCGGTGTGGATACGCAGCACCTCGTGACCGGTCGCGATCTCCGCGCCGGCGCCGCGCGCCGCATCGGCCAGCGCGTCGGTGAACGTCCCCATGCCGCCGACGGGTACGTTCCAGTCTCCGGTGCCGCCACCGATGACGTGGTAGAGGAAGCAGCGGTTCTGTGCCAGGGACGGGTCGTGCGCGTCGGCGAACGTACCGATCAGCGCGTCGGTGAGGACCACGCCCCGGACCAGGTCGTCGGTGAAGTGCTCCTCGACCGCCGTTCCGATGGGTTCCTCGAACAGCATGCTCCAGGTCGCGTCGTCGCCGAGCCGGTCCCGCAGCTGCTCGCGGGACGGCAGCGGCTCCGTGAGGCTGGGGAAGAGCCGCTCGGCAGCCGTCCGGGTCCGCTCGTAGAAGCGGAGCCAGGAGGTGTACTCCGCGTCCGACCCGGTGAGCTCCGCGAACGAGGCGCGGGTGCCTTCCTCGTCACCGCCGACGAGCAGCCCGGTGGCCCGGCCTCCGCGCAGGGTCGGGGTGTACGAGGAGACGGTCCGCCTGCGCACGGCGAAGGGCAACCGGAGATCGTTGACGATCTTGCCGGGCAGCAGCGAGACCAGGTACGAGTAGCGGGACAGGCGTGCGTCGACCCCCGCGAACGGACGGGTGGAGATCGCCGCTCCCCCGGTGTTTTCCAGACGCTCGAGGACCAGGACGTTCTGCCCCGCCCGCGCCAGGTAGGCAGCGGCGACCAGTCCGTTGTGGCCACCGCCCACGATGACGGCGTCGTACACGGCTCGGGAGAAAGCTTCGGCTGCTGGCATGCCTCTTCGTAGCACGTGGTGATCGCCGTGGACCAGAGGGCGAAAGCGTGGCCCTGCCTCAGACGCCCCGCTTCGCGGTGACCACGCCGGCCGTGATCGCCGCCTCCAGTGCCGCGTGGTCGGCGACGGTGCGGTCCGCGTAGGCCATCGCGAAGTCGGCCATCGCCCGGTCGAACCGGTCGGACGAGCCGAGGTAGGCGGCGATGGCGATGCGTTCGCCGGTACGGGCGTGGGCGCGGGCGAGCACCCTGCCGCAGAGCCCCGCGTACTCGCCGAGCAGTGCGGGGTTCATGGACGGAACATCCGCCGAGCCCTTCATGTCACGCAGTTGCCGCCAGTAGAAGTGCCGGCCGGCCGGGCCGCTCACCCAGCCGAGGAAGATGTCACTCGCGGCCTGGAGCAGCCGCTGGCCCGCGACCACCCGCTGGCCCTGGTGCTTGTAACCCGAGCGGGGCAGATGGGGTTCGAGCACGGACCGTTGCGCCTCCTTGATCTGGAGGAAGAGCGGGTCGCCGTCGTCGCGACCGGTCAGCAGCGCCACATAGCAACGGGTGCCGACGCTGCCCACGCCCACGACCTTGCGGGCGGCCTCGACGAAGCGGAACCGGTCCAGCAGGATCCGGCGGTCCTCGGGCAGTGTGCTGCGGTAGTCGCTGAGGATCTTCCGTACGGCCGAGGAGTCGAGCAGGTCGAGCACGTCGAGCAGCGGCGGGTCGTACACGATGCGGCGCCGGCCCTCCACGAGCGTGGTGAGCTTCTCGAGTGCCTGAAGGCTGGTGCGGCGGCGCGCCTTGGCAATCCGGGTCTCGACGCGTGCGCGGTCCACCTTGCCGGCGAGTGAGAGGAGATCCGCCGCGTCGATGCGCTCGTACCAGACGGCGAGCTCACCGAGTCCGGCGAGGCGGCGCATGGTGGTGCGGTACGACTGTGCCCCGGTCAGCGCGGCCTGGCGGGCCTTCGCCTCGGGGTGGCCGTTGTCGAGTCCGGCCACGGCGATGCTCGCGACGAGTCGTTTGAGGTCCCATTCGAAGGGGCCCGGCAGGGTTTCGTCGAAGTCGTTGAGGTCGAACAGCAGCGTGCGCTCCGGTGACGCGTAGCCGCCGAAGTTGAGGAGGTGCGCATCGCCGCACAGCTGGACGGTGAGTCCGCTGTGCGGCTGCGGGGCGAGATCGGCCGCCATGACGGCCGGGGCGCCGCGCAGATACGTGAACGGCGAGACGGCCATCCGGCCGTAGCGGATCGGGACCAGGTCCGGCTCACGGCTCCTGGCCTGCTCCTCGAGGATCGCGAGCGGGTCCCGGCGGTCCGCGGCGGGGATCCAGCGCCCGTGCGAGGAGCGGGACACCTGCTTGCGCGCGGCACGGCCGCGCTGCTCCTGCTCGGCGGAGTCCGTCATAGGGCCATTGTGCGCCGGGGGCGGCGACCTGACCTGCCCAGGCGTCCGCGGGGGTGAGGGCCGTACCTGCCCGGTCGCGGCGGAAACGGGCGGGTGGTGCGGTGAGGGGCGGTGGCGGCTCAGCGGGGGCCGGCGCCGCTCTGCTGTCTCAGCGCGGCGACTCGGCGGTACAGCTCCACCGCCTCGGCTCCCCGGCCCAACTGCTCCAGGCAGTGCGCCTCGTCGTTACGGCTGGCGAGGGCATCGGGATGGTCGGCCCCGAGCACGCGTTCGCGGGCCTCGGCGACCTGACGGTAGACGGTGAGCGCGTCGGCCCAGCGGCCGAGCCAGCCGAGGCCCACAGCGACCTCACGACGGCTGACGAGGGTGTCGGGGTGGAGCGGCCCCAGCACCCGTTCCCGGATCGCGCAGACGTCGCGGGCCTCCACCACCGCCTCCTCCCAGCGGGCCAGCCGCCCCAGATTGACGCCGAGGCCGTGGCGGGCGCGCAGGGTCTCGGGGTCCTCGGGGCCGTGCACACGGGTGCGGTCCCCGACGAGTGCCCCGTACACCTGGAGGGCTTCCGCGCTGCGGCCGAGGCGGCCGAGGCTGATCCCTACCTCGTAGCGGGCGGCGAGGGTGTCCGGGTGATCGGGACCCAGGGAGTGCGCCCTTGCCGCGGCCACCTCCTGGTAGGTCCCCAGGGCTTCCGTCCAGCGGCCCAACTGGCCCAGTGCGTAAGCCACCTCATACCGGGTGACGAGGGTGTCCGGATGTGCGGGACCGAGCACCCGGGCCCGGGCGGTGGCGACCTCGCCCGCCATCCGGTGGGAGTCCTCCAGCCGTCCGAGCCGGCTCAGGTTGAACGCGAGGTTGTGCCGGCAGCGCAGGGTGTCGGGGTGTTCGGGGCCCATGGTGCGCTCGCGGGACGCCAGCACCGTCGCGTACACCTCGTGGGCCTCGAAGTGCCGGCCCAGCCGGCCGAGTACGTACGCCGCCTCCTGGCGGGCGGCCAGGGTGTCCGGGTGGTCGGGGCCCAGCGAGCGCGCGCGTCCTTCGGCGACCCTGCCGAACGCCTCCAGGGCGTCCAGGGCACGGCCGGTCCTGCTGAGCGTGAAGCCGACCTCGTAGCGGCTGGTGAGGGTGTCGGGGTGCCCGGGGCCCAGCAGGTGCTCCCGCTCGGCGAGCACGGCGCGGTGCACCTCGCCTGCCTCGTCCCAGCGGCCGAGCCTGGCGAGGCTGAGCCCCGTGTTGTGCCGGCTGGTGAGCACGGCGAGCGCGTCGGGTGGCGGGGTGGGGCGATCGGGGCGCGGGGGCACGGTGGCGAGGGATCCGCGCTGGTTGGCCGGGGTGGTGGTCCAGGCGCCGGTGAGACCCGAGGTGAAGTCGGGCAGCGGGATGCCGAGGGCACAGGCGCCGACCGCCTTGTGCCCGGCTGTCATCGCGTGGGTCCAGGTGGGCAGCGGCTGGTCCTGGCCGGACGCCGGGGACACGGGGTGGGCCGCAGGGGCGGCGGACGCGGAGGGGGCTGCGGACGCCTCGGACGCCGACCGGGCGGCGGCGATCCGGTGGCGCAGTTCCCTGGCGTCGGTGGGTCGTCCTTCCGGCGTCTTGGCGAGCAGGTCGAGGATGATGCGGTCGAAGGCGCCGGGGAAGTCGGCCCGGTGGGCTCGGGGTGGGTCGGGAGGGGTGTCACGGTGTCCGACGAGGATCGCCCAGGTGTCGCCGAGGTCGAACGGCGGGACGCCCGTGGTCATCTCGTAAAGCACACAGCCCAGCGAGTACAGGTCACTGCGGTGGTCGATGTGTCCGCCGCTGATCTGCTCGGGCGACATGTAGTGGGGAGTGCCCATGGCGACGCCCGTGCCGGTGAGCCGCGAGGTGAAGCCGATGTCGTGGCCGAGCCTGGCGATGCCGAAGTCGCAGATCTTCACCGTGCCGTCGGTGAGGCGCATGATGTTCGCGGGCTTCAGGTCCCGGTGGATGATGCCCTGCTCATGGGTGTAGGCGAGGGCGTCGGCGACCTGCTCCGCGATGTCCACGATCTCGGGCACGGTCAGGGGGTGCGGCTCGTTGTCGTCGAGGATCTGGCTGAGATTGCGACCCTCCAGGAACTCCATCACCAGATAGAGCACGCCTTCGTGCTCGCCGAAGTCATGGACGACGGTGACGCCGTGGTGCTGGAGCGAGGCGGCCACGCGGGCCTCTCTGCGGAAGCGCTCTCTCAGGATGTCGCTGATGGCCTGGTCGTTGCGCTGTCCGAGCGGTTTGAGGCATTTGACCGCGACACGCCGATCCAGGGACTCATCATGAGCCTGCCATACCTCGCCCATGCCACCGCGCCCGATCAGATCGAGCAGCCGGTAGCGGCCGTGGATCAGCCTGGTGTCCGCCATCGCGTGCCGTCGCCCCCGTTGTTTCTCTTCGCCCTCCCCGGATCGTCCAGTATGGCCGCCTCGTTTCTGAGTGTGTACGGCGCGGGTCGGCTGCCGGGGCCGAGCCGCGCCATGGCCTTCAGGATGTGGCCCGGTGGAAGCTGCCAGCGCACCCGGCTGGGGATGCAACGCAGGGCGTTTCCGGTGGCGACCAGCCGGTGGTTCACGCGGTCGGGCGGGGGCGCCGGACGCCCGTAGAGCTCATGGGCGTAGGGCGGCAGAGCGTTGTACGCGAGCGACGCCACCCGCCGCCAGAGCAGCTCGCGCGCCGGGAGCAGGAGAGGGTGGATCGGCGGGCGGCACAGGAAGTCGTCGACGGCGCGGGCATCGGCCCCGGCGGCCAGCTCCGGCCGGACCTCGTCGAAGTAGGCGGCCAGTTCCGCGGTGGACGCGGGCACCCGCGCCGGATCGAGACCGACCAGCCTGGCGCTGGTCCGGTGCTCGTCGACATACCGGTCGGCCTGGGCGTCACTCAGCGGGAATCCGGAGCGCAACTGGACCTGGAGGTAGGAGTCCACCTCGGCGCAGTGCACCCACAGCAGCAGCTCGGGCTCGTCCACACCGAGCAGCCGGTGGATCCTCCGGACCCGGGCGCCGGCCCGCTCGGCAGCCTCGGCGGTGCCGTACGTGATGGTGCCGACGAAGTCGGCGGTACGCAGCAGACGGCCCCAGGCGTCGCGCCGGAAGTCGCTGTTGCTGATGACCCCGCGTACCGCGCGGGGGTGCAGTGCCTGGAGGTAGAGCGCGCGGACTCCGGCCACCCACATCATGGGGTCGCCGTGCATCTGCCAGGTGACGGAGCCGGGGCCGAAGAGCCCGGGGTCGCCGCCGTACGTATCGCCGCTCATGGGTCGGCATGCACCTCGCAGACGTGGTCGGCACCTTTAGGCGCGAAGACTGTTGCGCCCATCGGATTATCCGAGCAGTTCGCCGCGGTGACGAGCCCTGCGAGCACTGCTTCGATGACCCGACCGCTTGGGTCCAGGTCAGTAGACGTCACGGACATGGCGCCTTTCCGTGGCGAGGCGCCTGACGTAGGCGGCGGCTTCCTCCTCGCCCATGGACCCGTGGGTGGCGGCGATTTCCCTGAGTGCCTGGTCGACGTGGCCGGATGCCGGGCGGGCCTCGAGGTCCCTGCGGTGGTGGAAGTCGGTGGCCTGACATTGTTCGCCGAAGAGCCGGTTGGGGCCGACGTGTCCGCGCCTGCGGTCGAGGAAGCCGACGAAGGGGGCCACTCCGGTCCCGGGCCCGGGGCAGCGGATGGGATTGCGATCCGGGCGTCGGCAGCGGGTGCCGGCCACTGGACCGGTGTAGTGCACAGCCGTTCACAGTGCGCACCGCGCAGGTGCCGGAGTAGAGCTCGTGCACGTACGCCCGCGTCTCCTCCTCCCGGCCCTCGACTTGGAGGATGCAGCCGGAAACGGCGGCGGCCACCGTCGGGCAGACTGCGTCCGCTACCTGCTGGGCGATGTTGCGCACGCCCCGGCCGCGGCCGACGTGACGCCACGGATAGTCCCCCGTGAAGCGCGGGGGTGGGACGGGGTGTCCCACGCGCGATTCGCGGGCAGGGGAGGCTGTGAACCGATGCCGACGTTAGGATCCCGGTACATGGCAGCGATTCCCCGCGAACTGATCAGGCTGGAACGCTCTTCTGAAGTCGAGCGGGCGAGGCTGGCGGGCCTCAAAGGCGAAGAATTCGAGGCTCAGCGGCAGACGTGGCGGACGGCCGACGAGGCCTTCCACGCCGCCGTCACGGAGTACGCCGCGCGAAAGGACGTGACGATGTCTCGCGAGGCCGTTGAGCGGGAGGTCCGCAACGCCGCCCGTCGCGCGGACGAGGATCCCGCTGTCGAGTAGTCCCGTCGGGCCGGAGGCCCCGTTGGCTGGTCGGACTCACGCCGATGACGGCGGCGAGCCGCCGTCCATCATGACCTTGCGCCCGCTCAGCGCCCATCCCCATCCCCGTCCTCGACGCGATGGACGCGTATCCGTGGCGTCCAGACAACACCCAAGGTCCAGGAGCGCCGGCTGCCACCAAGGCTTGGCCAGGGATCGGTACCAGTCGCTGTCCGCGTCGACCTCCACAGATCCCACGGCCGGCGTCGCTGCGGTGGCCGGAGCCGTGGCCGCCTATGCCTTTCACACTCCTGGCGCAGGATCTCATCCGGGGCATCGCGCAGCACCCATTCCCCCTGACGGCGGATCCTGGACCTGCGGCCCCGTCTGCCGAGAAGGCGTCAGCGGACCGGCCGCCGGCACCGCGGCCAGCCACACGCCCCGCACTCTTCCGTAGTCGGTGGTGACGGTCGGTGGCATTAACTGGGAGAAGGATGCGGTGACGGAGGAGGTCGAATCCTGCTCGGCCGTGCATCTGTCGCATGATCCTCTTTGTTCGGGTATTGATGCCCTCAGTGCGGCCGTTGTGGTGGGGCAGGGTCAGGCCGGCGTTCACGGCGGCGCGGTCGAGTTCGAGGCCGTTGCAGAAGCTGTGCAGGTGGGGCGGGCCGGCAGTGCGGACCGTGGTGATCCACTGCGTGAGCTTGTCGCCGTTGGCCTGGGCCGGGGTCAGAAGCGCGGCGAACTCGCCGGTGAGTCGGGCGAGCGCGGTCATCTCCGGGCAGGCCGCGGTGAGGAGGCCGAGCAGGTCGGTGTACTTGGTCCACAGGCGCTCGGGGTGAGTGAGCAGGAGCCGGGCGAAACGACGGGGGTGTCCCGGGACGGTCGCCTTCGGCACGGCCCTGATTGAGGTAGCGGACCAGCAGGTTGGCACTGTCGGTGTAGCCCAGCTCCCTGATCTCGTGCAGGAGGTGCGTGACGGGGACGGCCGGGCTGTCGGACCGGCGTCGGCGCAGGTGCTCGCGGTATGGGTCGACCAGTGGGCCGGTAGCGTGGAGCGATGCGGTCGGCAGACCCGTTCGGGTATGCGGGCGTAGCGCTTGATGGTGTTCAGGGAGAGGTTGAGTCTGCGGGAGCAGTCGAGCAGGCCGACGCCGGAGTCGAGGAGGGTGTGGACTTCGTGCCAGCGCTCGCGGGTGGTCTGCTCGCGGATGCCGCCGGGCCGGGGCGGGTTGACGGTGGCCCAGCAGGGAGCGTGGGCCCGGACCTCGGCCGGAACCCTGTCGCACAGGTCTCGCCACAGATGCCAGCGGTCGCTGACCTGCACCGCGTCAGGCAGCGCCCGGCGGATCGCCTCGGCATAAGTGGCCGAGCCGTCCCGACACACGACCTCGACCCCCTTCTTCCCGCGCAGCCATGCCTCCAATGTGGCGGCCTCGCGGTCGGGCAGGACACATCGACACGCTCCCCGGTCTCGGCGTCGATGATGATCGTGGCGTAACGGTGACGGCGGCGCAGGGCGAAGTCGTCGACCCCGACCACCCGGGGGACGCGCACTCTCGGCCGGGGATGCGCCGCAGCAGGCGCAGGGCAGTGGCGCAGGAGAGAGGCATGGCCAGGAACCGGGTGAGACGGGAGGCCGCACGGCCGCATAACTCCTTGACCACCTCGGAGACCTGGCTGGTCAGACGCGTGGTGCGGCGCTGAAGGCGCTCGATCAGCCCAGGAACTTGCTCGCGGAAGGTCTGCCGCCGGCAGCCCAGGACCGGGCAGACCAGGCGCCGTACCCGGACACGGGCCACAACCTGCCTACGGTACGGAGACCAGGCGCACGTCGGTACAGCCACGGAGTTGTGCCTCGTGGTCGGCGAAGGTCTTGAGTGCGGATTTGGCGTACTCGGCGGAGTAGCGGGCCACGGGGAAGGTGTCGGTGTCTCTCTCGTAGAGGCGGTAGATCGCGAAGACCGCCTCTTGAGCGGACTGGGGGCATTTGGCCGTTGCCAAGGCCCGGTTCTTGTCGTCGGACTCGGACGTGGCAGACTGGAAGTCCTTGGCGGCAGTCCCGTAGTACGCGTAGAGGCCGTACCCCGGTTTCTGGTCCTTGGTGACCAGGTAGCAGTTGATCTGCGGGGCATGGGCGTCGGTCGGGTACTCCATGAATTGCGGTGTGCCGTTCTCTGCCGCCTTAGTGCCTCGCAGGGCCTCGCAGGATCCTTGAGCCTGTGCGAGGGGCTTGGGCGTGCCCGATTTGCCGAGCTGGTCTGCGTATACGCCAGTGAGTTGCTTGCCGGCCTTGGCCTCGCATCCGTATTTCTCGGCTGCGTTCTGGGCGGTTTCGGTGGTCACCTGGCCGAGTCCGGTCAGCGCGTTGCCGTCCGATGCTCCGTACAACTCTCCGTAGGCGACCAGAGCCTTGCTTTTCTGGTTTACGCAGTCGAGCGCGACCATGACCTTGCCGTCATCTCTGATAACACCGGGCCAGCCGTTTCCCAGGGGTGCAGCCTGCCCCTGTACTCCGTTGCCGGCTGCCTGGTACCCGGCGTCAGTGCCGGAGGGCGCTCCGGAGGTGCTCCATCGCAGGGTGATGTGTACGGCGCGTCCGTTTCGGGACGAGGAGTCCTTCACGAAGCAGTCGGCCAGCGCGCTGTCGTCGGTCTGCTCGGCCCGTAGGTGCGATGTGCCCACCGCCGAGGTCAGCCCTCCCTGAGCGAGGGTGCCCTCGCATGCCTGGTCCAGCGATCGGCCGTCGCGCCAGGAATCGTATGCACCCGTGGCGTACAGTGCCCAGGTCGCGATCCCCAGAGACAGAACGAGTGCCAGCGCGTACCACCTTGCGCGTATGCGTCGGAATCCGGGTTTCATCTGCGTCGTGCTCATTCTGTCGGAGGTACTTCCTTGTCGGATCAGCGATCGGCGCGAAGAGCGAGCAGAGCTCGGTCGCGCCCGTGTCCGTATGCATCCTGACCGTCGTGGACGAATGATTTCGTCCAGTCGCTGTCGATGCCGTGGCCGCGACTGTCTCCCCAGGCCCTGACGATGTTCTCGACGTCGTTCTGGCCGGCCTCGTAGGTCTTGGCGTTCTCCATGGTGGCCTCGAGGTTGGCTTCGGCGGTGTGCGCCTTGTTGGACTCGTACACCCATGCATCGATCGCCTTGCCGACGAGGTCTCCGGCGGGAGCGATGTCGGCGATGGGGTTGAACTTCAGCGCCGTGCCGTAACCGATGCTGGCGTACTGGTTGAAGTCCGCGGCCCACTGTGTCTTCTTGAATCGTTCGTCGAAGATGATGTCCGAGCGTATGCCGTCATAGGAACCGATGGCGCGCGAGGACTCGACGATGCGGTTCTCAATCGTCGTGGTGCTTGCACCCTGAGGAAGATCGGCCAGGATCTGGTTGAAATGCTTCTGTTCGGCTCCGTAGAGATGACCGAAGGCTTCCGGGTTGTCGGCGATACCTCGCATGACAGCGACGAGGCGGTCTTGTCCCACGGTCATGTGCGCCCCGTCCTTGTCACTCCAGACCGAACCGGGGCTGCCCGCGGGGACGTCGTACTTCGCTGCTGCCCTGGACGGCCGGGTCG
Source organism: Streptomyces sp. NPDC059828 (assembly GCF_042731955.1). Classification (NCBI taxonomy): domain Bacteria; kingdom Bacillati; phylum Actinomycetota; class Actinomycetes; order Kitasatosporales; family Streptomycetaceae; genus Streptomyces; species Streptomyces sp. NPDC059828. The sequence goes on along the minus strand of NZ_JBHWIW010000015.1, from coordinate 87,418 downwards.
GGTGGCGTCATGCGGGTTGCTCCGGTCGTAGGTCGGGTGGGGGCCGGGGGATGCGGGGCAGGCAGAAACCCTGGCACCGGCCTGCGCCTGCGACGGCATGCGAGGAACCCGCGACGAGTTTTCGCACCGAGTACCTGGAAGGTCCCCGCCTTCAAGCGCGAGCTGAAACAGGGGCCCATCAGTGATGCGGAACGAGCGCGACGGGGCACGCTGAGTGATGGAGCACGGCGTGGTTCACAGACCCGAGCTGCATGCCTGCGTGACCATTGCGTCGCCGTGCCCCGACCACCAAGAGGGCGGCATCGCTGGAGGCACCGAGCAAGGCGTCGCGAGCGGATCCCTCCTTGACCCTGCGCTCGACGGTCAGGGAGCCGAGATCGAGGCCAGACTGGCCGAGGACTTCGGCGAGTTCTGTTTCAGCATGCTGCATGCCGGACGTCTCGACGGCCGCTACGCGCCTCCCTGGCAGCTCCGGGGTGGAAGAACGCCATGCGTGGACAGCCGTCAGGGGAAGCTTCCGTAGCTCGGCTTCACGCAGTGCGAAAGCGAGGGTCTCCGCGGCGGCGGCCGGCTCGCCCACCCCTACGATCACGCTGTCCCCGGCAGCGTCAAGATCGGTGCCGCGTACGACGAAGACGGGTGACTCCGCATGCGCTGCCACCGCCAGGCCCACCGATCCGAGTAGCAGACCGGTCAGGGTGCCCAGCCCCCGACTTCCGACGACGAGCGCACTGGCTTCGCGGCTGCGCCGCACGAGCGCCGTGGCAGGGTCTTCCGCGGTGATCTCAGTGGACACCTTGACCGATTCGACACGCCGAGAAGCGCGCTCCGCCGCTGCACCGACGATGTCCTCTGCGTAGATCCGCGCAGCAGGCCGATCGACCGAGAACGACGGCGCTCGCTGTTCGTACCGTTGCCAACGCGACGCATAGAGAACGGTCAGCGGCACGCCGTGGAGAGCCGCCTCTGCCGCTGCCCAGTCGAGAGCGCTGAGGCTCGGATCTGAACCGTCGACTCCTACAACCAGCGGTCGCTCCATCATCCTCACCGCTCTCCGCCTGTGGTCGGCTCGCTCATTGCGACCCTTCCACCCACCGTGCGCCGGGAGGAGAGGCAGAGCGGCCCTGCCCCAGGGCCGTTCGGCCCATGTGATCCGCTCCGGCATAGCTGAGCCTGGATTCAGAGGCTTGCGCGCGGCACGGCACGCCTACGTCGGGCGGGGCAGGCCGCAGGCCAGTACTGATGGCGGTCACGAACCTGAATTGCCATCGGACCTCTTGCCGACCGGACAGGCGCGGCCGTCGCGGTGGTCGGACGGACGCGGAGCGATGCTCACCAGGAGAAGTGCCATGACCGATGCACCGCACATGGTGGGGGACGTGATGACCCGTACTGCCGTCGCAGTGGGACGTCATGCCTCCTACAAGGAGATCGTGGCGCTCATGCAGCAGTGGAAGGTCAGTGCTCTGCCAGTGCTGGAGGGCGACGGCCGGGTGATCGGTGTGGTCTCAGAGGCCGACCTGTTGCCGAAGGAGGAGCGGCGGCTCGATGATCCCGACCTGACGACGGGTTCACGGGCCCACACGCTGAAGGCGCGCGGGGTGGAGGCGGATGAACTCATGTCGAGCCCGGCCATTACGGTGCACGCGGACGCCACACTCGCCGAGGCCGCTCGGATCATGGCCAGGCGCCTGGTGAAGCGGCTTCCTGTGGTCGACGGTGTGGGAATACTCGAAGGCGTCGTCAGCCGCAGTGACCTGCTGAAGGTCTTTTTGCGCACCGACGAGGACATCTCTGAGGAGATTCGCCGCCTTGTCTTCGCGGACCTTCCAGGCGCGTGCGGTGTGGACGCGTCCGTTGACGACGGTGTCGTCACACTGCGCGGAGTCCTCCCGGACCGTGCTCTCGTCCCCCTGCTCGCCCGGGCTGTGCGTGCCGTCGAGGGTGTTGTGGACGTCCGGGTCGATTTGAACGAATCGGCCCCGTCGGGAAGGGGACGCCTGTCCAGCGCCGGATGATCCCGGCACATCGTGGCCACGGCGCATATCCTGGATTCTTGGTCGATGTGCGGTCTCCCGTAGTAGCAGTCTCTGTCGAAGGCACTAGCAGGTCAGTAGGTCACCATGTCCGAGACACTCGTCTTCTCCGCCGAGACTCCCATCAGGGTGTTCCTGCTCGATGATCATGAAGTCGTTCGTCGTGGTTTGCACGATCTGCTCGACTCGGAACCAGATATCGAAGTGGTGGGCGAGGCAGGCAGCGCCGAACAGGCGCTGGCGCGCGGGCCGGCTCTGAGGCCCCATGTCGCTGTGCTGGACGTTCGGCTTCCGGACGGCGACGGCATCACGGTATGCAGGGAGCTCCGGTCTCGTATGCCGGATGTGGCTTGCCTGATGTTGACGTCATTCGACGACGAGGACGCGTTGCTCGACGCGATCATGGCTGGCGCCGCCGGGTACGTACTGAAGCAGATCCGGGGTTCAGATCTCGTTGCTGCCGTGAGGACGGTCGCTACAGGGCAGTCGATGCTTGATCCCGCTACCACCGCACGCCTGATGCGGTCGCTGCGTGACCCTGACGACGCCGAACACAGCGAAGACGCACGTCTTTCGTCCCTGTCCGAGCGGGAGCACGCCGTGTTGGGTTTGATCGGTGAGGGCTTGACCAACCGTCAGATCGGCAAGAGACTCTACCTCTCGGAGAAGACTGTCAAGAACCATATTTCACGGCTGCTGGCGAAACTGGGTGTGGAGCGCCGTGTGCAAGCAGCAGTCATCGCGGCTCAGGCACACGAGCATGAGCAGCGCTCCGGCTGAACGACTTCAGCGATCAGTGATCTGCGCGCAGGGGGACGCGCCAGTGCAGTCGAGTCCCTCCGTCCCAGCCGGGCCCAAGGGTCAGCGAACCGCCTAGGCTTTCCGCTCGTTCGGCCAGGTTGCGCAGCCCGCTCCTGCGCCCGTCCTTGCCGATGCCGACCCCATTGTCGACAACGGTCACGCTGAGCGAGTCGCCTTGCGCGACGATTCTGACCTCCGCCCGGCTCGCGTGTGCGTGCCGGGCGACATTCGTGAGGGATTCGCTCAGCACGGCGATCACCGCGTCCGCGATGCTGTCGGACGAATCTGTGTCGACGAGCCCTTCCACCCGCAGGGCTGGGGTGAAGCCGAGGGCCGACGAGGCTTCTTCCACAGCGCGTGCCGAGCGGACGCGGAGACCTCCTGGCCTCTCCGGTGCCTCGTGGTGCCGGAGGCCGAAAATCGTCGACCGGATGATCTTGATCGTCGCATCGAGGTCGTCGATCGCGCGCGTCAGCCGTTCCGACGCTTCCGGATGATCGACGAAGCGCAACGTGCTCTGCAGGGTGATGCCGGTGGCGAACAGCCGTTGGATTGCAAGATCATGCAGGTCCCGGGCTATTCGCTCATGATCGGTCAGGAGATTGATCTGCTCCGCGTCCCGCCTGCGATCGGCCACCTCGAGGGCAAGAGCTGCCTGCCCGGCAAAGCTGGACAAGGGGGAAGTCTCCACCTCCACAAACGGCGTCTGACCAGCTCCCCGCCCGAGCACCAGGACGCCTCGGACGCTCTCTTTTGTACCCAAAGGCACGGCGACAGCAGGGCCGAAACCCTTCCACCGGTCTCGCTCAAATGTGACCCGAGGGTCCTCTGCCACATCGGTCGTCATGACCAAGGCGCCTGCTGTGAGGGCCTCGGAGGCTAGTGTTCCGCCTTCTGGGAGTATCCGGTCGCGGTGCTCTTCGGCCCGATCCCCGGCAGCGAGGACTCCTCGAAGTCCGCCCGCAGGCTCCAGCAGGTAAACGACGCCGATGTCCGCGGTGGTGATATGAAGGGCACGCTCGAGCATGAGCGAGAGCACGTGAATGTCGGAAGATCCCGACAGCAGGGAGCTGGTGCACTCCGCACTCGCCTCCTGCCACCGCTCCCGCAAACGGACTTCCTCGAAGAGCCGGGCGTTTTCGATCGCGATCCCCGCTGCTACGGCGAGGGCGGAGAGGACGGCTTCATCCTCGGAGTCGAACTCGGTGCCATCGCGCTTCTCGGTCAGGTAGATGTTCCCGAACACCTCATCACGGACCCTGATCGGAACGCCCAGAAACGAGTGCATGGGCGGGTGATGAGCAGGGAATCCGGATGAAGCGGGATGTTGGGACAGGTTGCTCAGTCTCAGTGGCTGGGGATGCCGGATGACCTCGCCGAGCAACCCGTGCCCGGCCGGTAGGGCGCCGATCAGGGCGCGACGCTCGTCGCTGATACCCACTGTCAGGAACTGAACGAGCCTCTGGCCGTCGTCACCTATGACGCCGAGGGCGCCGTACTCCGCGTCCACCAGGGACACAGCGGTCTCGACGATCCGGCGCAACACCTGCGGAAGGTCCAGCTCCCGGCCCACGGACAGGACAGCCTCAAGCAAGCCGTGCAGACGATCCCTGGTTCCGTGAACCTCGTCTATGCGGCTGCGCAGCTCATCGAGTAGTTCGTCCAGCCGCATCCGCTGAACGCGGCTCACCGGCTGATCCTCGCTGGCCATGTGTCCTCCGCCTGCGTCCACCGCCCACTACTCATTCACGTTAGCCTCTGCCCACGGTCACGGCCTGTCGCGGCCCGTCCACGTGCCTGGGCAGGATCGTGGAGATTCCTTGACGGCGAGTGCCGGCCTCCCGACCGTCGATGCACACAAGCCCCCGCCGCCCTATCCGCCGGCCTTTCAACGCCTCGTGATCAGCTGCTTCACCCGGGGCCGGCCGCTCACTCGCGCGGCGGCGAAGCCGACCAGCCCGACCACCGTCGCCGCTCCACACGCCGGCCAACCAAGAGGCTCTGTCTCCAGGACCGAGCGGAGGAATGGCATGTATATGGCCGCAAGTCCCAGCGCGGCCGACACGACAACCGACAGGGGCAGGAAGGGGTTGTCGGTGGTGAACAGGCGCCCACGAAGGCCCAGTACGACCCCCAGCTGAGCGGTGAGAAGAGACAAGAAGAGCACGCTCTGCCACGGCGCGGCCATGGATTGCGCTGCGAGTCCCGCAGCCAGGCAGGAGACAGTGACCACCATGCCGAGGAAGAGCACCCGCTGCCAGAGGCCATGCCCGAGCACATGCTGGTGGGGTGGCCGCGGGGGCCTTCGCATGGCCTGAGGCGACACGGGTTCTGCCCCTACGGCGACCCCGGTGAGACCGTGGGTCAGGAGGTTGATCCAGAGGATCTGTCCTGCCCGCAGCGGGAGAGGAAGACCGAGCAGAGGACCGATGAGCATGACCAGGATCTCGGCTGTGCCGCCTGCCAGGGCGTAGACGAGGAACCGCCGGATGTTGTCGTACACCCGGCGTCCCTCTTCGACCGCGGCCACCACGGTGGCCAGCTCGTCGTCGGTGAGCACCAGGTCGGCCGCCTGCCGGGCGACCTCCGTACCGCGCCGCCCCATGGCCACGCCGATGTCCGCGGCCCGCAGCGCGGGGCCGTCGTTGACGCCGTCGCCGGTCATCGCGGTCACATGGCCGCGCTCGTGCCACGCCTGGACGATGTCCAGCTTCTGTTGCGGGTCCGTGCGGGCGAAGACCGTCACGACCGTCGGATCGAGGATCCTGCCTGCGGCCAGGTCCCGCCCCGTAGCGACGGCGCCCTCGCCGGATTCCGAATCCAGGAGCCCGACGCGCGCGGCGACGGAGCGGGCGGTCGCCGGGTGGTCCCCGGTGACCAGCACGGGTGTGATGCCCGCTGCTCGGCATGCAGCCAGAGTGGTGGTGGCCGCGGGTTTGGGGGGATCACTCATCGCAGCCAGGCCCAAGAGCCGCAGGCCGCGCTCAGCGGCTGCTGCCGAGGTCGGTGCCTCGGCCAGGGTGCCGGACGCCACCGCGAGGACACGATAGCCGTGGGAGGCAAGCAGGGCCGCCTCCTGTCGCGCGCGCTCGAGACGTCCTGTTGAATCGTCGATCACGTCGGGGGTGAGTACGGCTTCGGGTGCCCCCTTCAGACAGATCAGCAGGTGTCCGGACGGTGTCGCGTGCACCGTGGTCATGCGCTTTCGGAGACTGTCGAAGGGCGCTTCGCCGGTCCTGGGGTACCTGTCCCGGAGCAGGTACCGGTCGTCGCAGCCCGCCTTGGCCGCCGCTGTGAGCAGTGCGGCGTCGGTGGGATCTCCCAGTGCCGTCCAGCGGTCGTCCGACGTGTCGGCCGACGGCCGGAGCTCGGCATCGTTGCATAGCGCCGCGACGGTCAGCAGTTCCCGTACTGAGCCGAGTTGCCCGGCCGTCGCCACTCGGCCGTCGACGAGGACGTCGCCGTGCGGTGCGTAGCCGAGCCCGGTGAATTCGACGGTGCCCTGGGGTGTCCAGACGCGCTCGACCGTCATGCTGCCCTCGGTGAGCGTGCCGGTCTTGTCGGTGGCAAGAACAGTCACGGAGCCCAGCGTCTCCACCGCGGGCAGCCTGCGCACCACTGCATGACGGGCTGCCATCCGTCGCGCGCCAAGGGCCAAGGCCAGCGTGACGACGGCCGGCAGTGACTCCGGGACGGCCGCGACGGCAAGACTGATCGCCGTCACCGCCATGGTCGCCGGCGCCAGACCACGGATCAGACCGAGCCCGAACACCAACAGGCACAGCGCCAAAGTGACCAGAGCGAGGATCCGGCCCAAGGCCGCCAGCCGCCGCTGCAAGGGAGTCGGCTCCGCATGTCCCTCCAGGAGCGAGGCGATGCGGCCAAGCGCACTGGCCGCGCCCGTGGCCGTCACCTCGGCCACCACCCTCCCCCTGAGCGTGACCGTTCCAGCGCTCAGCGTAATCGCTTCGGGGTCACTTGCCTCGGGGCCTGCCAGTACGTCCTTCTCCACCGGAACGGATTCTCCGGTGAGCATGGACTCGTCGACGAGCAGGGCTGAGCCCTCCACGAGCCGGGCGTCGGCGGCCACGATGTCACCCTCGCCCAGAAGCAGCACGTCTCCCGGGACGACGTCCGTTGCCGGCACCGCGCACCCGGCGCCGTCCCGCAGAACACGCGCGGTCGGCGCGGACAGGGCCGAGAGCGCGGCCACCGCATGATCGGCCCTGACCTCCTGCACGACACCGACGGTGGTGTTCACGACGATGACGAGGGCGATGACCACGGCATCCGGGTGATCTCCGATCGCGACGGTGAGGACGACCGCGCCGAGCAACACCATGATCAGGGGATCGCGGAGCTGCGCCAGGACACGGGCATGAAGTGGCACGCTGCGGCGTGCCTCCACCTCGTTGCGGCCGTAGGCGTCCAGCCGGCGCACCGCTTCTTGCTGTGTCAGGCCCGTCGGCGGTTTTCCGGTGACCGGCGCGGCTCGGGCTTCGTGGTGCGTCACGCGGTCGCTCCGTTCCGCATCGTCATGGAGCCGCCTCGCTGCTGGCGAGCCCGGATGGTCACGTCTATCCGGGCCCAGTGCGCAGGGCGTTCAAGCGTCGCCGGTACTCCTCTTCGTTGATCTCCCCCCGAGCCAGTCGGACATCGAGGATCTCCTCTGGTGCTGAGCGGGTACGGCCGTTCTCCTGTGGGCGATTCAGGCCCCGGACGAGCAGGAACACCACGCCGATGACGAGCGCCCAGAAAAGGATCATGCTCACGGACATGGCGAACAGACCCCATCCGCCGATGCCGTGGTCGTACCAGAACATCATCACTGCTCACCCGCTTCGACGGCTGGGTACGAGGCGTGCAGCCCGAGGCCCAGAAGATGCGTTTGTTGTTCGTATCGTCGCCGTTCCGGCATGGGCCGGGCTGGGGCCGGATGGTGCCGGTCCCTGGGACGTTCGGGCACCGTCCGTGCGGGAGCCGGGTGCGGGGAGCCGTGGAGTACCAAGCGGGCAGACGGGCAGCCACTTCCCTGCGTGAGCTTGCAGGTGCGCGACGACCAGGGCCGTTCGGTCCCGGCGGAGGACCCTCGGCCCCTGCATCCGCGGCGCGATGGGCAGGAGGCTGGGAGCGTATCCGGCGCAGTGGCGCCAAGGAGGTTCACGACGATGACTCGGCCGGTGATCGTAGGGTTGGACGGCTTCCCCGAGAGCCGCGCCGCCGCAGAATGGGGGGCCGCGGAAGCCCTTCTGCGAGGTGTTCCCCTGCGCCTGGTGCACGTCGAGGAGTGGCTCAGCCCCGCCACCGTGGAGCTGCCCGCGGTCGACCGTGAGGATCATCGCAGGTGGGCCGATGAACTCCTGGAAGAGGCGGCCGAAGACTTGCAGCAACGCCACCCTCAGCTGAAGGTCACCTCTCGGCGGCTGACCGGCCGGACGGCCGCCGCCCTCGGCATAGAGGCGGCCGGTGGACAGCTGCTGGTGCTCGGTTCACGTGGGCTGGGCGCGATCACGGGCTTCCTGCTCGGCTCGATCGCGACGGCCACGATCGGGGTGACCGACACTCCGGTGGTGCTTGTCCGGGCCCCGAGGGCCACCGAAGCCGAGCAGGGGCCGTCGACGCCCGAGCGGGACGTGATCGTGGGAGTGGACATCCACGAGACGGGCGTAACCATGCTCGAATTCGCCTTCGACGAGGCAGAACGGCGCGGCTGTGGCCTGCGGGCCGTGCACGGATGGACGCTGCCCTTCGCCTTCGGATACGCACCCATGCTGGACCCGGGCGTCACCCGGGAGGTGGCGAGCGCGGTGAGCAGGAGACTCCGCGACGTGATGCAGCCGTGGCGGCAGAGGTACCCCGCGGTGAAGGTCGAAGAAAGGGCTCTGGTCGGCGCTCCAGCCGAGCAGGTGCTGTACGAGGCCGAAGACGCGGACCTGATCGTCGTGGGCCGCCGAATCCGGCGGTCCCCGGTGGGCGGGCATCTGGGCCACGTGGCCCATGCCGTCATCCACCACGCCACCGCCCCGGTCGCCGTCGTCGCCCACGAGTGACGTGGAGCGCGGACAGGAGGACGTCGTGACCGCTGCATCCCTTGGTGCGGACGCCGTTGCCGCACTCGTCGAGGAAGCCGGGCTGGCTCCGTCCATGCACAACGCCCAACCGTGGACGTTCCGCTACCTCAGCGGCCGCTGCACAATGCAGCTGCGTGGCGATCCCTCACGGACAATGGCGAAGGCCGACCCGCAGAACCGTGCCCTGCACCTGGGCTGCGGTGCCGCACTGTTCAACCTGCGGGTAGCCGCCGCCCGTATCGGCAGGGAGCCGCACACCACGCTCCTGCCCGCTCCCGACGACCCCTGGCTCCTCGCCGAGGTGCACCTCGACCTGCCCGTACGCCACGACGATGACCTCGCCGCTCTGCATCCCGCGATCCGGCGCCGGCACACCAGCCGTTTCCCCTTCACCGACGAGCAAGTCTCCGATGCTGTGCTGGACGGACTGCGCGCTGCCGCCCGACTGGAGGGCGCACGGCTGCACATCCCCGGTGCCTGGCATCTGCAGGAGCTCCTGAGCCTGATCCACGATGCGGAGAGCCGTGAGGCCCTGGACCCTGAAGTACGCGAGGAGTTGGTCCGCTGGATCCGCACCGGCCCCGAGGACTCCACGGCACCCAAGGAAGGCATTCCAGCGCGGGCATTCGGCCCCCGGCAGCATGACGTCACCGCTCCGGTACGGGACTTCGCCGCCGGACGACCGGTTCCCGGCCGTGACACAGCCGCCTTCGAGAAACACCCACGTCTCGCCCTGCTGGGCACCGCCGGAGATGAACCAGGAGACTGGCTCCGAGCCGGCCAAGCCATGGAACGCATCCTCCTGCAGGCCACCCTGGACGGGCTGGCCTGCTCACTGATGTCCCAGGCGCTCGAATGGCCCCAACTGCGCTGGGCCGTACGCGACCCGGTCTCGGCGATGGGCCACGTCCAGATGGTGATCCGGCTCGGCTACGGTCCAGCGGGCCACCCGACGCCCCGCCGGCCGGTCAGCGATGTGCTCGAGATCGCATGAGTGTCCCGGCGCGTCGTCGCCGACCGATGCAGCGCGCAGAATGGGGCGGTGCTCACGGCCCACCCATCGGATCGCGCGCCAGGACAAGAGTAGGGTCGCGTCTGGGGTGCGCCCATGAGCACGCCGTCGGAGCTCTCCACCCGCGGCGCCGCAACAAGCGGGCAGTCACCGCCGGACGTCCACGCGAAGCCCGTCCAGACGCTGCCGTCGTCGCAGGTCTACGCGAGCCTGCGGAGCTCTCCGCGTGGAATCACGACGCACGAGGCGGAGGACAGACGCCGCCGGTGCGGCGCCAACGAGATGCCCCGCCCGGCTCGCAGCCGGGTATGGCGTCAGCTTGCCGCCCAGTTCACCGACCTCTTCGCCGTGGTCCTCCTCATCGCCTCGGGGATCACTTTCCTTGCCTACACGCTCCAGGAACCACATGTCGCCGGGACGCTGCAGCTGGCTGTCGCGATCCTGTGCGTGGTGCTGTTGAACGCGGCCATCGGATTTGCCCAGGAGTACTCGGCCGAACGCACCGCAGAGTCGCTTCAGGAGATGGTCCCCCACGCCTGCCGTGTACTGCGTGATGCGGTGCTGCGGGAATTGCCGGCCCGGGAGCTCGTGCCCGGAGACGTCGTGTCGCTCGAAGCCGGCGACGCGGTGTCCGCCGACTGCCGGTTGGTGGAGGCACACGACGTCATGGTGAACAACGCGGCGATCACCGGTGAGAGCGACGCGGTCGGCCGCATCAGTGAACCTGAGCGCTCCGGTTTTCCCCTTCTGCAGGCACGCAACTGTGTGTTCATGGGAACCGACGTCGTCGCGGGCACCGGAAAGGCGGTCGTGTTCGGTACCGGACAGTCGACGGAGTTCGGGAGGATCTTCCGGCTCACCGCGGCCGCGCCGCGCCAGAAGACGCCGCTGCAGCTCCAGGTCGCTTCGATGGCACGTCGTGTCGCGGGCACGGCACTCGCCGTGGGTGCCCTCCTGTTCGTCGTACGCGTTCCCGCAGGAGAGGAGCTGGTGCCCTCGTTCGTCTTCGCACTGGGAGTCATGGTCGCGCTCGTCCCCGAGGGTCTTCCCGCGACGCTCTCGGTGTCGCTTGCCATCGGCGTACGGCGCATGGCCCGTCGACACGCCCTGGTCAAGCAGCTGCTGGCCGTCGAAGCGCTGGGCTCGACCACCGTCGTGTGCACGGACAAGACCGGTACCCTGACGCAGGCGGAGATGACCGTGGTCCAGGCCTGGGCGGCGGGAGGCGAACATTCCGTGACCGGTGCAGGGTACGAGCCGACCGGTGAGGTTGCCGACCCCGAGCCCGTGCGCCCGTTGCTGCGGGCCGCGGCGCTGTGCAGCAACGCGCGGCTGGTGCCGCCCTCACACCAGGATTCCGGCGCCGGACGGTGGCACGTGCTCGGCGACACCACTGAAGGCGCGCTGCTGGTGGCCGCTGCGAAGATCGGGGTCGACGCGGTCGCCGAGGAAGCCGCGGAACCCCGGGTCGCCGAGTTCCCCTTCGACTCCGGACGCAAGGTGATGACCACCGTGCACTCCGGACGAGGAGGCAGCCTGCACGCCTACGTGAAGGGTGCTCCGCAGGAGGTGCTCGACCGATGTTCCGCCCTCAACTGGTGTGGACGACGGCGTCCCCTGACCGACGACCTGCGCGCAGAGGTGACGGCGGCGCAGGACCGCCTGGCCGCGCAGGGGCTGCGCGTGCTCGCCGCCGCCGAGCGCGAGCTGCCCGGGGCCGGATCCTCCCGCGAGGCGACCGAGTCGGAGCTTGTGTTCCTGGGACTCGTCGGAATGCTCGACCCTCCGAGACCCGAGGTGTCGGAAGCCGTCCACGCCTGCCATCGAGCCGGAATCCGCATCGTCATGGTGACGGGAGACCACCCGCTGACCGCGGAGGCGGTGGCCCGCCGAGTGGGCATCGTGCACGGCATCTCTCCGACGGTGGCCACGGGCATCCGACTCGACGATCTCGACGACGCAGGTCTGGACGGTCTGCTGGGCGGATCCGAGGAGCTCCTACTGTGCCGGGTCAATCCCGAGCACAAGATGCGCGTCGTCACCGCCTTCCAGCGGCGGGGAGAGGTCGTCGCCGTCACGGGTGACGGAGCCAACGACGCACCTGCGCTGAAGCACGCCGACATCGGAATCGCGATGGGTGCTTCCGGCACGGACGTGGCACGCGAAGCCTCGGTCATGGTCCTGCTCGACGACTCGTTCGCATCGATCGCCACAGCCGTGATGCTGGGACGCTCCGTCTACCGCAACATCCGCAAGTTCCTGGTCTATCTCTTCAGCCACAACATCGGAGAACTCGTCCCCATCCTGGCCGCCACCTTCGCCGGCTTCCCACTGGTTCCCATCAGCGCGGTGCAGATCCTCGCGATCGATCTGGGCTCCGACGTCCTGCCCGCACTCGCGCTCGGGGCGGAACCGCCGGAGCAGGACGTCATGGACCAGCCTCCACGAGCCCGTCACGACAGGCTGTTCTCACCTGCCGTGATGGGACGCATCCTCTTCCTCGGGGGCATTCAGGCGGCCGGCGTGTGCGCGGTCTTCTTCTGGCACGTCAACGCGTCCGGCATCCCCTATGCCGACTTCGCGCAGGACACCCCCGTGTACCGGGAGTCGATCACCATGGTGCAGGCCGGAATCGTGGTCAGTCAGTTCTTCAACGCCCTGGCAGTGCGCACCGAACGGGAAAGTGTCTTCACCGTGGGGCTGTGGTCCAACCCCTGGCTCCTCGCGGCCGGCGGTTTCGGGATCGCGCTCATGGCTGCCATCAGCTATCTGCCAGTGCTCCAGTCCGTCTTCAACACCGCTCCGCTCTCCCCCGCCGAGTGGATGCTGCTCGTCGCCGTGGGCGTCATGCCGCTCGCAGCGGACGAGGCTCGCAAGGCCTGGCTGAGGCGGAGGAGCAGGGAGAAGGGAGAGCAACCGTGAGGGTGATCATTGCGGGCTGCGGCCGGGTGGGGTCCGCACTGGCCGCGCAACTCGCCACGGAAGGGCACGACGTACGCCTCGTGGACCGGGATGCCGACAGCTGCCGCCGCCTCCCGTCGAACTTCGCGGGGCAGTTCCACCTGGGCAACGGCTTCAGCCGGACCGCTCTGGCTGCCGCCGGGATCGAGCACGCCGATGCGTTCGTCGCCGTCACCTCCGGCGACAACAGCAACATCGTGAGCGCACGTACCGCCAAAGAGACGTTCCGTGTCCCGGTCGTCCTCGCCCGCATCTTCGATCCGCGGCGGGCTGACATCTACCGTGAGCTGGGCATCCCGACCATCGCCAGTGTCCGGTGGACTGTCAACCAGATCCACCAGATGCTCCTGCACCGCCATCTGTCACCCGAACTCACCTTCGGGAACGGTGAGACAGTGCTGGTCCGCTCACAGATCCCGGCTTACCTCATCGGGCGACGGCTCAACGAGTTCGACATCGACGGTGAGATCCGGGTCGTCGAGGTGACCCGCGGGGGCCGATCACTCGTTCCCGCCCACGGTACGGCCGCCGAGCCAGGTGACCTCGTCACCTTCACCGTGGCGGCAACCGCCCTGAACCGGCTGCGTGACTTCCTCGACAAGGAGTTGGGGTCATGAAGGCTCTGATCGCCGGCGCCGGACGCCTGGGCACACAGATTGCGCAGGTCCTCGCAGCGGCCGGCAACAACGTCACACTCGTCGACGCAGACGCTCACCGGATCGCGGCCCTCGAAGACCGGATCACCGCCCGTCTCGTCGTCGGCGACGCCTGCGAACCCGTGTTCCTGGAGAACGCGGGCGCTCACGCCGCAGACCTGGTCATCGCCGTGACCGGAAAGGACGAGGACAACCTCGTGATCGGCCTGCTCGCCAAGAGGCAGTTCGCCGTGCCCAGGGTTGTCGCCCGCATCAACGACGACGAGAACGCGTGGCTGTTCGACCACCGCTGGGGCATCGACATCGCCGTACCGGCCGCCACCCCACTGATCTCACTCATCGAGGAGGCCACCGGAGCAGCCGACACGGTCGCTTTGCTGCGGCTGAGCAAGGCCGGGGTCGACATCATCGAGACGGTGATCAGCGCACGTTCCCGAGCCGTCGGCAAACGTCTCGCTGACGTTGAACTCCCTGATGGAACCGTCATCGCCACCGTGGTCAGGGACGGTCAGCCCACCGTGCCGGAACCGGAGGTACGGCTCCGGCCCGGCGACGAGCTGCTCCTGGTCTCACACGCGGCCACCGAGCAGGAGGTCCATTCCGCATTCCAGTGAGAGCGACTCGCGATGCTCGCGGCCGTCTCGTGAGGCCGCTCGCCCTTTCAGGGCCGCGTCAGGGACGGGTCGCCAGTTCGGCACTGATGTGGTGTGCCCAGTCTTGAATCTGCTCTGGGTTGCGGAAGTCGCCCGCCGCGGCGTGGCGCACCAGGTATCGGGCGATCCACCCTGGTGTCGAGGCGGTGATGCTGCCGCCGAACGTGATGTGTTCGCGGGCGTGCAGCCGTTCCATGTGCCTGACCACGTCTCGAACCGGCGGGAGATCGTGCTGCTCTGCCGAACTGTCCACGGGCCCGCTGCTGAACATCCAGACCGGCCGGTGACCGAGGTCCGCCGCGTGGAGCCGCGCGAAGCGGGACGCGTCCCGGTGCCAGCGGCCCGCGTAGACCGAGCCGCCGAGCACGACGGCGTCGTAGCCGCTGACGTCCCTCACGTCCCCGGCCGGGAGTACAGCCGCTTCGTAGCCGTCCTCGCGCAGTGCGGAGCCGATCTCCTCCGCGATGCCTGATGTGGCGCCGTGCCTACTGCCGTAGGCGATGAGTATGCGCTTGGTGGCCATGCCCGCTCCTTGCTCGCCCTGGCCGATCACGGAGTCCTGCCGACCAGCTCAGGGAGGGTGTCCGCCGGCAGAGGTGATGGGACAACGTGCTGCCTGATCCACGGTCACACTCGCACCGACCCGCTGTCGTGTGCCCTTCGGTACCGTTGGGAGACCCGAAGGGCACACGCGGTCGGAACCCGCCGGGAACTCACGGTGAACGTTCCCTGACAGCTTTCCGACGTCTGACCTTGTCTTCGGACTCCTGGCCGCTTGGGGAGTCGTCGAAGAGATAGCCCACTCTGTCAATGACCCCGATGACTCCGTCGACCTGCTGGGCCAGCTTGACGGCCACAAGGATCTCACTGAGCCGCTCCAACTGACCCTCCAGGGTGACGACTCCGTCCGCCACCTTCACCGTGAGCTTGCCCGGAGGTAGCCACAGCGTGCGTTCGAAGAGATCGTCGACGATCTCGCTCCGGATCTCTGCGTCGGGTCGCAGGAAGACCTGCAGTAGGTCACGCCTCGTCACTATTCCGACCAGGTGTCCCTGCCCGTCGACGACAGGCAGACGTTCCACTCGATGCTCTGCCATGACCCGTGCTGCCCCGGCGACGGTCTCGTCGGTGTCGACCGTGACTGCCGGGCGGGTCATCAGCTGGGCGGCGTTCGGAGCCACGGCTGCTCGGTCTCCAGCCGTCGCGCCGGGACCGGCTTCCCAGTTCGGCGCCTCGTCCGACTGGCGGAAGACCAGGTCGCTCTCGGAGATCACGCCCCGAACCCTGGCCTCGGAATCGACAACGGGGACTCCGCTGATGCGGTGCTCGGCGAGAAGCCCGGCGATCTCCTTGAACGGCATTTCCACCGTCACCGAGACCACGTCCTGCACCATGAGATTGCCGATCTTGCTGTGCCTCATCACGGGCTCCTTCCGCCCAGGACGGTCCTGCCCCCGGACCGTGCGGACGGATTCAAAATCGAACACGGACTCTCACCGTGCAAGGTCCTGATGGGGCCGTCCCACAGGGCCGACAGGTCCCTGTACACAGTGGAGCCCGTCGTGGCCGGCGCGCACGCGTGTCCCCCACACCGTCGAGTAGCAGACTCACGCACCCCGCGACCGCCGCGGAGCAGACTCGCGGCGGTCGGCGTGGGGGATGCCTTCTGGTTCGGCCGGTGCGGCGGGCCTCGCGACGCCTCCATACGCGGCCTCGGTCGTCGGGCCATTCCGTTCGACGTGCAGGTCGAGAAAGTGGGCCGAGCAGGAGATGCACGGGTCGTGGTTCCGGATGACCCGTTCGCACAGCCGGGCGAGCTCGGTCTCGTCCGTGACTCCGCGGGCCAGCTCGGCCTGAACGGCATGGCGAAGGTCCTCCTCGATCGCGCCCTGGTTCTGTGCCGTCGGCGGGACCAGGCATGCTTCGGCGATGCGGCCCTCGCCGTCGAGCGTGTAGCGGTGGTAGAGCAGCCCGCGCGGAGCCTCGGTCGCACCGTGCCCCACCGCCGCCCGGGGCGGCACGTCCACATGAGCTCGTGGCGGGGGCTCGTACGCGTCGATGATCCGGAGGGCCTCCTCCACCGCGTACAGGACTTCGACGGCTCGGACGAGGATGCTTCGGTACGGGTTCGTGGAGCCCTCGTCGGGGGGGCTGCCGTTCGTGCGGGCGAGCAGCGGAGGATCGTCCAGACCGGCCTCCCGTGCCGCTTGGAGGGCGAGCGGGGAGAGCAAGTGGCCGCTGATGGCGTACCGGGCGAGGGAGCCGGTGAGGTGCCGGCGGCCGTCCAGCCTTGAGTGGAGTGCGGTGGAGTGCGGGACCTGCTCCTCGACGACGTGGTCCGAGAAGGCGTGGACGGGAAAGCTGACTGGAGCCCTTCCTCCACCGGCCCTGAGCACTGTGGGCGCGCCCGACTCGATGGCGTACGTACCGGGCTCGGCAAGAGCCAACAGATCGACGTCACACGCGGCTTCGGGGACGTCGAACCCCGAGACCCAGCGCACGGTGTCCCAGGCATCCTCCAGAGCGATGCGCAGGCGTGCTGTCAGAGGCCGGAGTTCGGAAGGGGTGGGAGCGCGATGGAACCCGCCGAGGCGGACGTTGATGGGGTGGATCGCGCGTCCACCGAGCAGTTCGATCACGGCGTTGCCCGCCTGCTTGAGCCGCAGCCCGCGTTGCACATGGGCGACGTGCCTACGGGACATGCCGAACACGTCGTCGTAGCCGAGGAAATCGGGAGCGTGCAGCAGATGGATGTGCAGGGTCTGGCTCTCGATCCACTCGCCGCAGTACAGCAGCCTGCGCAGAGCGGCGAGTTGGCCGTCCACCGTGACTCCGCAGGCGTCCTCGATGGCCCGGCAGGCACTGAGCTGGTAGGCGACGGGGCAGATGCCGCAGATCCGGGAAGTGATGTCGGGAGGCTCGGTGTGCGCGCGGCCTCGGAGGAAGGCTTCAAAGAACCGTGGGGGTTCGTAGATCTTCAGCTGGGCCCGGATGACAGTGGTGCCCCGGGTCACCAGATGCAGCGCGGCCTCGCCCTCGACGCGGGCGAGTGCCGGGATGCGCACGACACGAGACTCTGCAGCGGACTCGGTCACGGCAGGTCGTCCTCCTCCATGGCGTCCTCCAGGGCGGCGAAGGCGGTGACGTTGAAGGTGTGCAGAAACCTCCCGACCTCCTCCTCGCTCATCCCGTCACGGTGCATGAGCGGCACGAGGGCCTGCAGGTTGGTGGTTGCCGCGGGTCCGAAGCAGCCGTAGCAGCCGCGCCCGTAGGCCGGGCAGATGGCTCCGCAGCCGGCGTGGGTGACAGGCCCCAGGCAAGGTGTGCCGCGGGCGACGGTGACGCACACGGTGCCGCGGCGCTTGCAGGAGAAGCAGACGCTGTGGTTCGGAATGGCGGGCTTGCGTCCGGCCAGGAAGGCGGTGATGACCTCCAGGAGCTGGGAGCGGTCGATGGGACAACCCCGCAGCTCGAAGTCGACGGGCACGTGGGCGGAGATCGGGGTCGAGGTGGCGAGGGTAGCGATGTAGTCCGGGCGGGCGTAAACGACCTGCAAGTACTCGGCGACGTCGGCGTAGTTGCGTAGAGCCTGAACGCCTCCGGCCGTGGCGCAGGCACCAATGGTGACCAGCCGGTGGGACTCGGCACGGATGAGCCGGATTCTTTCCTCGTCCTCGGCGGTGGTGACCGAGCCTTCGACGAGTGACAGGTCGTACGGCCCGCGCCCGACGTCGCTGGAGGCCTCGAGGAAATGGGCGACTTCGACGTCTTCGGCGATGGCCAGCAGCTCGTCCTCGCAGTCGAGGAGGGTGAGCTGGCAGCCGTCGCACGAGGCGAACTTGAACACGCCAAGTCGGGGGCGGCCGGATTTCGGGAACTGGAGAGGGCCGGTCACGTCACAGCTCCCTTACGGCGAGAAGGGGCTCGGCCAGGTCGTGTGGGACGACGGGACCGTCACGGCAGAGCAGCAGTGGTCCGAGCTGGCAGTGCCCGCAGTGGCCGGTGGCGCAGCGCATGTTGCGCTCCAGGGAGACCCGGATGCGGTCGGCCCGTACCCCGCGGTGCATCAGCGCCCGGGCGGTTGCGCGGATCATGACCTCGGGGCCGCAGACGAATGCGGTGGTGTGCGTCGGGGTGAAATGGGCTTCGTCGATCAGGGAGGTGACGACTCCGACCCGCCCGGTCCAGCCGTCGGTGGGCCGGTCGACCGTGACGCCGCAGAAGGGGTGTCTCCAGTCGGGGAACTCGTTCTGGTACAGCAGATCGTCCGGTGTCCGTGCACCGGCGAGGACGTTCACGTGCCCGTATGCGTGCGGGTCGGCCAAGACGGCATGGATCAGCGGGCGAAGGGGGGCGAGGCCGATTCCCCCACCGAGGACAAGCAGATCGTGGCCGCGCGCCTCTTCTGCGTTCCAGCCGGTGCCGAACGGGCCGCGCACACCCACCGACGCGCCTGTCGGCAGATCGCACAGTGCCCGGGACACTGCGCCTACGGCCCGGATCGTATGTGTGAGCCGTTCCCCGGTGGTGCGGGACACCGAGACGGGGATCTCGCCGACGCCGAAGGCATACACCATGGCGAACTGGCCGGGGGCGAAGGTCTGAAGAGCATCACCGGCCGGCTCCAGGTCTACCGTAACCGTGTCGGCCGTCTCGTGTCGGCGATCCGCGAGGCGATACGGCAGAGGGACCGTGGTCATGCGGATGGCCCGCCCCCCTGCGGCCCGTACAGGTCGAGGAGCCGGGTGCGAGTGGCGCGCAGTCGGTCTCCGATGGTCTCGGCGACCAGGGTCACCAGCGCCAGTCCGAACGCCGGATGTGCGGCGAAACGGTCACGGACCGCGGAGGCATCGAACTCCCATGCGGTGACGGCACTTCTGGCCTCCGCCCCGAGATGCCACTGGCGCGGGGGACACAGCCACGACCAGCCGAGGAGGTGACCCGCGCAGATCGTCTCCACAACCGCACGCCCGCGGCCGGGGATCTCCACGTCGAGGGCGACGCTGCCCGAGCGAATGACCCAGAAGCGATCGGCCCGCTCACCCTCCTCGAAGAGCCGGGTGGCCCCGGGAAGGCTGACTTCGTGCGCGAGCCCCATCAACTGCTCGCGATGCTCCGTGGAGAGTGAACTGAGCATGTCCGCCGCAGGTTCAGCGCTGGCCGGAATCGTCACCGCGGCCTCTTGTCCTCGTGGCCTCGTCGTGCAGGGCGTGAGCTTCCTCGGTGAGGTCGATTCCGGTGGGGCACCAGACGATGCAGCGCCCGCAGCCGACGCATCCGGAACTGTCGAACTGGTCGTGCCACGTGCCCAGTTTGTGGGTGAGCCACTGGCGGTACCGGCTGCGTGGTGTGGCTCGGACCGGACCGGTGTGCAGTGCTGAGAAGTCCAGGTCGTAGCAGGAGTCCCAGCGGCTCCAGCGCTCGGCGTGGTCGCCGGTCAGGTCGGTGATGTCCTCGGTGGTCGTGCAGAAGCACGTCGGGCAGACCATGGTGCAGTTGCCGCAGCTCAGGCAGCGTGAGGTGACGTCGTCCCAGCGCTCGGCCTCGAGGTTGTCACGCATCAGGGTGCGCAGGTCGACCGGGGGCATGGACCGGCCCATGCGCTCGGCGGCCTGGTGTACGGCGCCGGCGGCAGCGGTGCGCGTGGCGTCGTCCGCGGTCCGGTGCGGGAGTTCCGCCAGTACGGCAGCTCCCTCCTCGCTGCCGCTCCTGCAGAGGAAGCGGTGGCCCTCGGCGTCCAGCACCTCGGTGAGCGCGAGGTCGTACCCGGCATCCACCGCCGGACCTGCGCCCATGGACACACAGAAGCAGGTCGCTCCAGGCTCCGTGCATTCGACCGCGATCAGGAAGGCGCCGGTGCGGCGGGAACGGTAGGAGGGGTCCTGGTAGCGTCCGCCGATCATCACCCGGTCCAGGATCCGGATGGCCCGCAGATCGCACGGCCTCACTCCGAGGAACGCGTAGGAGACGCTCCGTGGCGTTTCCTCGCGTACAGCCAGGTCGCCGCCCGGGGTGCGGTCCGCGGTCCACTGCCGCACACGTTCCGGATGCAGGAACGACTTCCATGACTGCGGCCCGGCACTGTGCGCGAACACGGCGGCGTCGTCCCGTCGGCGGATCCGGTACTGTCCCGCTTCCAGCTCGACACCCCAGCCGTCGGGCAACTCGTGGGCGGAGTCCAGCTCGGCGAGCACGATCGCGCCGTCCCGCACCGTGGGACCGACCACCGTGCGGCCGTGCCGCTTCAGGACGCTCACCAACGCGTGAAGACCTTCACGGCCGAGGGTCACCGACTCGGACTGTGCGTCGACAGATGTTCCGTCATTCCCGGAGTCCGGCATCCTCGGTCCTTGTTCCTGGCCGTCGGGACGGGAGCATCGCCGGCCGCTGGGACTCACCGTGTCGCAGCAGGCGACAGCCGCCGCAGCGGCCACGGACAGCGTGCCAGATCTCCGGCTTTCACGTTCGGTGCGCCGCCCCGGCGTGTCTCGGCGGGCACCGGCTCAGGACCTCCCGTGCAACAGTCGGGTGTTCCATGAGGTGCGGTGGCCAGGCCATTCGGGCGAGGCAGGTAGTGTCTGCCTGGCCTCAGGCCCGGTTGCGTTGCACGTGCCCGATGTGATTGATGTGCGCGTCAGGCCCGGGGAAGACCAAGGTCACCTTGTCCGTGTCCGACCAGCGCACATCGTATGGAGGTGTTCCGTCGTCGCGGTGAAGTCCGACGATCTCGCCGTCGCGCTTGGTGGCGCCGGTCGCCGGACTCTCGATGACGAGTTGATCGCCGAGGTGAGCTCGCATGATCGCCGCTCCCTCCTTGGAAGTTGCAGTACCCCACGTGTCCTCGGGCTTCCGTGGCCGGTGAGCACAGCGGTCACCACTCTGCCGTGTGCGGCATCGTCAGCCTCCTCACCTCGCTACCGTCAGCCCCGCGGATACCGTCAGCCCCGCGCTGATCGAGACCGATGGCGGTCGATGGCGAGCACTCGAGCCAGTCGGAGGTACGGCTGAATGGATCCGCCCCGGGGACTGATGCCTCCGCAGTGGGTGCGGGCTCGATGCCGACGGCGAACCCTCATGCACTCATGCTCTCGCCTTCAACATGTCGCTGGTCCATTGGCCACCACCATGGAACGACAGCAGCCTCCCGTCACAGGGGCCGAAGGTCCCCGACGGTGGGCCTCCAGGCCCTCCCCAGGGGAGTCGGCGACGTCCGCCCCGCGGGTGCGGACATCCCTGTGACAAGACGCGATCGGCCGCGGCCCGTGATGCAGTACCGCGTTGTTGGTCAGATCCGGTTGCAGGCCGAGCGGACGCATGCGTCGAAGTCCTGTCCCGAGTGCTCCTCGGATAAGGGAAAAGGCCGTGCTTGGCGTGTCGACGCCGCCCGTACGGAGGGACTCGTCCACCGTCATTCCAGCGTCGTACGAGTCTGAGGAAGTCGCCATGAAACCAGTCATCACCGTGGGCCTCGACGGCTCACCGGAGAGTGTTGCTGCTGCCCGTTGGGCCGCCGATGAAGCCGAGCGGCGCAAGCTCACGCTGCGCCTTCTCCACGCGTGGCCCATGCTGGTGCCGGAGCCGGCCAGCATCCCCGCGGAGATCGATCAGAACTACTGGGCGAATCGGCTCGTGCAGCACGCGCGGGCGGAGCTTGAAGGGCGCCATCCTGGCCTCTCGATCGTTGCCGACTTGGTGGCCGATGACGCCCAAGACGCATTGCTCCGGGCCGCAGCGGAGTCTGCGATGACCGTTCTCGGATCGCGGGGGCTGGAGCTCGTCGAGAGCTACTTCTTGGGCGACATCAGCCTGCCGGTCGTGGCACGAGCGGAGCGACCAGTGGTCTTGGTCCGGGCCGAATCAAGCAAGGAAGAGCCACCGCCCAGACAAGGTGCGACGGGCGGCGTGGTGGTAGCGCTGAAATTGCATGGCCCCTGCGACGATCTCCTCGACTTCGCCTTCGAAACGGCTGCGGCGCGCAACACACCCCTGCGGGCCGTTCACGGGGAGCGCCTGCCTCTCCACGCTTACGTTCCCTGGGGGGTGGACCACCACGTCACACAAGAGATCACGCAGAAGGCACACAGGCAGCTGAGCCAGGCCCTCTGCGCGTGGCGCGAGAGGTTTCCCCACGTGGAGGTGGAGGACAGCATCAGTCTCGAAAGCCCCGCCAGGGCAGTGGTGCAAGCTGCAGAGGACGGCGGGCTGCTCGTCGTCGGTCGGCGCAAGCACCGTGCCCCTCTGGGGCCCCGTCTGGGCCCCGTAGCCCAAGCCGCCGTCCACCACGCGCGCTGTCCCGTCGCTGTCGTTCCTCATGACTGAGGCGGACGGCCCCAGGGAGCCAGTGGGGTCGGTGCACCAGGCCGACCCGTCTGCCCTGCGGTCCATTACCGACCGTGACGTTGCGCCGCTCCCGCGCGCGGAGGTGCGCGAGACCCACACCGCCATCGTGTTCTTTGTCGGCGACCGCGCCTACAAGGTCAAGAAGCCAGTCGATCTGTCATTCCTGGACTACACCACCGTGGCGGCACGCCGGGTCGCCTGCGAACGCGAAGTCGCCCTCAACCGTCGCTTCTCCCCTGATGTCTACCTAGGGTTGGGAGAGATCCGGAGCCCGCATGCGGAGGCGCCCGAACCGCTCGTCGTGATGCGCCGCATGCCACCGGACCGCCGTCTCTCCCGGTTGGTACGAGAAGGGAGAGCGGTCGACGATGCCCTCCGGGCCGTCGCCCGACAGCTCGCCGCACGTCACGCGGACGCGCCACGCAGCCGAGAAGTGGACGAACAAGGCACGCGCGACGCGCTGTCGTCACGCTGGGAAGCCAGCTTCGCGCAGGTCCGGGCGCTGATGGACGACGGTTTCGCGCCGGACGGTGCAGCGGAGATCGAGCGGCTGGTGCGTCGCTATCTCGCCGGCCGCAAGCACCTGTTCGACACCCGGATCGAGCAAGGGCGCGTCGTCGACGGCCACGGCGACCTGATGGCCGAGGACATCTTCTGCCTTGACGACGGACCCCGCGTCCTTGACTGCCTGGAGTTCGACGACCACCTTCGCTACATCGACGGCCTCGACGACGCCGCCTTCCTCGCCATGGACCTGGAGCAGCTCGGCGCTCCAGAGGCTGCGGCGTACTTCCTGGCGCAGTACAGCGATTACTCGGGCGACCCCGCGCCCCCGTCGCTGTGGCACCACTACGTCGCCTACCGTGCGTTCGTCCGTGCCAAGGTCTCACTGATCCAAGCACGTCAAGGCGCTTCCGGCGCCGAGGCGGATTCCCGGCGACTGGTCACGACGGCGCTGCGCCACCTGCGCACCTCCGCGATCAGCCTGACGCTCGTCGGCGGGCTCCCGGGCAGTGGGAAAACCACCCTCTCCGGGGCACTGGCCGATCGTCTCGGCGTCACGTTGCTCAGCAGCGACCGCGTGCGCAAGGAACTGGCAGGCATCCCGGCAGACGAGTCCGCCGCGGCAGGGTACGGCGAAGGCCTGTACGCACCGGAGTGGACCGCGAAAACCTACGCGGCCCTGCTCGACCGCGCATCCGCCCTGCTGTCCACCGGCGAGTCCGTCGTACTGGATGCCACCTGGTCGGATGCGCGCCAGCGCGAAGCGGCTCTGCGTATGGCCGAGCGTGTCAGCGCCGATCTCGTGGCATTGCACTGCCGGGTTCCCGGTGATGTGGCAGCGGCACGTCTGGACACCCGCGCCCCCGGAGCATCCGACGCTGACCTCGCGGTTGCCACCGCCATGGCGGCCAACGAGCCCCCGTGGGCGGAGGCCGTCACGATCGACACCAGTGGGTCTTTGGACTCCGCGGTCGTCCAGGCGCTCTCGGCGGTACGTCCATGGGGTACCGGCCAGGCGCCGGTCTTCCGGCGCTCCTACATGGAGCCGGACTGAGGAGGACGGAGACGACGGCGCGGTGCGCACCGCCAGCCGCGCGTACGAACTGCTCGGCTCGCAGGATCCCGCCGTTCGGCGGCTGGAGGTGCAGAACGTCAAGCGCCTGCCGGTCGTGGACGACAGGGACCGGCTGGTGGGCATCGTCAGCCGTCGCGATCTGCTGAGCATCTTCCTGCGCGACGACGAGACCATCCGGGATGAGATCGTGACAGACATACTCATGCGCACCCTCCGGCAGGACCCGTCCACCACGGCCGTCGAGGTCCGCGAGGGTCAGGTCACGCTACGCGGCTCGGTGCCGTACCAGGGCATGATCCCCGCGATCGTCCGTATGTGCAGCACCGTCGACGGCGTAGTCTCCGTGTCGGAGCACCTCACCTACGGAGCTGACGACACCACGGAGCCGGACCCGTGCCTCCTCCAAGGCCGACCGCCCACCAGTGACGTCGAAGCTGACTCGACATGTCCACGGCCGCTCCCCGCCCCCAGTACCGGCAAAGGTGGGCCGTTCGGCCCGGACCGGGGTCCCTCGGCCTCTGCTCCTGGGGCCACTTCCTGGGTGAATCTGGACTTCTGGCCCCGTAGACGGCCGGACCGAGGAGGTGCTCGACGATGACTCAGCCTGTGACCGTTGGCGTGGACGGTTTCCCCGAGAGTCGCGCCGCCGCTGAATGGGCCGCAGGAGAGGCGCTTCTCCGAGAAGCGCCCTTGCGCCTGGTGCACGTGGAAGAACGGTGGCCGACGGTTTCCGGCGCCATGCCACCGGTCGATCCTGATGGTTACCGGCGATGGTCGGAAACGTTCCTGGAGGAGCATGCAGGTGAACTGCAGGGAAGCCGTCCGGGACTGGAGGTGTCGGTGTGCCGGCGTGTCGGCCGACCGGCCGCGGCATTGGCAGTCGAGGCCGACGATGCGCAGATGCTGGTGCTCGGATCGCGAGGGCGGAGCAGGATGGAGCAGTTCTTCGTCGGATCCGTAGGCACAGCCACGATCGGGCTGACCGATACCCCTGTCGTCCTCATACGCGCCCTGGAGCAGTCGACTGCCGAGGAGCTGAATGGAGACGTCGTCGTGGGGGTGGACATCCACGAGACGTCGGATGAAGCCCTGTCGTTCGCCTTCAACGAGGCGGCACGGCGCGGGTGTGGGGTCCGTGCCGTTCACGGATGGACGTTGCCTTTCGCCTTCAGCTACGCGCCACAGCTCGATCACGGTGTCCAGAAGGAAGTCGCCGAGGCGGTCGCCGGGGCTCTCGCCGAGATGCTCCGACCGTGGCGGCAGACGTATCCCTCGGTCAAGGCCGAGGAGAGGGTCCTCGTCGGAGCCCCGGCAGAGCAGTTGCTGTCCGAAGCCACCGACGCCGGCCTCGTCGTCGTCGGACGTCGCATTCGCCGCTCTCCGGTGGGGGGACACCTCGGTCACATCGCCCACGCCGTGCTCCATCATGTGACGGCCCCGATCGCCGTCATCGCTCACGACTGAGCGTGACAAGTATTGCCGATGTGTGACCGTCAGGGGCCCGGCAGGCGATACCAGCGCTCTTCGCCCGCCTGCACGGTGACACGCCGTCCACCCGGCAGGATCACCGTGAGGGGAGTTCGTTGCGCCGCGGGCACACTGATGCCCAGCCTCCCGGGACGGGTCTTCACACGAATCCCGCGATGCCCCCAGAAGCACACGGTGAACGAGAATCGCGTGAGCTCGTGGAGCGGAACGGGGTCGAGCGTCAAACCGTCTGGACCAGTTTCGATGCCGGTGATCCCCCGCTGCACGAGATCCAGGGTGCCGGCCATCGCCCCGAGATGAATGCCTTCGCCAGTGGTGCCCCCTTGGACATCTGCGACATCACTCAGCAGGGCTTCTTCGCAGTAGCGCCAGGAGTCCGGGCCCTTGAGCCTGGCCAGCACCCAACCGTGGACGAGACTGCTCAGCGTCGAGCCGTGGCTGGTGCGGGCCAGGTAGTAGGCGACGGTTCGCCGCCACAGGTCATCGTCGAGGCGGTGGCCGAGACGCTCGAAAAGCCCGGAGAGTTCTCGTGGGGAGAAGAGATAGCCGAGCATGAGAGTGTCGGCCTGCTTCGACGCCTTGTACCTGTTGACCGAATCGCCTTCGGCCTCCAAGATGCGGTCGAGACGGCGGATGTCGACGTACCGGCTCCGATAGGCGCCCCAGTCGAGCTCGGACAGGTCGCCGTATCCGTCGAACTGGCTCACCACTCCGTCGTGAAAGGGCACGTGCAAGCGGCGTGAGATGTCCTCCCAACGCTCAAGTACTTCGTCATCGAGCGAGAGACGCTCGCTCAGCTCCTCCCTCCGCGCGGGCAGGAGCCGGCCGAAGAGCTCGAGTGCACGGGTGAGGACCCAGGCTGCGGTCACATTGGTGTAGGTGTTGTCGTCCAGGCCGGGCTGCTGCGCATTCGGGTAGCAGTCGTGGTACTCGTCGGGGCCGACAACTCCTCTGATGCGGTAGCGGCCGAGAGCCGCGTCATGGGTGGCCGCACTGGCCCAGTACTGCGCGATCGCGAGCAGCAGATCCGCTCCCGGGCCGTGGAGGAATCCGTCGTCACCGGTCGCCTCGCCATAGTGCCAGACGTTGTAGGCGATCGCGGATCCCACATGCCGCTGCAGGTGGCTGTGGTCCGGCAGCCACCGGCTCGAGCGGGGATTCAGGTGGAACTCCTGAGTCTCCTCCCGGCCGCTGCTGGCGCTCTGCCAGGGAAACATCGCGCCCTGCCGTCCTCCTGCTGACGCTGCTGCGCTCGCTTGCGGGAGACGTCGGTGACGATAGGTGAGAAGGGCCCGCACCACCTCGGGAAAGTGCAGGGTGAGGTAGGGCAGTGCGAACAGTTCGTCCCAGAACACGTGACCGCGATAGGCCTCACCGTGCAGTCCTCGCGCGGGCACGCCGACATCGAGCTCCGCGGTGTGAGGCGACAAGGTCTGGAGCACGTGAAACAGGTGCAGCCGCAGAATACGGCCGGCGTCACCAGGAACGTCCAGCTCGGCCTGGTTCCACAGGCGCGACCAGGCGGCACGGTGGGATGCCAGCAAGCCGGGAAAGCCGGGGGCGTCGGTTACGTGGTCGACGGCGGCGCGAAGAGGATCCTCGGATGGCCGGTCCAGTGACGTGTGCACTGCGACCGTCTTCACCACGGTCACCGGTCTGCCCCGGGAGATCGGCAGCGCGTACGTGCCCATGGCGGTGGACTCGGTCAGGCTCGTACGGCGTTCGACTGACGGGCGGACCGTGGTCCGCAGAGCCATACTGATCCGCACGCAGGAAGCGGCAGTGCTGCACGACAGCCACAGAGTGCCGTCCGGCTCCACGCCGACCTCGTGTCCGATCAGGTGACGGCCATTCAACTCGCGATACCGCTCGACCCCTGAGTTGATGATCTCGCCGTCGAGCCCGGACTCCACTTCGACCCTTCCGCTCCAGCCGTAGGCGCGAAGCGTGGTTCGCTGACCCGCCAGATGCGGCTCGGCCATGTGCACGATGCGGGTATGGGTGACACCGAGGCGGCGTCCACGACCATCCTGGAACAACATCTGCCGGACGAGGATCCCTGCGCGCAGATCGAGCTTCAGCCGGTAGTGGCGCAGGGTGGGGTGATCAGGGGTGAGCCAGTCACCTGCGGCATCGTCGTCCGGAAGGCATCGATAGCGAAGAGGCAGCCAGTTGGGCAGGTTGACCATGTCCTCGTTCCACACTCGACGGCCCGCCACCACGGACTCCGACCGGTCGTAGCAGCCAGCCACGTACGTGCCGGGGTAGTGCACGGGCCCGGCGCAGTTCTCCGACCCCGCCCCCCGGGTCGCGAAGTAGCCGTTACCGAGGGTGCCCAATGCCTCGCGCAGGCGTTCCTGTTTGGGGTCGTACCCCTCGTACACCCACGCCCATTCCGCGGTCACGACCATGCGTCCCTCGTCACGTATGCGTCGGCGCAGTCGCTCGGCTCGACGTCGGCGAAGGCACGGGCGTTACGTCTCGGAAGTGCCGGAGCCTCGAGCGACGCGTCGCCCGCCACCTCCATGTCCTCACTCCTCGGTCGTGCTCAGTGGGTTTACGATCCGGCGCCCGGTGAGTCGGGAGGGAGTGATGAGCAACCACAGATCGCGCTGCCCTCCGGCCCACGGTGATGTCGGCGCTTCGGACTCCAGTCGCCGAATGAGGGGCTCCTCGGTGACGGCCCGTGCCATGCCCACGGCCATGACACTCCAGCCCTGGCTGAAGACGTCATCGATGTGGTCCACCTCGAACGCCACTTCGCTGCCCGCGGCGAAGGCGGGGACCTTGCCGAGGGCCGTGCGGAACGCGATCTCGCCGTCAATGCTCTGGTAGTTCACCGGCACCACAGCAGGCCCGTCGGGTGTGAGCACACCGATCCTGCCCACACCGTGCGTGGACATCAGAGCCAGGCATGCTGCCTCGTCAAGCTCAGCCAGTCCGGCGTCCCGCAGCGCCATGCCGCGGCCGGGGGGCTGGTCTACCGTCGCGCCGGACAATTCCTCGACGGTTGTCTCCAGGGCTGCGGCGACCCGGCGCAGGGTCGACGCATCCGGTGCGGCTGGCCGCTCCTCCAGGTACTGGATGTACGCCGTCGCCGCTCCGGCGCGTGATGCCACGTCCTCCAGAGTCAGTCCCAGGTTTTCGCGACGGGCAGCGAGCCGCCGCCCGAAGTCGGTGAGGGGACGTTGTGACGGCGATTGCGGCGAAGCGCCGGGAGTTGTACTCGGCATCTCGTTCACCTCTGTTCGTGCTGCTCGGGCGATAGCGCCACGGAGTCGTGGCGGGGGCCGGCGAGCACCACCTTCAGGGCGCCGGTATCGGCCGCGCGGGAGAACACGTCATATGCCTCCTCCATCTGTCCCAGCTCGAAGCGGTGGGTGACCAGAGCGGAGGTGGGCAGCTTGCCCGCTGCCATCATGCGCAGCAGGAGGGGGGTGGAGTGGGTGTCGACGAGACCGGTCGTGATCGTCACGTCCTTGATCCACAAATCCTCCAGGTGGAGAGCCGCCGGCTTGCCGTGCACGCCGACGTTGGCCACCCGACCACCGGGCCGGACCATGCGGGTGCACATCTCGAACGACTCGGGCACGCCCACCGCCTCGATGACGACATCGGCCCCGAGGCCGTCGGTGAGGTCCTCGACCAGCTGTTCGGGGCCCTCGCCCGCGTTGACGGTGGCATCGGCACCGAGGGCGTGCGCCGCGGCGAGACGCGTTTCGGCGAGGTCGACGGCGATGATCCGGCCGGGGGTGTAGAGACGGGCGGTGGCAATGGTGGCGAGTCCTATCGGTCCCGCGCCGACCACGACGACGGTGTCGCCCGGCTGGACCGCGCCGTTGAGAACCCCGACCTCGTAGGCGGTGGGGAAGATGTCCGCGAGGAGTACGGCATCCTCGCTGGCGACGCTGCTGGGCAGGGGATGGACTGAGAGATCGGCGAAGGGCACGCGGACGTACTCGGCCTGGGTGCCGTCGATGAGGTGGCCGAGGACCCAGCCCCCGCCACCGCGGCACTGGCCGTAGTGGTTCTCGCGGCAGAAACGGCACCGCCCGCAGGCCGCGATGCAGGACACCAGCACACGGTCGCCGGGTCGAACGGTCCGGACGTCGCCGCCGACCTCCATGACCTCGCCCACGGCTTCATGACCGAGGATCCGGCCGGGTTCCACTTCCTGCACATCGCCCTTGATGATGTGCAGGTCTGTGCCGCAGATGGTGACCGCGACCACCCTGACGACCGCGTCCGCAGCGTCCTTGATGGCCGGGTCGGGGACGTCGCGCCACGCCGTCCGCCCCACTCCCTCGAACACGAGTGCCTTCATGATGACGTCGCCTTCCAGCTCGTCGAGGCTCCGTTCCTTGCCAGCGTGTGCCGGGCAGCGGCTGCGCCGCTTGGGCCGGACGGCCCCGCGGCGGTCCCTCTCGGCCCATCCGAAGCGGAGCCGCAGGTGCAAGAGTGAGGAACAGGCACGCGAACGAGAGAGCCGGCGCGTCGCGGCCCGCCGCAGGTCACACCTAGCGAACCGCCCGCCCCGCACCCACGGCGGCGGACAGCCGCCGATGCTCAAGGATCGGCGCTTCAGGAGGCACCGTCATGGTCTCCACCCCGTACACCGTCGGCGACGTGATGACGCGAACCGTTGTGGCCGTGGAACGCAATGCGCAGTTCAAAGAGATCGTCGCCGCCATGGAGCAGTGGAAGGTCACTGCGGTACCGGTCGTCGAGGGCGAGGGCCGCGTGGTGGGTGTGGTGTCCGAAGCGGATCTGCTGCCCAAGGAGGAATTCCACGACACCGGGCCCGGCCTCATCGAGCAGATGCAGAACCTGGACGACACCGCCAAAGCCGGCGCGGTGCGCGCCGGAGACCTGATGACCACTCCCGCAACCACCATCCGCGCCGACGCCACCTTGCCTCAGGCCGCCCGGACCATGGCCCGTCAACGGATCAAACGGCTTCCCGTGGTCGACGCCGACGGGACCCTCCAGGGGATCCTCAGCCGCGCCGATCTCCTCAAGGTCTTCCTCCGTCCTGATGACGACCTTGCCGCGGAGGTCCGGCGCGAAGTGGTCGACCGCCTGTTCACGGTCTCCCGGCACGCCATCCGTGTCGACGTCACCGATGGAGTCGTCACCCTCACCGGCACCGTCCGTGACGGCACCCTCGTTCCTGTCGCCGAGCGCCTGGCCCATGCGGTTGAAGGCGTCGTCGAGGTCAATTGCCGGCTCACCAGCCCTCGAGAACCGTGACATCTGTGCATCAGGCCGGTGCTGCCGACGTCAATACACGGGACAGCCATGAGGTCCCCCTTGAGGCCCAGGCAGGAGGCGGACAGCTCCCGCTGACTCGCTCCTTCGACGCACCTGGCGTCATGAGAGAGCCTGCTCGGTCCAGATGGTCTTGCCGTGCTCGGCGTACCGAGTACCCCAGTGCTGGGCGAGTTGCGCGACGATGAAGAGGCCGCGGCCCCCTTCGTCGACGGTGCGGGCATGACGGAGGTGGGGGGCGGCGGGGCTTGTGTCCGAGACCTCGCAGGTGAGGGTCCGGGCCTTGATCAGACGTAGCTGCACCGGCGGTGCGCCGTGACGGATCGCATTGGTGACCAGTTCACTGACGATGATTTCGGTGGGGAGGGAATCCCCGGTCAGCTTCCAGTCGGCGAGTTGCCGCACCGCATGGGCGCGGGCTACGGCGACGGCCTCCGGATGGGAGGGAATGGTCCAGGTGGCGACGTGGTCCGCGCTGAGAATCCTGGTGCGGGCCAGCAGCAGGATGGCGTCGTCACCCATGGGTGGGGTGGGCTGGAGGGCATAGACAGCATCGTCGCGCAAGTCGTTGAGCGGGCGGTCATGACGGGACAGCGCATGCCGAAGGCGCTCCATGGCAGTTTCTGCGGCGGCACGGGAAGCCGCGAGGAATCCGTCGGTGTACAACGCCAGCATGCTGCCCGGGAGGAGCCGGAACTGCGAGGCTGCGAAGGGGGCGTCCTCGTCTCCGAGGGAAGGGCCGCCCGGGGTGTCGGGGATCTCGGTGGTGCCGTCCGGGTGAACAAGCACGGGGGCCGGGTGTCCGGCGCGGGCGATGGCGCAGTCACCGGTGAGCGGGTCGTAGACCGCGTATACACATGTGGCTCTCACGGGTTCGTCGCGCAGAGGGTCCGCGGGCGGCAGGGCAGACCGTTCCCGCGCCAAGCGGATCACGGTGTCGTTGAGGCGTGCGAGCAGATCGTCCGGGTACAGGTCCAGTGCTGCCAGCGCGTTGATGGCGGTGCGCAGCTGACCCATGGTGGTGGCGGTGTGGATGCCGTGCCCGGCCACGTCGCCCACCACGAGGCCGATCCGGGCGCTGGAGAGCGGAATGGCGTCGAACCAGCCACCACCCGCCTCGGCGGGCAGCTGGAAATGAGCGACCTCGGCGGCCATCTGGAAACTCGGGCCCTGAGGCAGGAGATGCCGTTGCAGGGTGAGCGCGATCGTGTGTTCGCGCGTGTACCGACGTGCGTTGTCCAGGCACACGGCGGTGCGTGCCGCGAGTTCGAGGGCCAGGACCAGGTCGTCGGGGGTGAAGGGCTCGGGCCGGGTCGAGCGGTAGAAGCAGGTCATTCCCAGCACGGCGCCGCGCAGGACGAGTGGAACCACGATCATGCAGTGAACCCCGCCGAGACGCATCACGTGGGCGCGTGCCGGGTCGGCGGCCAACCACGGGGTGGCCTCGTCCACGGTCACGAGGCGAGGTTCGAGGTCGCCCAGGCTCTGCGTGTACGGGGTAGGGAAGGGGAATCTGCTGGTGCCGCCCACCGGGTATGCCTGTGGCTGTCCGGTTCCTGACTTGAAAGCGGTGCGCCGCATGGGTTCGTTGCCGAAGAGTGGACCCAGTGGGGGCTCCTCCCCGCCTACCACGATGTCCAGGACATCCACCACCGCGGTGTCCGCGAAGCCGGGTACGGCCACGTCCACGAGCTCACGGCAGGTCGTGATCACGTCCAGAGAACCGCCGATCCCCTGGCGTGCGGCGTTGCGCACCGCTGCGCGTACCCGCCCCCGTTCGCGTTCGGTGACATCCACCAGGGAGGCGGCGGCCCCCATCACGCGACTGGTGGCGTCCTGGAGGCGGAAGACGGAGACCGAGTAGATGTGCTCGGGGCCGGCAACCGCTGGTGGACGGCCGTGCACGAGCCGGTCGAGGACCGGCACACCGTTGTCGAGCACTGTGCGGACCATTGCCTTCACTCCGTCGGGGTCGGCCATGTCGAAGGCCTCGGTCACGGGCCGGCCCAACAGCTGCTCGACCGAAACTCCTCGCATGCCCTCGGAGGCGGTGTTGACGCGCAGGATGCGCAGATCCGCGTCCACGACGACGAGTCCGACCGGGGACTGGGTGAACAGAGCGTCCAGGAGGGCCGAGCCCATCTCGTCAGCTTCGCTGCCCCTTCGGCGGACAGCCCAGACGCCCCAGGCCACCGACCCGTCCCCGCGCAGAACAGGCTCCACGCGCAAATCCAAGCCCTCCGGCCCGCCGGGAACGCCGGGCCGCCCGGGCCTCACGGACTCGCTGTCGTGAGCATGTCCTTCGACCAAGGTCGCGGCAGGCCGACCGACCGCATCGGCAGCGGTATGTCCCAGGAGGCGTGAGGCGCCCTCGCTCCACTCCGACACCACACCGTCCGCGTCCACGATCAACAAGGGTTCTCGTTCCGTCATGGGCCCGATCACCTCCGCCGCACACTCTGCCCTCGCCGTCCGCAGGTGGCCTGCCTTGTGGCTGCCCAGTACCCCTTCACGGAGGAGCAGCACTTCCAGCCTGCCTTCGACTGTCGTCGTGCGCTAACGCGCCTCCAGGCCCACGGTCGGCCGCAAGGGCTGGCAGTCACCCGGTGTGGCCTGCGAAGACATCCCGGCCGCCGCGCTCCCCAAAGGACTCGTCATCGGCTGCCTGCAGCGCCGCTCGGCCGGCCTCGAGTCGTGCGACGGGCACCCGGAACGGTGAGCAGGAAACGTAGTCGAGTCCGGCCTCGTGGAAAAAGCGCACCGAGGACGGGTCTCCGCCGTGCTCCCCGCAGACGCCGATCTCGAGGTCCGGGCGCGTCGCCCGGCCCTCGGCCACAGCGATGTGGACCAGGCGGCCCACGCCTTCACGGTCAATCGTCTCGAACGGCGACGCGGCGAACACGCCCTTGTCGAGATAGGCGGAAAAGAAGGCCGCCTCGACGTCGTCACGCGAGAAACCCCAGGTGGTCTGGGTGAGGTCGTTCGTGCCGAACGAGAAGAACCGGGCGGCTTCTGCGATTCTGCCGGCGGTAAGGGCCGCCCGGGGAAGCTCGATCATCGTTCCGACCGGGCACTCCACAGCGATGCCTGTCTCCGTGGAGACCGAGGTCAGCACGCTGTCCACCTCGTCCTTCACGAGACGTAGTTCCTCCACGGCGTCGACGAGCGGAACCATGATCTCGGCCCGGGGGGTACCGCCTGCCCGTCTGCGTGTCACGACGGCCTCGGCAATGGCCCGTACCTGCATGGCGACGAGGCCGGGCACGATCAGTCCGAGCCGGACCCCGCGCA
Source organism: Streptomyces sp. NPDC059828 (assembly GCF_042731955.1). NCBI lineage: Bacteria > Bacillati > Actinomycetota > Actinomycetes > Kitasatosporales > Streptomycetaceae > Streptomyces > Streptomyces sp. NPDC059828. The sequence continues at coordinate 53,262 of NZ_JBHWIW010000015.1, read as the reverse complement.
GGCCGAGCATCGGGTTTTCCTCGTGCATGCGGGTGACCGCAGCCAGGAGAGAGGTGTCACGGGGGGCGGGTGACGTGCCGAGGGCCTCCTGCCGGGCCATCCGCACGGCCAGCTCCGTTCGGTCGGGCAGGAATTCGTGCAACGGCGGGTCAAGGAGACGTATCGTCACCGGCAGGCCATCCATCTCCTCGAGGATGCCGATGAAATCCGAGCGCTGCAGTGGCAGCAGCGCGTCGAGCGCGGCATTCCGGTCCCCCGCACTCTCCGCCAGGATCATGGCTTCGACCAAGGGCCGTCGGTCACCGAGAAACATATGCTCGGTACGGCACAGCCCGATCCCCTGGGCGCCGAAGCGACGGGCCCGTGCCGCGTCGTGTGGTGTGTCCGCGTTAGCCCGCACCTCCAAACGCCGTACCGCGTCGGCTTGCTGCAAGATCCGGTGTACGGGACGTACGGCCTCCTGAGCAGCGCCGTCCGGTAGTCGCCCTCCCCCGTCGAAGTAGCGCATGACGTCGGACTCGACCGTGGGTACCGCACCCACGTGGACGAGTCCCTGGGAGCCGTCCACGGAGATCACGGTGCCTTCGGAGATGGTCAGATGGCCGGCTGTGAAGCATCGTGACCGCGCGTCCACCACGATGCCTTCCACCCCGCACACGCACACCTTGCCCATGCCCCGTGCCACGACCGCTGCGTGGCTGGTCTTTCCTCCGCGGCTGGTGAGCACCGCCTGTGCGGCGACCATTCCGGGCAGATCGTCGGCCGTGGTCTCGCTCCTTACGAGAACGACCTTCTCTCCTGCTTCGGCCCTGCGGACCGCTTCGGCCGAGTCGAAGACGGCGGCCCCCACGGCCGCGCCCGGCGAGGCGGGGATTCCTCGGGCGACCACGTTGCCGGCACGGGTGGTGTCGAAACAGGGGAACATGAGCTGTGCCAGTCCTGCGCCGTCGACCCGCTCCAAGGCCTGCTGCGGTGTGATCACCCCTTCATCGGCCAGCTGTGAGGCGATGCTGAAGGCGGCCTGGGCGGTGCGTTTGCCCACGCGTGTCTGGAGCATCCAGAGTTTGCCGCGCTCGATGGTGAACTCGATGTCGCACAGGTCGCGGTAGTGCGCCTCCAGAGCGGCCATGTGCTCGCGGAGCTGTGCGAACGAGGCCGGGTCCAGCGTGGCGAGCTCCCGGAGCGGCACAGTGTTGCGCACTCCCGAGACGACGTCCTCGCCCTGGGCGCTGGGCAGGTAGTCGCCGTAGACGCCGGGGCTGCCGGTGGCCGGGTCTCGGGTGAAGGCGACGCCGCTGCCGGAGTCGGGCCCGAAGTTTCCGAAGACCATGGTCTGAACGGTGACCGCGGTGCCCAGGTCGTCCGGGATGTGTTCGCGCCGTCGGTAGAGCCGGGCCCGTTCACCGTTCCACGAGGCGAACACGGCGAGCACGGCTTCCCACAGCTGGTCGGCGGGTTTCTGGGGGAACTCGCGACCAGCCCGCTCACGGACCAGATCCTTGAAGGACTCCGTGATCCGGATCAGATCACAGACATCCAGACGGCTCTCGTCCGGTGTGCGATGCTGCTTCTCGACGCGTGTCAGCACCTCGCCGAACAACGATCCGTCGACGCCCATCACCGTATTGCCGTACATCTGCACGAGCCGCCGGTAGGAGTCCCAGGCGAACCGCTCGCGCTCCGGTGTCTTGCCCAGTCCGAGCACCGAGTAGTCGTTCAGCCCGACGTCGAGGACCGTTTCCATCATCCCGGGCATCGAAACCCTCGCCCCGGACCTGACCGAGACGAGCAGCGGGTCATCCGCCTGCCCCAGACGTTTTCCGGCCGCGCCCTCGAGGGTGGTGAGGTGGTCACGGAGTTGGTGCCTCAGTTCGACCGGAGGAACACCAGTGGTCAGGAACGTCCGACAGGCTTCCGTGGTGATGGTGAACCCGGGAGGAACCGGCAGGCCCATGCGAACCATCTCCGCGAGGTTCGCGCCCTTGTTCCCGAGCAGATCGGCCATGTCCCGGCCGCCCTCCGCGAAGTCGTACACGTAGGTGTTCATCCGTCCCGCCTGTCCCTGCGGTCGTCATCGTTCCGCGCGGGCCGCCCTTGCCCCGTGCACCTTCCACGCTGACCGGAATCGGTGCCGAGCGAGAGGGGCCGTACGTCCCTGCGTGGGGACGTTCGGTCCCAAGCGGAGCACCGTCCCAGTACAGCCCGCTCGGGTCTCCTTGGCGAAAGGACGTCCTCGTCAGCCTGCGAGCCCGTGTCGAGGCGAGCATCCGCACAGTGGCGATGGTCCTCGATGCCGCCGGGCAAAGCGTCAGGCAGGGACCGTCCCTCCGCGCGGAGGGGGCCGGTTGGACCTTGGGGCGCGGCCCTCGATCAAGAAACACTGGTCGAAGAGCCCCTCCGGACGAGGAGACAGCCCATGAACGAGCCCGAATGCCCTGCGTCCGGCGCCCGCCCCGTCGCAGGCGAGGGAAGCCGCACCGGCGAACCACGAGAGCAGCACACCCTGCTTCGGCACCTAGGTGCAGTGGCGACGGCGTTCGCCCGGCAGGCCGCTGTCCGCCATCCGGCCGCTCCGTCAGCACATCCACCTCACACGAGGGGGGCGGAGCAAAGTGATCGCGCGTCCGACATGGAGGCCACCCCGCTATTGGTCCGGGACGTCATGCACGTCTCGGCAGCGTCGGTGCGCAATGACGCGTCCTTCCTGGCGATAGCCCGGGCTCTGACCGATGCGGGCGTCGGATCGCTGCCGGTGACTGACAACCAGGGGCGGGTGGCGGGCGTGGTGTCGGAATCCGACCTGTTGGCGCAGGCCGCCGTCTTGGCAACGCGGTACCAGTCGGGTGCGCGCGGCCCCCTCGTGCGCCGACGACTGCACGACAGCGCACGCGCCCAGACTGCCGAGGAGCTCATGACCGCGCCGGCGATCACGGTGCACCCCGAAGCGACCGTCGCCGAGGCGGCATGGCTCGCCTCACTCTCGCGCCTCAAGAGACTGCCCGTGTCAGACCAGGAGGGACACCTCGTCGGCGTCGTGAGGAGGAACGACCTGCTGAGTGCCCTGGTGGGGGAGGATGCCGGCATCCAGAAGGAGATCGAGTCCACGATTCTCGCAGAAGAGTTCCCTACCTCCCACGAGACAGTGACGGTCACCGTTCATAACGGGGCAGTCGAGGTGCGTGGACGAATGGCCCGTGGCGACGCAGAGCGCCTCCTCGCCAGGATCGGTGGGCTGGCCGACGTGACCGAGGTGATCGACAACCTCACGTCGACATGATTACGGGCACACCCGCACCCTCAGTCGGCATGGCGCTACGTCATGTCCACGTACCTCAGACGACAGCGGCACGGTCGCCTTGGGGCGCCGCGCTGCACCGAGAGGAGCCCTGCCTGGATTGGGCCGATGGGCCCGAACGACAGGGACCGTTGCCTCAATGACGCGAGGATCCACATCGCCGAGTGTGGAGACGACCGCGAAGCCGGGATGCGCTGCGCGCTCCCCGTGCCGCGGTGATGCAGGGAGGCCCGCCATGTCGCAGGATCTCTCCGAACCGCAGCCACCCAGGTTCGAAGGAGGCACGTTCTGGCGCCATCTGCTCCGCGCAGCCGGACGGGGGACACCGGGTCTGAGTCGACCCGTCGACCGAGCCCGCGGCCGTCTGGTGGTCGGATTCGCCCTCTCCGTGATGATGCCACTGTCCCTCGCGATAGCGGCAACCTTGATGACCTGGAGCAGCGAGCAACACCGCGCCCTCCTCGAAACTCAGCAGCGCCGACAGGTCAGTGCGACCACCGTGACCAAAGCGGAACCTCAGGCTCAGACGCGAGCGGGTGTCGCGGACAAGGTTCTCGCCGAGGCGACATGGCGGCTGCGAGGAACCGCTCACCGGAGCGTCCTCGAAGTCCCCGCCGAGACCGAGCCAGGCAGCGCGATACGGATCTGGGTGGACACTGACGGTCAACTCGCCTCGAAGCCAAGGAGAACCGCCGAAGCGGCTTCGGCCGCGGCCGCATCGGGCCTGTCCGCATTCATCGGGCTCTCCGCCGCTTTCCTTGGCACCTTTGGCCTTTGGGCGCGCCGACTCGAGAGACGAACCCTGGAGGAATGGGGTGCGGAATGGGAGACGGTTGAGCCCTACTGGTCCGGGCGCCAGGGATTCTTACGGGCGTCCCAGGCCGATTGGTGCTGCGTCGGCCCAGCGCGTCAACCCAGCGGTACGGGCTCACGGTCCGGCGTGCCCCTGTGGTTGACGTCTGGGGCCGCGGCCATCACCGCGTCGCAAGTCCTGGCGAGGTCGGTCCAGGCCCGTTGTCGACCGGAGCGGTGAGCCGGTCGATCACCGCCACGACGCCGTCCATCTGCTCTGTCAGTCGGCGCAGGACCGGGATTTCGCTCTGCTTTGCCAGTGTTCCCTGCAATGTGACCGTGCCGTCGACGACATGGACCTCGACGGTGTCAGGCGCCAAGCCCAGCGTGTCCACCAACAGCCCCTCGATCACCCGGCGACGGATCTCCTGGTCCGGCCGCAGGAACACCTTGAGGAGGTCGCGGCGGGTGACGATTCCCACCAGGCGGTTGTCCGCGCCGATCACCGGCAGCCGTTCCACGTCGTGGCGCAGCATCGTGCGGGCGGCATCCGCCACAGTGTCGTGGTCGTGCACCGTAATGGCGGGCACGGACATCAGCTGTTCCGCGGTGGGTGCACCCGGACCGTCGGTATCCGACCAGGCCCGGTAGTCGGGCATGGCCCCGTCACGGGCGGGGCGTCCGGCCGATGCCTGGTGCGCCAGAAGATCGCTCTCCGAGATGACCCCGACCACCCGGTCCTCCTCATCCAGAACCGGCACCCCGCTGATGTCGTACTGAGCAAGCTGCTTGGCCACTTCCTTGAACGGCGTCGAGGGGACGACTGAGACGACCTCACTCACCATCAGGTCGCCGACCGTGCTGTGCTCCATCTGAGCAACTCCCTTCGCTCTAGTCATCGGATCCGTGGGGATCCCTGCACCCAGAACGACCTCAGGGCTTCGAGGGCCTGAGCTTCAGAAGGGGCGGGTGAATTCCCGGCCGTGCACTGCCCGAAGACCGAGGCTGCCCGCCTCGATGCGTCGGTGGACATCGGCTGTGAGGTCAGCCAACTGACTTGAGATCACGGGGCGTTCGTCCCGCAGGCCGATCACGTCCGGTGCGTCTCGGTGACGGAAGACTTGTCTGGGCGCAGCTGCCGTCACCTTCGCCGAGGAGAGCTTCATGACCGGGCGTCCGTCGTACTCGACGAGCCTGTATGCCGAGTCCAGGTACGGGGCGTCGGCGGGTGCTTCTCCGGGTCCACGGTGTCGTTCTCGTCGAATGACAGCCGATTGATGACCTCGACGACCCCGTCGACGCTCTCGCATAGCCGTACAGCGATCCGCAGGAGGCTTTTGCGCTGCACGGAGCCGCTGAGCGTCACTCTTCCGTCGGCAACATCGACCGTCAGAGCCGAAGGCGACAGCCCGAGCGTGCGGGTGAGCACGTCCTCCAGGATTTCCTCCTGGATCGCCCTGTCTCGGCGCAGGAACACCTGGATCAGATCACTGCGGCTGATCACCCCGATCAGACGGCCGTCGTCGTCCACCACTGGCAGCCTCTTGACCCCGTGTCGCTCCATCACCCTGGCCGCCCTGACCACGCTCCATCCGGGTCGTGCCACCACGGGCGGGCTCGTCATCAGTCCCTCGGCTCTATCGCTCCGCTCACGGAGCTCCGCCTGTGCAGCAAGTCCGCTTCCGATACCACGCCGACGGGCCGCTCGTCGTCGTCCACGACCGGCACGGCAGTGATGCCGTACGCGTCAAGGAGTCGCGCGATCTCCTTGAACGCGGTACCGCGCCTGACCACGACGGCCTCGGGCGTCATCAGGTCGACAACACTGCGATGTCTCATCGCATGCCGCTCCTTTCCCGTCGTCATACGGGATTTCCTCGTTTCGAGGGTGACCGACGTGCCCACGAGTGGTGAGGCCGCGCCCGGGCGATGCGCACCGCCGCATGGAAGTCGCCTGGCTAGGCCCCGGTTCGACTTGACGAGCCCGGCCAGGTGGGGCTGTTCCTCAGGGCGCTCATCGAGGCCCGTCAGCGGGGTGCCTGACGTCGATGTGCTTCGTCTCCGACTTCTCTTGGCCGAGGCCCACGCTGATCGTGAGCATGCCGTCGACGTATTCGGCACGGACGTCGTCCTCGTCAGCGCCTTTGGGAAGGCTCATACTGCGCGCGAGGGACCCGTAACGGATCTCGCTGCGTCGCTTGTCCACATTGCGCTCGGTGCGCTCTGCCTTGATGGTGAGGACGCCCTCCTCCAGGGTGACGTCCAGGCCCTCGAGGGCGATGCCCGGGAGCTCGGCCCGGACGATGCACCGGTCGTTCTCGGTGTACTCCTCGAGCCTCATGGGGTAGAGGTCTGCCATCGCGGGCATGCTCAACCGGCTCGGAAAGGCCTCGAACCATTCAGGCAGGTCGGGGAAGGGGAACCTCTGCTTGCGTTCGAGTACGCCCATGATCAGGCCTCCTCGGTTCCACTGGTTGCGATACGTCCAGTCCACTACGCCACAGGCCTCCGCACTGAGGGCCGACCAGGCCTTAACCAGGCCCGAAGGTCCCCGAAGGACGGCCGCGGGGACCCGGGATCATCAGGCCGCTGTCTTGGTTCGGATGGTTTCTCACCGCATGACCACGTTTTGTCCGCGGAGGCTTCCGGGGCAGACCAGTCAGGTAACCGCGTCCCCGCGGGCCGGTCCCGGCACGCGCTCTCCTCGTGGCGGCTCGACGTCGAGTCCCATGTTGTCGTAGGCGTAGTCCAGCCGCTGGTGGACGGCGACCACGCCGTCCACGCAACGGCAGAGCCTTTCGATGACCGGGATGTCTGCTCTTTCCGGGACCTGGCCGGTCAGGGTCACCACGCCGTCCCGGACTGCCGCTTCCACGCTCTCGGGAGCGAGCCCGATGGTCCGGTCCAACACGTCACCGCGGATCACTTCTTCGATGGCTTCGTCCCGGCGCAGGAACGGGCGCAGAAGGTCGCAACGGCTGACGATGCCGATGATCCTGCCTGCCTCGTCGATGACGGGAAGACGCTTCACGCCACTTCGGGCCATGGTCCGGGCTGTCTCTACGATGTTCCACGTGGGACGCGCTGTGACGGCCGGCGAGGTCATCATGGCCTCGGCGGACTCCGCTTCGGCGCGTGTCAGGTCACTCGGCGCGAGCATGAGACGGGAAGGGCGCCCTTCTGGGTCCGGAAGGCTTGCCGCTTTGCGCAGCAGGTCGGCCTCGGAGACGACACCGAGCGGATGGCCGTTGTCGTCGACTACCGGAACAGCGGTGATGTCGTTGTCACGAAGCAGCTGGGCGATTTCCTTGTACGTCGAAGCAGGGCGCGCCGTGACGACGCTCCGTGTCATGACTTCGGCGACGTTGCGATGCTGCATGTCCTCACTCCTCGGGCTGTGCGCAGCACGACCTGTCCGCGTGGCCGCCCGACCTTGCTCATGGCCCCCTGGAGGCGTTCACTTCCGGGACAGGCCTCTTTTCGGCCGTCGGCTCTGGCAAGAGAGACCAGATGCTCCAGCATCAGCGTCCCCACGCCGCGGTGGTGCCAGCGATCGGAGACAGCCAGACCGACGTCCGCAGCCATGCCGTTGACCCGCTCGTACTCCGCGAGGCCGACGAGCGTGTCACCCGACTCGGCGAGCAACGCTCGGCGGCCCGGAACAGCCGAGGCACACAGCCGGTCTGCCGACCGCTCGGCCGAGCACCGGTTCACGGTGAAGAACCGCAGCCGCAGGTTCTCAGGGGACATCTCCTCGTACAGAGCCGGCACCCGCGCGTGATCACTCGGCAGGACCGGCCGGATGCGTACGGTGGTGCCGTCCGTGAGGAGTGCGTACGCCTCCTGCTGCGCGATGGGGCGACTCGCCAGCTGAGGCGTTTTCCTTGTCTCGGTCATGGCAGACGTCTCACCTCCGGTGGCTGTTCCCAGCGTCGGCTGCACGCGCACGCCCCACACAGGGCTGCTCGGGACAACCAACTGGGCCGGACGGTCCCCTCGCGTCTGACGTGATGCTGCTCCCGCACGGCGCACATCAGCTCACCTCCAGTCCTCCCCGGTGGCGCTCGATCTCGCAGATCACGCGGTCAGCGACGGAATCGACAGCAGCCGCAACGACCGGGGAGAGGCCCCTCCCCACGGAGATGTCGGCGACCTCGACGGCGTAGACCACAAGCTGATGCGGCAGCCGCCCGAGCACCCTGGCGAGGCTCCATGCTTCGCCGGGGCCGAACCCGTGTGAGCTGGCGGTTGCGGTCCGGGACGGTGGCCGGGCACCCAGCTCCGTCCGGTGCACACGGCCCGGATGCCCGGGGTGCACGCACGCCGCGTCGATCACCACGGCGAGATCCGCACCCTCCCACCACTCGATGAGCCGGACGGGATCTCCGCCGCAGATACGCAGCTCCGTCCCGGAGGGAAGGGCGTCGAAGCAGGCGCGGCTTCGCAGCTTCTCCACCACAGCCCAGCCGACCCCGTCATCGCGCCGGAAATCATTACCGACACCGACAACCACGGTACGCATTTCGGACTGCACAGGAACTCCTCAGGCTCTCCAGGCCGGACAGACACGCGTAGGTGATGCTCTGAAAAGTGATCAGAAGCCTTACCAGAGAAGTCCCTGCTTCGCGCAGAGACGAGCGGTGGCACGAGCAAATGTGTCGTCCACCCCGTCTGAGCGGCGGGCCAGCCGCGACTGCCTTAGCGTCGGACGATCCTCGTTCGAGTGAACACCGTTCCCACGGGCACCACGTGTTGCACCCCGTATGGTCGCCTCGACCACTCCTGAGCTGCATGAACCTTCACTGCACGCTCGCGGCGCCCTGGAGAGACATCGGTGCCACGGACCGCTCGGCGGCATCAACCAGCTCTTCCCACTGTTCGACGTCGCCAACCGGCTCCTCGCGGCGATCGCCTTGACGGTGTCCACAACACTGCTCATCAAGGCCGGCAACCTGCGCTGGGCATGGGTCACGGGTAACCCGCTCGCCTGAGCCATGGCCGTCACGTCGCCGGCATGTTCGAGCAGACCGGTGTCGTGCCTGGGTGCCCTCCGGGTCCTAGCCTTCGGGCGGAACTGTGTGGCACAGCAGGAGGCAGACGTCGTCGTCGCGCTCGGAGTCGTGTACCAAGGGCTTGAGCAGCGACTCGGCGCACCCGTCCAGGTCTTTCACCGCGGTTTCGTCCAGGGCGGCCAAGGTCCGGCCGAGCAGCTCGATACCTGGGTCGATGCCATGTGCTCGCCGCTCCACCAAGCCGTCGGTGTACAGAACCAGCGTCGAGCCGGGCGGCAGTTCGGTCGTATGGTCCTCGTACTCGTAGGGAAAGGGCACTCCCAGCATCACGCCGGGACGGGAGTCCAGCAGGCGAACGGTGCCGTCGGGCGCGCGGACCATGGCTGGAGGGTGCCCGGCGGCGGCCCACACGACGTGGGGGTCGCCGGGCCGGAAGCGGGCGATCACGGCGGTCGCGTACAGGTTCGGCTGCTGGTGGCACAGCATGCGGTGCAGGCGGGTGAGGATCCGCGCGGGGCTGTCGTTCTCGACCGCGTAGGCACGCAGGGCGGTGCGCAGCTGGCCCATGATGACAGCGGCACGCAGCCCATGCCCGGTGACGTCTCCTACCACGGTCATCAGGCTGCCGTCAGGTTGGGGAAAGGCGTCGTACCAGTCGCCGCCGATGTTGAGCCCTCGAGTGGCAGGGAGGTAGCGGGCGGCGAGGCGCAGCCCGTTGGTGGTGGGCAGGTCGGTGAGCTGGGCACGCTGCAGGGCCTCGGCGGTGTCCCGGTGCTGTTCGTACTGGCGGGCGTTGTCCAGAGCGATGGCGGTCCGGCGGGCCAGTTCGACCAGCATCACGCTGGTGTCCTCGTCGAAGCGGTCACCGGGCGCGGTCAGCGTCAGCACGCCCGAGGTGCGGCGCACGGTGAGGGGGATGCACAGCAGCGGCCGGTCCGGGGACAGTACGGAGGGCGGGAGGTCGTCGATGCCGGGGAGTGCGCCGGGGTGCGCTCCGGCATGCTGTGGACGGTCGCAGCGGGCGGCTGCGACCGCGGCGGCGGAGCGGGCACCGTTCGAACTTGCCGACTCGTCGAAGAGCCACACGTCGACCTGGCTCGCGTACTCGGGAACGAGCAGCTCGGGGAGGCACCGGAGGATGTCCTCCTGGTCCAGCGACGCGGTGACGGCGGCGCTGGCGTCGGCGAGGAAGGTCAGCAGGCGTCGTGCTCTCTCCGCCTGACCGCGTGCGGTTCGTTCAGCATCGAGCAGGTCTCTCTGGGCTCGCGCGGCGGCGTCCAGTTCGGCGTGCAGGGCCAGCACACCCTGGTTGGTCTGGTGGAGCTCCTCGCGGTGCAGGTGGAGCTGTCTCTCCGTCTCGTCCAGCTGGTGCAGAATCACTGCGGCCTGCTCGTCGGCCGCCAGGATTGCCTCTGTGTCAATGGTGCCGTCCGGACCCTCTGGCTGGAGGGTGTTCCGTGCCAGAGGGCCGGGACAGGCGAGGGTCAGCCGCCAGGGAGGCGTTCGATCAGGCCCGGGTGACATGGGCTCTGCGACAGCGCGCATGAGCAGGGTCCCGTCGGATGCGGACGGCTTGACGGTGAGAGTGAGTTTCGCGCCGCCCTGGTCCAGCCCCTCGCGCAGGCGCATCGTGAGCGCTGTCAGGAAACGAGCCTGCTCAGCCGCGGGCACGCCCAGAGTGGCCGTGAGACCCGCAGCGAAGATGCGGGCGTGGACAGCCTCGGCGGTTGAGGTGATCTTGCGAACATCCGGCGGGATCACGGGCGAGCGGCCTGTCGGTCGGAGGTCAGTACGGCCACACAGGTGTCATCACGCACGGGGCTGGCGGCGCTGCTGGCGTCCCGGAGGATGGTCGCGGCGATCGCCGCCGGGTCGTGGGCCAGGAGGTCGTCATCGGCGGGCGGCACCCACCGGCTGGGCAGTCCGTCGCTGTGCAGGACGAGCAGGTTGCCCGGCCTCCAGGGCAGGCGTCGCACGGGTACGGTCGCCGGGTAGTGGGCGCCGACGATGCCGGGGTGGGAGACGAGGTGCTGCCACGAACCGGCGGTGTGCAACCGGGCACCTATGTTGCCGACCCCGGCAAATGCGAGTTCCCCGGTGCCTGAGTCCAGCTGGGCCACGGCGACCGCCGCCCCTCGGGTGGGTCGTAGTGCCAGGTGGAGGTGCCGCAGAATCTCAGCGGATGGCAGGTGCGCGACACGGTGCAGCTCGTCGACCGCGGCACTGGATGCGTGGGCGGCCTTGGCTCCATGGCCAAGGCCATCGGCGAGCATCAGGGTCGAGCGAGAGCCCGACCGGGCGCAGCTCCAGGAATCTCCGGAGAGATCCGCCTGGGCGAGGGAGATGTTGATCCCTCCGGCCGAGAAAGTGGACCGCGTCTCCTCCTGTCCGGCGATCTGATCGATACGGGCCACCGCGACTGTGCCACGAGGCGTGCTGTACAGATCGAACGCGCTGGAAATACGCAGACAGCTGCCCAGCCCGGCGCCGAGTGACGCCTCGCTGGTGGTGTAGCCGTCACGCATGGCTGCGCTGACATCGCGGATCCCGGGTCCGTGGTCGAGGGCGACCAGCTGTACTGACGGACCGCGGGCGTCCGCTCCTCGATCGACGAGGTCGATCAACAGGCGGCCACCACCGGCGTGCTTGAGCAAGTTGGTCGCCAGCTCGGTTGCGACCAGGGCCGCAATCGCGGTGCGTTGGGCGTCGAGGCGGGCCCGGGCGCTGGCCTCCTCGGTCGCCACCCGGACGTCCCGCACTCGGGTGGAATCGTGCACCGGGATGATCCAGACGCGCGTCATCGGGACCCCGGACGAGCACCGGGTACGCCGGTGGCCCAGGCGACGAGAGTGACGCTGGTTCCCTCACCGGGCTGGGTGTCGATGGTGAACTCGTCCACTAGGCGCTTGGCTCCGCTGAGGCCCAGCCCGAGACCGCCCCCTGTGGTGTAGCCGTCAGTCAGCGCCAACTCGACGTCGCGGATGCCGGGGCCGGTATCGATGAAGGACAGCTGCAGTCCAGACGTCGATCCGTTGATCAGTGGGGTGATCTTCGCCTGCCCGCCCCCACCATGGACCAGGGTGTTCCGGGCCAGCTCGCTGGCAGCGGTGACGAGTTTCGTCTGCTGCACGAGCCCGAACCCGATCTCGGCCGCGAACTGCCGCACTCGGTGACGTACCCATGCGAGGTCCGCGTCCGAGCCGATCGGCAGGCTCGTCGCGGTCGCGGGGTCGGAGGTCGGCGTCACGTACACCCCACACGTGTGCCCAGAGCGATCTGAGAGGCATCCTGCTGGAGCAGTTCGAGCGCACGTTCGACGTCAAGTGCGGTCAGCAGGCCTGGCAGGGTCAGACCCAGTTCCACCAAGGTGATCGCCACGGCGGGGCGCATCCCGCACAGGACAGTACGAGCGGCCAGAAGGCCGGCATTGGCGGCGATCTCGGCGATGACCCGGCCCAGGAACGAGTCGACGATCTCGACGCCGGAGACGTCGATGATCACGCCGCTCGCCTCGCTGCGGGCGACACGATGGGTGATGTCCTGTTGGAGCTGCTCGGCCACGCCGTCGTGCAGCTCTCCTTGGAGGGAGACCAGGAGGATGTCCCCCAGTGCCAGGACCGGCACCACGGCCGAGTTGCCCGGAACGGAGGTGGTCATCGCGGGTTGACACCGGCCGCGCGAGAGACCTCGATGCCCTGCTGGGTGAGCGCGTAGGCCAGGGCGTCGGCCAGAGAACTGCGAGTGAGGACCGAACTCAGGTCGATGCCGAGGTGCACGATGGTCTGTGCGATGGCCGGACGAATGCCGGAGACAATGCATTCGGCGCCCATCAGACGGGCCGCGGCAACCGTCTTCATCAGGTGCTGCGCGACAAGCGAGTCGACCGTGGGCACGCCGGTGATGTCGAGGATCGCGTAGCGGGCCCGCTGATCCACGATGGCCTCCAGCAGCGACTCCATGACGACTTGGCTGCGGGCGCTGTCCAATGTGCCGATCAGGGGAACCGCGACGATGCCTTCCCACAGGTTGATCACGGGGGTGGCCACTTCGAGCAGTTGCTGCCGCTGTCTTGCGATCAGCTCCTCGCCGGCATTGACTGTCGTCTCCATGATCACCAGGCTCAGCGTGCCCATCAGGACGGTCAGAGCCAGCAGAACTTCCTGCGACTCGTCGCCGGACAAGTCCTGGACCTCGCCGCGCAACAGCTCGGCGATCGTCACCCGCAGACCGGCGGCCTCGTCCGCGACCTGGGCGGCGCTGAAGCCACTGCGCGCGCGGGAAGCCGCCATGCGCCCCAGTTGCTCCCGGGCCGAGTCGAAGCCGGGGGCCGCTATATTTTCCAGCCGACCGGTCGAGGCCACGTCCGCCAGTGCATCCACAACGGTCTTGCACGCTTCCACGGCTTCGTCACGGGAGACGGTGAAGACCGTTCTGAAAAGAGGCGCGTCCGCCCACCGCTGGGCTATCTGTTCGCGGCGGCGCTCCAGGAAGGCCCCCAACTCCCGCGCTGCCAAATCGGCCGCCGCCTGCTCCGACACCTGCATCGTCTCCCTCCAGAACAGGCTGTTGCGCCAGGATCGGCACACACAGCAATTATTGTCTCATGACAAGCATTGCCGCCGCACATACGGCGGAAGCGACACAGCATCAACACATTCACGGTTCGCGAGCTCAGCCGCTCAGCGCCCGTACCAGTCCAGACAGACAACCAGGGCGTCGTCCTTCGGGAGAGACTGCCCGCGATGTCCGGTCAGCTCTCGCAGGATGGCACGCGGCACCTCGGCGGCCGGCAAGAGACGAGTGGACATGATCGCCCGGGCCAGAGCGGCATCCCCGTACGCTTCCCCCTTGGGTGAGGCGACCGCGTGCACTCCGTCACTGACGAAGACGAGCCGATCACCAGGCTCGGCCCGGAAATCCTGAACCACGTAGTCGGTCTCCTCGAACATTCCCAGCGGGAGCTGCGCCTCGAAGGTGACACGCTCGACCACGCCGTCACGCAGACGCAGCAGTTGCGGGGAGCCGGCGTCCACGACCTTCGCCCGGCCCGTCGCGAGTTCGAAGTCGAACATCAGCACCGAGAGGTAACAGCGTCCCTGGTAGTGGGCATACACCGCCTGGTCGGCCAAGGCAGCCTGGTCGTCGATGGCGATACCGGCGCGCCGCGCGTTGCGCAGGGCATTGATGCCGAGGTTCGTCAGCAGGGAGGCTTCAATGCCCTCTCCCATACCGTTGGTGACGTAGAGCGTGAGGTGGTCCGCGGTGGCGGACCAGTCGAAGTTGTCACCGTAGATCGCGTACGCCGGCTCCAGCTGCGCACCGAGTTCGTACTCGGGACGGGCACAGGAACGGCCGGGCAGGAGCTGCCACTGCATCTCGGCGGCCAGGGTCAGCCGGTCCTTGCGCCGCGCCTGCAGGTACACATCCGTGTCACGCTCGGCCACGACCACCTCGTGCCCGAGTACCTCGGCGATGTCCGCGAGCTCGTCCAGACGGTCGCGCGCACCTTCCCCGTCCGGCAGCGTGACCGACAGCACGCCCAGCCGGTCCCCACGCACAGTGACCGGCAGATGTACGCGCATGGCACCGTCGCGGATCCCTTCCACAAACGGCTCCTGTGCGCCGAAGGCACGACCCTCGGGGCTGTTGTGCACCGACACCGGCTCTGCGGTGTACGGCAAATCCCGTACCGGCTGCAAAACGGTGAGGCCGTAGTCGGCCAGGAACAAGTCAACGGACTGCGCCGCGTACTCTTCTGCGAGCACGCGGCGCACGGCGTCGAGCAACTCGTGTGGGGCCGCTGTGCGCAGAGCACGCTCAGCGATCACGAATCTGTTCACGATCGTAAATACACCTATCCTTCGACAGACACATGGGCCTCGCCCAGGCGACGAGGGCGCCCCAGTCGTCACACCGGGCCCGCCCGAACCATCTCTTGCCACAACGGGCACCTAGTACGCTGGCAGACGTCCAGGTGCCTGCGAGAGTGTGACGGTGACTGTCTTCCGCCCCCGCCCCGAGTCCGTCGAGGTCGCACGTGTGACCTTGACAGCCGTGGAGTTGCTGGAAGTCCTGTGGGGCCGAGCCTCGACCGCACCGGCCTCTCCTTCCCAGATGCGCGTGCTCTTGATGCTCGAACACCAGGACGGCATCAATCTACGCACCCTCGCCGACTCCCTCGCCTCCACACCCCCGTCCACCAGCCGGCTCTGCGACCGACTGGTAGCCGCCGGTCTCGTTGAGCGCGTGGTCAGCCCCGCCGACCGTCGCGAGGTACAGCTGCATCTCAGCGACCGCGGTCGCACCTTCCTCGACGGCCTGCGTACACGCCGGGAGCAGAAGCTGCAGGCGGTGCTGGAGCTGATGCCCGTCGCCAAGCGGACCGCGCTCCTCGAGGGGCTGGAAGCGTTCTGCGACACAGCGGCACTGCAGATACACGACAAGGCCTCGCACACCGGGGACCAGACGGCCTGATCACAGGGTCGGGCCACCACTCGCCCCGACACTCCGATGCTTGGGTGGCCGGCGTACGGAGCGACCTCCGCCCACCGGAACATGGCAGATCCTTCCCCGTGCAGTGCGACTCCGCTACTTTGTTGCCTGACCACTATAGTTGTCAAACGACAACAGTCAGCCGGCGTCAGCGTCTGAGCCCACCGGCATCAGACGATGCGCCGGTCTTCGCCCAGGACGATCTCCACGTGGGGAATGGTCCGGGAGGAGCGATGTCCCACTCAGTGTGGCTTCGATGGAGGCAACGCCATGCCAGCGACCGATCACCAACTGACCGAGCCGGTCAAGCGGCCGGCCGAGGCCCTCTCCGATAACGGCATTCGAGCTTATCTTCGACCGCGACGACGTCGGCGTGCAGAGCCCCAGCCACCTGGTTGACAACAGGGTGCGGCTCGCACTGGCCATCCTCGGCATGTGACGACCGACGTCTGTGGTCATAAACGTCAGCGCCGCACGCGCGGCATCCCGAGGCCGATCCAGGAGATGATCTCGCGCTGGATCTCGTTGTTGCCGCCGCCGAAGGTGAAGATGACGGCCGAGCGGTAGCCGCGTTCGAGCTCCCCGTGCAGCACGGCTCCGGCCGAGCCCTCTTTGAGCGGTCCGGCGGCCCCGACGACCTCCATCAGCCAGGCGTAGGCGTCCCGGCGCGCCTCGGAGCCGTACACCTTGACGGCGGAGGCGTCCTGCGGGGTGAGGCTGCCGGCCTGGACGGCGCCCACCATCTGCCAGTTGAGCAGCTTCATGGCGTCCAGCCGGGTGTGTGTGCGGGCGAGGCGGCCACGGACCCAGCCGAGGTCGATGACCCGGCGACCGTCGGCGAGCTTGGTCTCCGCAGCCCAGCGCTGCACGTCGTGGAGCGCGCGGATGGCCATGGTGCCGTGGGCAGCCAGGGTGACGCGTTCGTGGTTGAGCTGATTGGTGATCAGCCGCCAGCCCTTGTTCTCCTCGCCGACGCGGCGCGACACGGGTACGCGGATGTCCTCGTAGTAGCTGGCGGTGGTGTCGTGCGAGGCGAGGGTGTTGATGATGGTGCAGGAGTAGCCGGGATCCGAGGTCGGCACCAGCAGCATCGTGATGCCCTTGTGCGGCGGAGCGTCGGGATCGGTGCGCACGGCGAGCCACACCCAGTCGGCGGTGTCCCCGTTGGTCGTCCAGATCTTCTGACCGTTGACCACATAGGTGTCGCCCTCCCGGACGGCCCGGGTCTTGAGCGCGGCCAGGTCGGTGCCCGCGTCGGGTTCGCTGTAGCCGATGGCGAAGTCGATCTCACCGGAGAGGATCCGCGGCAGGAAGTGCGTCTTCTGCTCGTCCGTGCCGAACTGCATGATCGTCGGCCCGACGGTGTTCAGCGCCATCAGCGGCAGCGGGACACCGGCCTGGGCCGCCTCGTCGAAGAAGATGAACTGTTCCATCGGGCTCAGCCCGCGCCCCCCGTACTCCTTCGGCCAGCCGACACCGAGCCATCCGTCGGACCCGAGCCTGCGGATCGTCTCGCGGTAGAACCGCTTCTGCGCCGCGGGGTCGGCATAGCGGGCGTGGACGTGGTCGGGTACGAGCCCGTCGAAGTACGCACGCAACTCGGCGCGCAACTGCTGCTGCTCGGGCGTGTAGGCGAGATGCACGGCCCCTCCAGGCGTCTCGCGGCCCCGGTGACGGGTCCGCGCCGGCTTGCGTCGTGGTGCGTGCGGCGCGGACACGGTAGAACGTGTTGCAGTAATTCGGAAGGGGCGTGCGGCAAGCGGGGTGGAGGGGAGGAGTGGCGGCTGCTCCCCGCGCGCGGGGAGCAGCAGGTCGTCGACCGCGCCACGGCCGGCACAGCACTCCTTACGGTTTCCGCGGCGCTGCGTCGACGAAGGAGTCCCGTCCGGCCACACACAGACCCCAGATCACGAACACACAGAAGGCGATGGCCAGGATCGCCCACACCGGGGTGTACGGCAGGGACAGGAAGTTCGTGATGATCAGCAGCGTCGCGACGACGATGCCGAGCACCCGGGCCCAGGCCTGGGCCTTGAACAGGCCGATGCCGGCCGCGAGGGCGATCACCCCGAGAATCAGGTGGATCCAGCCCCAGCCGGCCAGGTCGAACTTGAAGACATAGCCGGGGGTGACGACGAAGATGTCGTCCTTGGCGATCGCCATGATGCCGCGGCAGATGTCGAGGATGCCCGCGATCACCAGCATCACGGCGGTGAAGAGGACGAGGCCTTCGGCCACCTCTCCGGATGTCCCGGATCGGGACGGGGTCGTGGAAGTCATGTGTGCCTCGATTCACTTGAGGGTGCAGCTCCCGGACGGTGCTGCCGGTCAACTCCCCCGTGCCGACTGCTGCGACCCGCTCCGTATCGCCGAGCGGAGCGCGAACGCGCCCGCCAGCTCGACGATGCCCAGCAGTACGAGCCACAGGCCGAGCAGCCTGGCCAGGGCGACCGCGGAGTCCAGGGGGAAGGCCAGGACGACGATTCCGGCGATCACGCCCAGCACTCCGGTGGCGAAGGTGACGCCTCGGTGACGTCTGCCGCGGTCCGTGACGGCGACGAAGGCCGTCAGCAGGCCCGAGAGCAGCCATACCGCTCCGACGATCAGGCTCAGTGCGGCGACGGTCTGGAGCGGGTTGCGCAGCACCAGGACCCCGGCGAGCACCGCCACTACCGCGATGAGCACGCCGGACAGCCTGCCGCCTTCGTGACCGCCGTTTCGCGAGAGCGCGGTGACGAAGCGGAAGCCTCCGGCAATCAGTAGCTGGAGGCCGATGATGACCGCGAGGACATGCAAGGTCTCGTTGGGCCAGACGAGCACGAGGATCCCTGGGATCAGGGTCGCCAGGGCCAGGCCGAGTGCCCAGCCCCATGAGCCACCCACCTCGCCGAGGACGTCGAGGGGATCCTTCGGGCCGTGCCCGTCCTGGAAACCGGAGGATGTGGTCATGGCATGCCTCCCTCCTCCTGCCGCCAGTGTCGGGCAGCCGGCCGGCGGGGGACTCACCCGCCAGGAGTGATTCCCGGGCCGGTGCCGCCGTCAGGCCGCCGGCGGCACCGACCGGCTACGCCGTTTCCGCGCGGACGATGACGACCGGGCACTTCGCGTGCTGCGCCACCTGCTGGCTCACGGAGCCCAGCAGCATCCGGGCGAAGCCGCCGCGGCCCCGGCTGCCGACCACCAGCAGCTCCGCTCCGTCCGATGCGGCGAGCAGCACTTCGACGGGGTTACCACGGGTCAGGTGGTGGTCCACCCGGGTGCCCCCGGTGTCGCCCAGGACCTTGCGGAGTTCGTCGGCGAGCGCGGTGCTGGCGTTCTCCTGGTCGAGGTCGGCGTCCACGGCGGGTGCGGACCAGCCGTGGGCGCCCGGGACCTCGTACGCCCCGACCGCCTCCACCGTGGCTCCGATCAGCGCGGCGTGCCGTACGGCCCAGCGCAGCGCGGCGTACGACGAGGGTGAACCATCGACGCCCACCACGACACGCAGGGCCGGTTCGTGCGTGCTCATCCTGCTCACCTTTCTCACGGTCCCCGTCATCCACGCTGCGCGACGCGGGCCGGGTCCGCCAGGCGAGGGCCGCCGGTCAGCGCTCCAGCCGTGCCTGGCTGACCGCGAGCGCCGCCGCCATGATGCTGAGCTGGGGGTTGACCTCGGGGCAGCCCGGCAGCACGGACGCGTCCGCGATGAGCACACCGTGTACGCCGCGCAGACGCCCCGCCCCGTCGGCGGGGAAACGCTCCGGGTCGGCACCCGCCGCCACCGTGCCGGTGGGGTGGTAGGCGGACAGATGCAGTTGCCCCGGACCGACCCGCGCGAGCACCTCGTCCAGCTCCTCCAGGGTGCGTACGCGGGGTGCCACCGGGATACCCGTGAGGACTTCTTCCGCTCCCGCGGCGAAGAGCAACTCCCCCATGGCCCGGACGGCGCGCATCAGCCTCCCGGCGTCACGGTGGTCGAGGTCGTAGCGGAGCAGGGTCCGGTCCCGCCCGATCACCTGTCCGGAGGGGCGGTCGGCGATCATGGCGCCGAGTGTGGCCAGCCGGTCGGCCGCGTCGAGTTCGCGCCTCAGCTCGCTGCCGAGCCCCGGCAGGACGAAGGAACCCATGCCGGGCGGGGTCGCGGTGGCCTCGATGAGTACGCCGGCGTGGTGGTGCTCCTCCACGCCGACGCTCTGGAGCACCCCTTCCCAGGCGGTGACGGGCTCGGCGAAGCGTCCGGCGACGCTGGTGGCCGGGTGGACGCTGAGGTTGCGGCCCAGGCGCGGGTGGCCGCCGAGCCCTGAGCGGCGCAGCAGCGGCGGTGACTGGAGGGCGCCCGCGGCGACCACGACCAGCGGGGTGAGGATCTCGAAGACGCCGCCGTCCTCGCGCCGTATCCGGACGCCCGCGGCGCGCGGGCCTCCGGGGCGGTCGCGGTCGACCAGGATCCGCCGCACCTCGGCACCGGTGACGATACGCGCCCCGGCCGCGCAGGCCTCCGGCAGCACGGACAGTTGCACACTCTGCTTGGCGCCGCTCGGGCAGCCCACCACGCACTGGCAGGAGCCCTGGCAGCCGGGGGCGTTGCGACGCAGTGGTGCCGCCTGCCAGCCGAGCCGCTCGGCGCCCGCGAGGGCGAGCCGGCCGTTGTTGCCGAGCACGTCGAGGGGCTGGGTGGCGACGCGCAGGGTACGTTCGGCCTCGTCGAGGCAGGGCCCGAGGCGCTCGGCGAGCGCCCAGCCGAATTCGCGGCTCCACCGGGTGAGGACATGGTCCGGTGTGCGGTAGCAGGTGCCCGAGTTGACGACGGTGGTGCCGCCCACCGCCCGGCCCACGGGCAGCAGCAGCGGCTGGCGGCCGATGGCGACGGTGGCGCCGCCGTCCCGGTAGAGCTCGGCGAAACGGTCGAGCGGGGCCCGCCGTCCGAACGACTCGGTGGAGTGGTGGTGGCCCTCCTCCAGGACGACCACGTCAAGGCCCGCGCAGGCCAGGGTGCGTGCGGCCGTCGCGCCGCCCGCTCCGGAGCCGATCACGACGGCGTCCGCGGTGGACCGCGCGGGCCACTGGCTGGACGGTGTGCAGTCGAGCGGCGGGTCCTTACGGGTCAGCAGCGGTGCCCGCAGGCCTCCGTTCTCGAGCATCCGCTCGGTACCGGCGGCGAGTAGCACCGGCACCTTGAGCACATCGAGCAGCGGGGCGAGCCGAGGCCGGGCGCCGAGGCCCGCGAGCACGGCGTCCCGCTCCTCCCTGGTGAGACGGGCGAGCCCGCGTCCGGTGCGGGCGACGGCATAGGCGTCGATGGTGCGGGCGGCGGCCCGTACCCCGGCGCGGGCGGGCAGCGGCATCGTCTTCAGGACCGCGTCCAGCCTCCCGGGTACGCGCGCGGGCCAGGTGTCGGTGCCGTCGTCGGCGATCAGTGCCGCCACGAACCCCCCGAGGCTCCCCGTAAAGGTCTGGCTCATCGGGTCCCCACCTCCGCGTGCGCCGTGCCCGTCAGCGTCCATTCCGCCTCGGTGCTCCAGCCGCTCCACCGCCGGCGCTCCAGGAGCACCTGTGCGTCGGCGCTTTCGCTGTTGCGGCAGACGGCATGTGCCCCGTCGGGGTCGGTGTAGTCGAGCGCCAGGGTGCGCTCGTCGGGCTGGGTGACCTCGACGCGGATGCGCCGCAGCCCCGCCCGCCCGGTCACCGTCCAGGTGGGGAGCCCGATGGCCGCGTGGAAGCGCCCGATCCCGGCCCAGCCGACGGCCGAGCGCTCCGCCCGTCGCGGCCAGGTGCGACCGTCCTTGCGCAGCCTGAGAAAGACCAGGGGCGGCAGCCGTCGCAGTACGGGCCGCATGGAGACCGCGGCGACGATTTCCAGCACGTCTCCCCCGCCGAGGTCCGCGTGGAGCCAGGACCAGCGGCGGGCGTTGCCGTGGCCGTAGATCCGGGCGGAGGCCCCGGGCGCCGAGTCGAGGGTGAGGGTGGTGTCCCCGTACGAGAAGGTGCCGCGGTACGTGGCGCGCGCGGCCGGCAGGATCTGAGCCGCCGGGAGCAGCGGGCGTTGCCAGGACCAGCGGGGGAAGGTGAACAGCGGTGCGTCGGTGGGCTGTTCGGCGAGGTCCCAGTGCAGGGCGCCGACCGCTCCGGTGAGCCGCCCGGGCTCGGCCGAGATCCCTTCGGCGGCGAAACCGGTCTCGCCGCCGGTCCACTTGCCGGGCCCGAACCTGGCGTGCCGCACCGGCTCGTCCTTGGGGAACACGGCGGCCCAGCCGTGCGCGTAGGGTTCGGATCCGTCGGCGGGGGCGACGAGTTCGTGGTGGAGCCACACACCGGTGCCGGTACCCGGGTCGGTCAGGGTGGTGTACCAGACCTCGGTACGGCCGGGCTCGCCGTGCCAGCGAGGCGCCATCAACGGGCCGGTGTCCTCCGGGCGCGGAAGCCCGGGGCCCGGAAGCGCGGAACCCGCGGCTGCGGAGCGCGGGAGCTCACGGCGCGGGAAGCGGAAGCTCGCCAGGAAGGGCAGCAGGCCCGTGGTCACGGGGAACCGCAGGGTGCCCGTGCCGATGCGGGTGCCGTCCTCGTACAGCGTGTACGGCAGCACGGTCATCGAGGTCACCGGCCGCAGGGGGGTCACGGACTTCCAGCCGTCGAGGCTCAGGCGGCGACCGCCGGCGGTGAACGAGAGCCGGTAGCGGATACGGCGCCTGGCGAGCGGCGAGATCTCCAACTCGCCCTCGGTGCCCGGGTCGTCCGCCCAGTCGGCGATGCGTATCCGGCCGCTGGTGGCCGCGTGGGTGGTGCCGAGGAGGCTCAGCACCCGGTCCGCCGACACGCTCAGGTCGAGACGGACCCGGCGGGTCCGGTCCTCGCCGTCGAGCCGGACGGTGCCGAGCATCGTCTCGCGGAAGTCCGTGCCACGGGTGCCGCCGGTCAGGATGCCGCTGCTCGTGCTCATGCGAGGCCCTCCAGCATGATCCGCTCGGTCGCCGTCAGATACGCCTCGGCCGCGGCTCGCGCGCCGCTCCCGTCACCGGCCGCCACGCACTCGACCACGGGCTCGAGCCGTGCATGGGCGGCTTCGGCGTCCGTGAAGGGGCCGACCAACGCGGCCCGTACGGGGAGATAGGCGTTGAAGAGGGTGTTGGTGAGCAGGACGTAGACGCGGTTGCCGGTGGCGCGGGCCAGGGCCCGGTGCACGTCGATATCGGCGAGCTGCACCGCGTCGGGGGTTCCGGCGGCCCCCACGGCCGCGAGCAGGGTCCGCAGCTCGGTCCGGTGCTCCCCGGTGGCCCGGGCCGCGGCCCGTTCGGCGATCAACGCACCGATGCCACGCCGCACTTCGAAGATCTCGCCGATCCAGTCCGGGCTGTGGCGGACCAGCATGGGCAGCAGGTCCGCCCCTCCGAAGCGCGCGTAGTCACGCACTCGGGTGCCGACACCGTGCCGGGTCTCCAGGAGCCCAGCCTGGGCTAGGCGGCCGAAGGCGTGCTTGAGGGTGGTGCGGGTGACGCCGTAGCCGTCGGCGAGCTGGCGTTCGGGCGGCAGATAGCTGCCCGCGGGATGGCGCCCGGTGAAGATGTCGTCACGCAGACGGCTCTCGAGGACGTCGACGATGGTTTCGCGGGGCAGTGCCTCCACGCAGTCCCTCCCAGTGGCTCAGTGGATGAGCCACTGAACCAAGAGGAGTTGGCGAAGTCAATGGGCGCGACCAGCCCGATGACCCGGGAGTTGAGCCGGCCACCCATGGGGAGACCTCACGAACGGCCACACTAGATGGGGCATACACCCGGAAGCGGTCACCGGAAATCGGGCATATGGTTTCAGACGTACGGTGCCGCTCCGGTGACCGAGGAGGCTCTGATGTCCGAGCTGGTAGTCATCGGCTACGACAGCCGCCAGACCGCCCACGAGGCCCTCAGGACGGTGCAGCGGATGCCGAGCGACGCGGTCGCCGATCTCACCGGGGTCGCGGTCGTCTCGGTGGACGACGCGGGTGAGACGCACGTGGACGCGCCACGCCGGGATGACAAGATCGCGCTGTCGGCCACCTCGGGTGCCCTCTGGGCGATGGTCATCGGGCTGCTCGTCGCCACGCCGGCTCTCGGCGTACTGGGCGCGGCGATCGGCGGACTCTACGGGAAGTTGCGCGCGATGGGGGTCGACGACACCTTCCGCGAGCAGGTCCGGTTGCTCCTGGAGCCCGGTTCCGCAGCGGTCGTGATCATGGCTTCGGGCATCGGCGAAGAGGAGTTCGCCGCGGCGATGCGGCCGCACGGGGGCACCGTACTGAAGACCTCGTTCGACGAGGAGGCCGAGACAGAGCTCGCCGAGCAGCTCACCGGCTCCGCGTAGGCACCACCCGCGTCCGGACGGCACCACGGCGCCGTCCGGACGCCCCCACCAACCCCCCGCATGCTCAGAAAGGGGTCCGATGCACCCGTATCTCAGCTGCGAAAAACACGGCCGACAGCGG
>NZ_JBHWIW010000015.1:0-29227 GCF_042731955.1 Streptomyces sp. NPDC059828 | reverse complement strand
CCGCGGGGGCCCCCCCCACCCCCCCCCCCACCCCCCCCCGGCCCCCCCGCCCCCCCCCCCCGGGGCCCGCCCGCCCCGCGGCCCCCCCCCCCACGCCCGCACCAACCCCGCGCATGCTCAGAAAGGGCTCCGATGCACCCTTCTCTCAGCTCCGAAACACTCGCCCGACTGCGGCGGCAGCACCCTTATCCTGCCGTGTCGCTGCTCATGCCGACGCATCGCCGTGATCCGGACAAGGAGCAGGACCCCGTCCGGCTGCGCAATCTGATGGCCGAGGCGAAGGAACAGCTGGAGACCGATCCCGACGTCCCCCGGGCCACCCGCATCGCCATCACCGAGGAGTTGAACCGGGCGATGCGGGAGATCGACCTGGTGCATGCCGAGGACGGCCTGGTCGTCTTCGCCGCGCCCGGGGAACACGAGGTGTGGATGCTCGGCCGGACCGTGCCGGAACGCGTGGTGCTCTCCGACACGTATCTGACCCGCAATCTCGTTTCGGCCCAGGCCGCGGAACGCCCGTTCTGGGTGCTGGCCATCTCGTCCGACCATGTCACGCTGTGGAGCGGCACGGCCGACCGGCTCACCGAGATGCACCGGGGTGCCTTCCCGATGACCCGGGTCTTCGAGAACTTCGACGCCGAACGCCGCGAGCGGATCGGCGATGTGCCGAGCACCTTCACCGACGAGGCCACCCGCCAGTTCCTGAAGGCCTCGGACACCGCGATGGGCACGCTGCTCAAGACCGACCCCAGGGCGTTGTACGTGGTGGGTGAGCCCGCGGCGCTCTCCCTGCTCGACCACGCGGGGACGGTGTCCAGGGGCAAGGCCGTCCACGTCCCGATGGGCGGTCTCCAGCACGGTCCTGCGGATGCCCTCTGGCACGCGGTGCGCCCCCATGCCGAGGCCCGGGCGCGGCAGGAGGTCGAGAGCGTGCTCGCGGAGCTGGACCGGGCCCGTGGGCGGCGTGCCTTCGCCGCCGGGCTGGACGAGATCCACCAGAACGTGATGTCCGGCCGGGTCGCGCTGCTGGCGGTGGAGGAGAACTACCGCGAGACGGTCCGTGATTCCGGTGGCCACCTCCTGCCGGCCGAGCCCGGCGACCGGGGCGCCCTCGACGACATCGTGGACGAGATCGTCGAGAAGTCCCTGGAGACCGGTGCGCAGGTGCGCTTCGTGCCCGACGGCACGCTCGCCGGGGTGGGCGGGATAGCCAGCGCACTGCGGTACTGACGTCGCTGAACGTCCGCCGATGCCCTGCCCTGACCCGTCACGCCGGCGGGCAGGGTACGGGTGCGCGCCCGTCTCGGACCGAAGGCCCACCGGGCGCGCACCGGAAGAAGGCTCCCGGCCTTCCGGGAGTCGACTGTGCGATGACGACTCGGTGAACCACCCGCGCGGCACGTTGATCCGTTGCTCCCGTTCGCCTTGACTCGGCCCCGGTGCCGTGCGCCGCCGACCCAGGCCGTACGCCCGCACGTCGTGCCGGTGACCAGAGAGACGGCTTTGGGGGTCGTTCGCAGTGCACTTGCCCTTGGCGACCCACCAATCTCCGGGCAGCACACGAGCGCTCGGGGCCGCGCTCGACGACTCACCGATGTCGCGGCTGCATCTGAGGTTCTGGCTGCTCTCTGGGCTCGGCATCATGCTCGACGGCTTCGACTTCTTCATCATCGGCGTGGCGAATCCGCTGATCGCCAGGGACTTCGGCGTGGGCGCGGCCGAACAGGGGCTGCTCTCGGCCGCCGCGATCGTCGGTGCCGCGCTCGGCGCCGCGCTGCTGGGCCCGCTCGGCGACCGGCTCGGGCGCAGCCGGATCTTCCGCGTCGACCTGTGGTTGTTCGTCGTGTTCTCGGTGGCCTGCGCCTGCGCCTGGGACATCTGGTCCCTGATCGCCTTCCGGCTGCTGCTCGGAGTGGCGGTGGGGCTGGACTACCCGATCGCGGCGAGCTATCTGGCGGAGATCCTGCCCAGCCGCAACCGGGGACGCTGGCTGGTCGGCGCGTTCAGCCTCCAGGCGGCGGGCATCCTGCTGGGATCCGCGGTCGGTGTGGTGATCCTGCTCCTTCTGCCGGACCTCGGCTCCTGGCGGCTGATGCTCGGATTCGGTGTGCTTCCCGCCCTGCTCATCATCGTGCTCCGGCGAAGGATGCCCGAGAGCCCCCGCTGGCTCGCCCGCAATGGCCACGACCAGGAGGCCTGCGCAGTGGGGCAGGCGATGACCGGGCACCGGATCCACCTCACACAGCAGGACCGCGAGCGCCATGCCCCGCCCCCGGAGGGGCTGCGCGCCTTCGTCCAGCCGCAGTTGTTCTCGCGCAGGCTGCTGCGGCGCACGGTCTTCACGGCAGTGCCCTGGTTCCTGATGGACATCGCGACCTACGGCGTGGGCATCTTCACCCCCACACTGCTCGCCGGGTTCGCGCTGGGCGGCGCGAACGCCACCTTCATCGCCGACGACATCGTGTCCACCGAGGGCACCGCCGCGCTGGACGTGTTCCTCGTGGTCGGGTTCGCGCTGGCGATCGCCCTGGTCGACCGGGTGGGCCGGGTCCCGCTCCAGCTCGTCGGCTTCGCGATGATGACGTTCGCGCTGTGTCTGCTGGCAGTGTCGGACGAACTCCACGGGGGTTCCCCGGCCCACCTCGCGATGGTCTTCACCGGCTTCGCCGTGTTCAACGTCTTCATGAACACGGGGCCCAACGCGACGACCTTCGTCCTGCCCGCGGAGGTCTTCCCCGCCGACGTACGGGCCGCGGGCCATGGCTTCGCGGCCGGCTGCGGAAAGGCCGGCGCCGCGCTGGGGACGTTCCTCTTCCCGGTGCTTCTGGCGGACATCGGCCAGAGCGCACTCCTGTACGGCATCGCTGCGACGAGCGCGCTCGCCTTCGTCGTCACGCTGGTCTTCCGCATCGAGCCCGCAGGGCGCTCGCTCGACGAGCTCACCGGTGAGGAAGCCACCGCCGTCGCCCCGCGCGTGGCCCCGCCGTAGGCCGCGTGGTGTACGTGCCCGGTGCAGCGGCGACGCGTTCAGCGAGTGCCGGGGCCCGCCCGGCGAGCACGTGCGGTGGGCGCTCGCCGGGCCGGACGACCGGCGTCACGGGCCGCTTCCCCGGCCAGGGGCCGGACAGCCGGCGCGTGACGGCCAGCAAGACGGCCAGGGCCCAGATCTTCCGTGTTCACGAAGGAACGGGGTGCGAGGGAGACCCTCGCACCCCGGATCCTTCGGTGCCGTCATGCTCGGCTTGCGCGGACGACGTGCACGACACGCGCGACACGGACGGCCGGTCAGACGATTCGACCGCCGAAGGGACCGCCCAGGCCGTAGTAGGCACCCAGCGTTTCGTGGTAGCCGGGGTCGCCGAGGTGTTTGTCGCGGTGGAACTCGGGGGCGTCCTTGATCTGGTCCTTCGTCCTGTCGACGTAGATCTTCCGTTCCTCCACGTCGATGCGGCTCACCGTGCTTGCCGGAAGGAGCACTTCCCTGCCGAAGATCCATACACCCGTGTCCACCACCAGGTATGCGTCAGTGACCTCATCGGAGTGCTTGTCGACCTTGCCGATGCTGCCGTCGGTCGCCTCGACCTTGTAACCCGTCAGGTCGGTCCCCGCCAGGTGGCCCGCCGTGGACTTGTAGCTCCACATCTCAGTCACGTTGAATCCTCCCTGCACAACGAGGCAGGCTTTCCGCCTCGGTTTCGCCTTTCCGGGCTACGGACTTCAGAGCCCGCCGGTCTTTCGCTGTCCTCGGTCGTGTGCCCCCGTATTCCCGAAGGACACCCACCGCGTTCCCCGCGCCGCGTCCGCTTGGCGGTCCCTCTTCGGCTGACGGAGGTGTTCGCGCGCGGCTTCCCGCTCGGGCGGTGAGCGACCGGCGACCGCCACCTGCGGCGCCGTCACTCGGCCGGGGAGTCGTCCGAGGTGTAGCGGGAACGGGCCCAGACGGGAAGGACCAACCAGCAGAGGAGGTACCAGGCGAAGACCCCGGCGACGAGATAGGGCACGAAGCCGTCGTGCGTCGCGGTCCGCAGGATCAGGAAGAGCGCCGAGACCAGAGTGGCGAGCAGGAGCACCAGCCCGAGGAACGTGAGTCGTGACGCCCAGACGACCATCATCGGCTTGATGCTCCGCCCTGAGACGATCCGATGGAACGCCACCGGCCCTATGAGCGCCCCCGTGGCCAGCGACCCCAGGATGACCGTCACGATGTAGATGGTCCTGTCGGTCTGGCCCAGCTTCTGGAAGGCCGGTGTGAACACGACCGTGAGCAGGAACCCGAAGAGGATCTGCACACCCGTCTGCGTCACCCGTATCTCCTGGACGAGCTCCTGCCAGCGCCGGTCCGCTCGCTCGTCCTCCGTCTCGCCGCGGCTGTCGCCTCGACCGGCCTCGCCGGATGCTCCGTCTGCACTCATGTGGCCTCCTCTGCCGGAACGGTCACGGGCGTGTACCCCCCGCCCGCACGCCGTGAACCTGCCAAAATCGCGGTCGGCGTTGGCCGTCGCGCGGGATGCCGTGGCCCACATGACCCCGGCTGTCGCAAGGTCGATACTGGTGAACGGGGCTCCGTCCGCCTCCCGCACCAGATCCGAACAGGAAGTGCACCGGTCAGAGAGTCACCCGCTGAGCTCCCTAGGAGAAGGCATGAAGATGCTGATCAATGTCCCGGAGACGGTCGTCGCGGATGGGCTGCGGGGGATGGCCGCCGCGCACCCCGAGCTGCGGGTGGACGTGGAGAACCGGGTGGTGGTGCGGACCGACGCGCCCGTCTCCGGGAAGGTGGCACTGGTGTCCGGGGGCGGTTCCGGGCACGAGCCGTTGCACGCCGGGTTCGTGGGCCCGGGAATGCTGAGCGGGGCATGCCCCGGGGAGGTGTTCACCTCACCCGTGCCCGACCAGATGGTGCGTGCGGCCGCGGCGGTCGACAGCGGGGCCGGGGTGCTGTTCGTGGTGAAGAACTACACGGGCGACGTCCTGAACTTCGACATGGCGGCCGAGCTGGCGGAGGACGAGGGTGTCCAGATCGCCAAAGTGCTGGTCAACGATGACGTGGCGGTGACGGACAGCCTCTATACGGCGGGTCGGCGCGGGACGGGCGCGACGTTGTTCGTCGAGAAGATCGCGGGGGCGGCGGCCGAGGAGGGTGCTCCGCTGGAGCGGGTCGAGTCGATCGCACGCGAGGTGAACGCACGGTCGCGGAGCTTCGGTGTGGCGCTGACCGCCGTGACGACGCCCGCGAAGGGCTCCCCCACCTTCGATCTGCCGGCCGGTGAGCTGGAGCTCGGCATCGGTATCCACGGCGAGCCTGGGCGCGAGCGCCGGGCGATGATGACGTCCCGCGAGATCGCGGACTTCGCGGTCGACGCCGTGCTGGAGGACCTGAAGCCGTCGACTCCGGTGCTGTTGCTCGTCAACGGAATGGGGGCGACGCCGCTGCTGGAGCTGTACGGGTTCAACGCCGAGGTGCATCGGGTGCTCGGCGAGCGGGGCGTGCCGGTGGCCCGTACTCTCGTCGGGAACTATGTGACCTCGCTCGACATGGCCGGGTGCTCGGTGTCGATCTGCGCGATGGACGAGGACCTGATGAGGCTGTGGGACGCGCCGGTGCAGACTCCGGCGCTGCGGTGGGGCCGCTGATCCGATGGACCCCGTACGTGCCACGGAACCGGCAGGAGGAGTGCACGTGTCCGAGACCCTCGACACCGGGTTCTTCCGCCGCTGGATGTACGCCACGGCCGACGCCATGGCCCGTGAGGCGGCGCTGCTCACCGAGCTCGACTCGGCGATCGGCGACGCGGACCACGGCATCAACATGCAGCGTGGGTTCGCGGCCGTCAGGGCCGCGCTGGAGAGCGACGCGCCCGACACCCCGGGAGCCATGCTGGTGCTGGCCGGGCGGCAGCTGATCTCGACGGTCGGCGGAGCTTCGGGGCCGCTGTACGGCACTCTGCTGCGGCGGGCGGGCAAGATGCTCGGCGACGGCACGGAGGTGTCGCGGGAGCGCCTCACCGAAGCGCTGCGGGCGGGGGTCGCGGCGGTCGCACAGCTCGGCGGGGCGAAGGCCGGGGACAAGACGATGCTGGACGCGCTGGAGCCGGCCGTGGAGGCGCTGGACGAGTCGTTCGCGGCGGCCCGGGAGGCCGCGGAGCAGGGCGCCGCCGCCACCGTGCCGATGCTGGCGCGCAAGGGAAGGGCCAGCTATCTGGGCGAGCGCAGTGTCGGGCACCAGGACCCGGGCGCGACGTCGTCGGCCCTGCTGGTCGCCGCCCTCGTCCAGGCCGCAGCGGACGGCGGTTCCGGGGAGGCGTCGTGAGCCTGGTGGGAATCGTCCTGGTCTCGCACAGCGCGGAGGTGGCTCTTTCGGTCGCCACGATGGCCAGGGCACTGTCGGGCGGGGGTGAGACAGCGCCGATCGCCGCGGCGGGAGGCACGGCGGACGGCCGCTTCGGCACCAGTGCCGAGCTGATCTCGAACGCCGTGGCGGAGGTGGACCAGGGCGCGGGGGTGGCCGTGCTGGCGGATCTCGGCAGTGCCGTGCTGACCGTGAAGTCCCTGATCGCTGAGGGCGAGCAACTGCCCGACGGCGCACGGCTGGTGGATGCTCCGTTCGCCGAGGGCGCGGTCGCGGCGCTCGTCACCGCATCGGCGGGCGCGGATCTGGACGCGGTGGCAGCGGCGGCCACGGAGGCATACGACTACCGCAAGGTGTGACGCCACGGTGTGACGGCGCGCCCGCCGGCGCGGGCTGTATGCGAGCCGTACGGGGCCAGGACGCATCCGCGTCCAGGCCCCGTACCGCTCCGTCCGCGTCCGTCACCTCTTCGCCGACGTAGCGCAGCTCACTCCCCGAGCCTTATGCAACTAGTTGCACAACCCTCCTCGGACCGTCTACAAATGTGACGACCACATTGCGCGAGGAGGCGCCGGATGACCCCGTACCCGCATCTGCTCAGCCCGCTGGACCTGGGGTTCACCACGCTGCCCAACCGGGTCCTGATGGGATCGATGCACATCGGCCTGGAGGAGGCGGAGAACGGCTTCGAGCGGATGGCGGCCTTCTACGCCGCACGCGCCCGAGGCGGCGTGGGCCTGATCGTCACGGGCGGGATCTCGCCCAACGACGAGGGCCGCCCCTACGACGGCGGCGCCAAGCTCACCACCGAGGAGGAGGCCGAGCAGCACCGTACGGTCACCGACGCGGTACACGCGGCGGGCGGGCGCATCGCGATGCAGATCCTGCACTTCGGCCGGTACGCGTACCACCCGCAGCTCGTCGCGCCGAGTGCGCTCCAGGCGCCGATCAGCCCGTTCGTGCCGAACGCCCTCAGCGACGCGGACGTCGAGCGGACCGTCGACGACTACGTACGGGCCGCCGAGCTGGCGAAGTCCGCCGGTTACGACGGCGTCGAGATCATGGGCTCCGAGGGCTACCTGATCAACGAGTTCATCGCGAGCGCCACCAACAAGCGGGACGACCGCTGGGGCGGCACCTACGCCAACCGGACCCGCTTCCCGCGCGAGATAGTCCGGCGTACCCGTGAGCGGGTCGGCGAGGACTTCATCATCATCTACCGGCTGTCGATGCTCGACCTGGTGCCGGGCGGCTCCTCGCTCGACGAGGTGGTGGCGCTCGCCAAGGAGATCGAGGCGGCGGGTGCCTCGATCATCAACACGGGCATCGGCTGGCACGAGGCCCGGATCCCGACGATCGCGACCTCCGTACCCCGTGGCGCGTACACCTGGGTGACGCAGAAGCTCATGGGCGCGGTCTCGGTGCCGCTGGTCACCAGCAACCGGATCAACACCCCCGAGGTCGCCGAGCGGCTGCTCGCCGAGGGGCGTGCGGACATGGTCTCCATGGCCCGGCCGTTCCTCGCCGACCCCGACTTCGTCGCCAAGGCGCAGGAGGACCGCGCCGACACGATCAACACCTGCATCGGCTGCAACCAGGCCTGCCTGGACCACACCTTCAGTGGCAAGATCACCTCCTGCCTGGTCAACCCGCGCGCCTGCCACGAGACCGAGCTGGTGCTCTCCCCCACCCGGCTGCGCAAGCGCCTTGCCGTCGTCGGCGCCGGTCCCGCGGGACTGTCCTTCGCCGTGTCGGCCGCCGAGCGGGGGCACGAGGTGACACTGTTCGACGCCGCCGACGAGATCGGCGGCCAGCTGAACGTCGCCAAGCGGATTCCCGGCAAGGAGGAGTTCGAGGAGACGCTGCGCTACTTCCGCACCCAGCTCGCACTGCACGGTGTGGAGGTCCGGCTGGGCACGTTCGCCACGCCGGAGCTTCTCGCGGGCTATGACGAGATCGTCATCGCGACCGGGGTCTCCCCCCGCACCCCCGAGATCGAGGGTATCGACCACCCGAGCGTGGTCAGCTACCTCGATGTGCTGCGCGACGGGGCCGAAGTCGGTGAGCGCGTGGCGGTGGTCGGCGCCGGTGGCATCGGCTTCGATGTGGCGGAGTTCCTCACGGACGGCGGCGAGGGCGCGAGCCTTGACCCGGAGACGTACTTCCGGCAGTGGGGCGTGGACACGGCCTACGAGACTCCGGGTGGACTGCGCTCCCCCGAGCGGCCGAAGCCGCCGCGTACCGTGCACCTCTTGCAGCGCAAGACCACCAAGGTCGGCGCCGGGCTCGGCAAGACGACGGGCTGGATCCACCGCACCGAGCTCAGGCACCGCGGGGTGACCATGGTCGCCGGGGCGACGTACGACCGCATCGACGACGAGGGGCTGCACATCACCGTGGACGGCACCTCCGCCATTCTCGACGTGGACACCGTGGTGCTCTGCGCCGGTCAGGAGCCGAAGCGCGACCTGTACGAGGAGCTGAGCGCGTCGGGCCACACGGTCCACCTCATCGGTGGCGCGGATGTGGCCGCCGAGCTCGACGCCAAGCGCGCCATCGACCAGGGAACACGCCTGGCCGCGTCGCTCTAGGTGTGTTGTCCGGTGAGGGCCGGAACCGGTGGTGTCCGGTTCCGGCCCTCACCGGTTCCGGCTCTCACCGGTTCCGGGCCCTCGCCGGTTCCGGCCGTCACCCGCGCCGTACGCCACCGGCTCCGGCCGTCGCCGGAAGGTCTGCCGGGGCTGCCTAGGATGCGGATCATGTCACTGCCGCACGCGATCCTCACCGCCCTGCTCGAGAAGCCGTCGTCGGGTCTGGAACTGACCCGGCGCTTCGACCGCTCGATCGGCTACTTCTGGCAGGCGACGCACCAGCAGATCTACCGGGAGCTCGGAAAGCTGGAGGAGGCGGGACACATCCGTGCCCTGCAACCCGCCCAGCGGTCGCGCGGCCAGAAGAAGGAGTACGAGGTACTGCCCGCCGGACGAGCCGAGTTGGCCGCGTGGGTGGGCAGGACCGAGGACCCCAAGCCGGTCCGGGACGCGCTGCTGCTGCGGATGCGTGCCGCGGCGGTGGTGGGCACGGGAGGTCTCGAGGCGGAGCTGCGGCGCCACCTGGAGCTGCACAGGCGGCAGTTGGCCGAGTATCTGGACATCGAGGAACGGCACTTCCCACCGGAGCGCGACTCCGTCGAGGACCGGCTCCGGCACGTGGTGCTGCGGGGCGGCATCGATCTGGAGCGGTTCTGGATCCAGTGGTTGACGCATGCCCTGGAGGAGCTCGAAGGGCCATCCGGCGAGGGTGGGTGATCACCCGAAGGCGGTCGATTTCGGCTTGCCGCGCCCTGTGCCGCCCCTGAACGGTGATACTGGCCATCGTGGGACAGACCATGGACAACGGCACGGGGGCTCGGGTGAACCACGCGCACGACACGCCCAGTTGGAGCATCGGCGGAAGCCGTGACACCCGGCGCCGGCGCCATGCCGTCGTGATCGGCGGCAGCCTGGCGGGGCTGCTCGCCGCTCATGTGCTCGCGGGGCATGCCGACACCGTCACGGTGGTCGAGCGCGACCGTCTCTTCTCGGGGCCCAAGGCGCGGGCGGGCGTACCGCAGAGCCGCCACCCGCATGTGCTGCTGGAAGGGGGACAGCTCGCGCTCGACGCTCTTCTCCCCGGTTTCATGGCGGGGCTGAGAGCCTCGGGCGCTCCGTGCGTGGGGCTGCCGTCGGACATGGTGCAGTGGCAGAGCGGGCGGTGGTTCCGTCGTACGCCCGCGACCACGCACATCTACACCGGCTCGCGCGCACAGCTCGAACATCTGGTCAGGGAGCGGGTGCTGGCCAATCCGGTGATCTCCGTCGTGGAGTCCACGGAAGTCGTCGGGCTCCTCGGGGACTCCTCACGGGTACGAGGGGTGCTGCTGCGCGAGCGCGGCTCCGGTTCCGACTCCGGCGCGGATGACGGTGCCGGCTCCGGGAGCGGCGGCGAGCCACGGCCCCTGGAGGCCGATGTGGTCGTGGACGCCTCCGGACACAGCTCACGCGTCGCGCAGTGGCTCACGGCGATCGGGGCCGAGCCCGCGGCGGAGGAGACCATCGACACGGGACTCGCCTACGCCTCGCGCATCTATCGCGGCCATGGCGGGTCCCTGGGCACCGACGCCCTCGCCTACTACGTCATCCCCAACCCGCGGCAGGTCCATGGCGGCGGCGTCATCCCCCTGGAGGACGGGACCTATCTGGTCACCTTCTCCGGTCTGCGCGGGGACGAACCGCCGACGGACGAGGCGGGGTTCACGGCCTACGCGAAGCGGCTGCCGCATCCGTTCGTGCACCAGTGGCTGCTGGAGAGCGAGCCGCTGTCGCCCGTGTGGGGCTTCCGGAAGACGGCCAATCTCCGCCGCCGCTACGACCGCCCGGGACGCCGCCCGGCCGGTTTCCTCGCGACGGGCGACGCGCTGTGCACCTTCAACCCCGTCTACGGTCAGGGCATGTCCGTCGCCGCGATGAGTGCCGTGGCTCTGCGCGACGCGCTGGCCGACCCTCGCCGCACGCCCACGACACTGCGGGTCCAGCAAGCGGTGTGCCGGGCCTCGCGCCAGGCGTGGGACATCTCGGCGGGCGCCGACCGGCACATGCCGGGAGCGACCGGGAACGCGTTGGCCGCCGGTGCCCTGGACCGGCCCGTCGGCTGGTACCTCGAGCGGGTCCAGGAACGCTACGCGGGTGACCCCGTCGTGGGCAGCGCCTTCCGCTCCGTACTGACCCTGCGCTCGCCGCTGACGGCGCTGTTCGCACCCGAGGTCGCCAGGGCCGTGCTGTTCGGCGCGGTCCCGGAGACACCGCAGGAGCCGCCGATGGACCGAGAAGGGCGGTAGACGGCGGATCGTCGGTGCCGTGTGTTCGACGGGTCACGATCTACCCGGACATCCCGCCCGCGCGTCGCTACGACCTGCTCCGCGCCGCCTCCACCGCATCGGCGACCTGGTTGAAGAACCGGGTGTGCGCCCGGGCGCTGCACGGGCCCTCCGGGTTCCACGGTACGAGGTGGGCCCCTGAAACGGCCTCCTGCCAGGCGGGGTTGGCCCACAGGGCATCCAGCGGGTGGGCGTTGCCGCGCATGTCGACGAGCAGGATCCGCGCGGCCAGAGCGGGGACTTCGGACCAGTCGACCGCCGACCAGTTGGTGCTGGATCCTCCCTGAGGGTCCAGCATGTCGAGTCCGAGGCCGGCGAGTTCACGAAGGTCGGTCCAGGCGTACGGCTTCGCGAGATAGGCGCCGTCCGCGGAGGCGGGTGACAGCGCGAGCACAGCGGGACGCGCCTCGGGCACGCCCAGAGCCGCCTGGTCACGCAGGCGCGCCTCGGCGCGGGCCAGCGGCACGGACATGGCCGTCTCTCCGTCGGCCCCCAGCTCACGGGCCAGTTCGGCGAAACGGGCGCGGACCGCGGCGAGTGACCGGCCCTGGCCGACATCGAGCACGACCAGCGGGACGCGCTCCTCGATGTGTTTGGCCGTGTCGGGATCGAGGGCGTAGACCTGTCCGCCGCCGTAGGTGACGGCGACGACGAGGTCGGGGTCGCCGCGCAGCAGTGCACCGCAGTCGAGCCCCGCCCCGGACCCGAGGTAGGCGATGCCCTCCAGAGGCAGCCCCGCGGCCTTCACCGGGTCGGGGCCGTCACCGTCGTGGTTCGACCCGAACAGCCCTGCCGGCCGTATGCCGTGGTCCCAGAGGCTCGCTCCGGCCTGTATGTACGTGACGGCCTTGCGTGGCCGCCGTGTCGCCGTCGCCAGATGGCCACGGTCGTCGAGAAAGCTCCAGCTCCCCTGCCGCTCCATGATCCGTGCGCTCCTGCCCGTCGCCTGCCGGTGCGTGCGAGGGTCTCCTGCCCACGGATCGGGAGGCTCGAACAGCGGCTCGGCTACCGTTCGGCGCCGCCCCGCCAGACGGTGGTGGTGTTGCAGAATTCCTTGATGCCGTGCCCGGACAACTCCCGCCCGTATCCGGAGCGTTTGACACCACCGAAGGGCATGGCAGGGTGCGAGGCGGTCATTCCGTTCACGAACACCCCGCCCGCCTCAAGGTCCCTGACGAATCGGGCCACTTCACCCTCGTCGCGGGTCCACACGTTCGAACTCAGCCCGAAGGGCGAGTCGTTGGCTGCCCGTACCGCTTCGTCGAGGTCGGCGACCCGGTACACGGTGGCCACCGGTCCGAAGGTCTCCTCGCGGTGGATCCGCATCCGGGGTGTGATCCCGGTGAGGACGGTGGGGAGGTAATACCAGCCTCGCGGACACGCCTCGGGCCTGCCCGCCCCGCACAGCGCCCCGGCGCCGAGCCGCAGGGCGTCCTCGACCAGCGCCTCCAGATCGGCGCGTCCCTGCTCGCTGGCCAGCGGGCCGATGTCGGTGGACTCCTCCAGCGGGTCCCCCACGGTCAGCCCCTCCATCCGGGCGGTGAAGCGCTCGGTGAAGGTGTCGTACACGTCCTCGTGCACGATGAAGCGCTTGGCGGCGATGCAGGACTGGCCGTTGTTCTGGACACGTGCGGTCACCGCCACCCTGGCGGCCCTGTCGACGTCGGCGGATGGCATGACCACATAGGGGTCGCTGCCCCCGAGTTCGAGCACGGTCTTCTTCACCTCGTCACCGGCGATGGAGGCGACGGAGCGGCCCGCGGGTTCGCTGCCGGTGAGGGTCGCCGCGGCCACCCTCACGTCCCGCAGCACCCCCTCCACCTCGGCGGAGCCGATCAGCAAGGTCTGGAAGCAGCCCTCGGGGAAGCCGGCGCGGTGGAAGAGGTCCCCCAGGTACAGGGCGGTCTGGGGCACGTTCGACGCGTGCTTCAGCAGCCCGGTGTTGCCCGCCATCAGCGCGGGCGCGGCGAACCGTACGACCTGCCACAGCGGGAAGTTCCACGGCATCACAGCCAGCACGACGCCCAGCGGGCGGTAGCGAACGAAGGCCCGTGACGCACCCGAGTCCGCGGCTTCCTCGTCCGGCACGGCTTCGTCGGCGAGCAGTCGCTCGGCGTGCGCGGCGTACCAGCGCATCGCCTTCACGCACTTGGCCGCCTCCGCCCTGGCGGCCGTGATGGGTTTGCCCATCTCGCTGGTCATGGTGCGCGCGATGTCGTCCTGATCCTCCTCGAGGAGGCCCGCAGCTCGTTTGAGCAGTCGCGCACGCTCTCCGAAGCCCGTGACGCGGTACTCGAGGAAGGCCTCATGGGCGGCGGCCAGGCGCTTCTCGATCCCCTCGGGCCCGAGCGCCTCGAAGGTCTTGAGCGTCTCACCGGTCGCGGGGTTCACCGACGCGATGGGCATGGCTGTGTCCTTCCTTGGACTCGCACCTACGACCCTGCCGCGCACGGAAGGACGGCGCAACGCGGGGGCGTGGTGCCCGTGACGAGCGAGGCGCGGCCGCCACCCCTTCAGCGGATCACTCTCCGGGCCATCCGCGCGCCGCCGGAGTGGCTGGCTGATCGGGTCCCGCGCACCACGCCGGAGTGACACGGCGTACCGGAGCGATGGCGAAGGGTTGGGTCGGGCGCCAGACTCGGCGCCATGGCCAAGCGCAGTGCCGGTTTGCTGATCTTCCGTGCCGCGGGCCCGGAGGTGGAGGTGCTGATCGCGCACATGGGCGGACCCTTCTGGGCGTCCCGTGATGCCGGCGCCTGGTCGATCCCCAAGGGGGAGTACGGCCCCGAGGAAGAGCCCGAGGCCGCCGCACGCCGCGAGTTCGAGGAAGAGCTCGGTCTGCCCGCACCGGCCGGGGAGCGCCTGCCGCTCGGTGAGAGCCGCCAGCCGGGCGGCAAGCTCGTCACCGTCTGGGCCGTCGAGGGCGATCTCGACCCGGAGGGGCTGGAGCCCGGCATGTTCAGCATGGAGTGGCCGCCCCGGTCCGGAGTCCTGCGCGAGTTCCCCGAGATCGACCGGGTCGGCTGGTTCTCGCTGGAACGGGCCGCCGAGCTGCTCGTTCCCGGCCAGCGGATCTTCCTCGACCGCCTTGCCCACCACATACGCCAGGAGGGCCGCCGGCAGCGGCCCTCCGCCTCTGATTGATCCGAGGAGTACCCCCGTGTCCCTGTCCCTCTCCTTGCCTCGCCTCTCCCGTCTCCTTGAGTGCCCCTTCCCCAGGACGTTCGCCAGGACCTTCGCCGTGACCGGAGCGGCAACCCTGCTCGCCACGCTCCCGGGCACCGCCACCGCCCGTGGCTTCTCCGAGGGTTCGGTGACCGCGAACGAACTGCTGGCCAAAGTGCGCAACTGCACCCGAATATCCGACGGCCTGTACCGCAGCGATGCGACGGAACCGGCGGACATACCGGTGTGCGGTACGCCGGACGTGGTGTTCTGGAAGGCGGACATGGACATCGACTGCGACGGGCAGTACTCCGCGCGCTGCAACGACGACATGGACCCGAGTTTCCAGCCCCAGACCGCTTTCGCGCAGTCGGACGGGAACTACCTCAGCTCCGAGGGGCTGCCGTTCGTGGTGGTGCCGATGGGAAGCGATCTGTGGGAGCCGTTCTCGTCCGGGATCCGCGGAGGCAGCGTCGTGGCGGTGATCTACGGCGACAGGGTGCTGTACGCGGTCGTCGGGGACACCGGACCGCACGACATCATCGGCGAGGCCTCTTACGCGACGGCGGAGCGCCTCGGCATCGAGCCGGGCCCGGAGGGCGGGGGCGCCGATTCCGGCGTCACGTACATCGTGTTCCGCGGCTCGCAGGTCTCTCCGATCGAGTCCCATCAGGACGCGGTCACGTTGGGTGACGAGCTGGCCAGGGAGTTCGTCGGTCGCCAGGTACGGAGCGGGGACGGGGGCGAGGATGAAGACTGAAGGGCGAAACCGGAGACCGGGGACTTGCGGATCGATGAAGGGACAGGGCCATGCTCGGTGACAGCAGAGCGTTCAGCGGCTTCTCGACCGACGACATCGGGAGGGCGAAGGAGTTCTATGGCGAGACGCTCGGCCTGCGGGTGTCCGAGGAACACGGGCTGCTCGCACTGCATCTCGCCGGGGAGACCACCGTGCTGGTCTATCCCAAGGGGGACGGCCACACACCGGCGACCTTCACGGTGCTGAACTTCCCGGTGGACGACATCGAGCGGACCGTCGACGCGCTCGTGGGGCTCGGGGTGGTCTTCGAACGCTACGAGGGCTTCGGACAGGACGACCGCGGAATCGCCCGCCAGGAGGGTCCCGCCATCGCCTGGTTCAAGGATCCCGCGGGCAACGTCCTGTCCGTGCTCCAGGAGTAGCTCCCCCGCCATGGACCCCGTGCACGCACTGGACCGGATCGCGTTCCTGCTGGAGCGGTCGGGGGCTCCGACCTACCGGGTACGAGCCTTCCGCACGGCGTCGGCCGCGGTCGCGGCGCTCGGCGAGGACGAGGTGCGGGCACGTGCCGGGACCGGTGCGCTGGAGTCGGTGCGGGGGATCGGCCCCAAGACCGCGCAGGTGGTGCGGGAGGCACTGGCCGGCGAGCTTCCCGCGTATCTGCGGCGGCTGGAGGAGGACGCGACCGGCCGGCCCGACGGGGCTGCCGGGCAACGGATGCGGGCGGCGCTGCGCGGCGACTGCCATCTGCATTCGGACTGGTCGGACGGCGGTAGCCCGATCGAGCTGATGGGGCGGACCGCGGCGGCCATCGGGCACGAATGGGCGGTGCTCACCGACCACTCCCCCAGGCTCACCGTGGCACGCGGACTGTCCGCGGAACGGCTGCGGGAACAGCTCGACGTGGTGACGGAACTCAACCGGACCTGGGCGCCGTTCCGGCTGCTGACCGGGATCGAGTGCGACATCCTGCCGGACGGCAGGCTGGACCAGGACTCCGAGCTGCTGGCCCGGCTCGACGTGGTGGTTGCGTCGGTGCACTCCCAGCTGCGCATGGCGGCACGACCGATGACCCGCCGGATACTCGCGGCGGTCCACAGCCCGCTCGTGGATGTGCTGGGTCACTGCACGGGGCGCCTGCTGAAGGAACGGCACGGGGTCTCCGGCAGGCCGGAGTCGGAGTTCGACGCCGAGGCGGTGTTCGCGGCATGTGCGGAGTCGGGGACGGCGGTGGAGATCAACAGCCGTCCCGACCGGCTGGACCCGCCACGGCGTCTGCTGCGCCAGGCCGTGGCGGCGGGGACGCTGTTCGCGATCGACTCGGACGCGCACGCGCCGGGCCAGCTCGACTGGCAGTCGGCCGGGTGCGCCAGGGCCGAGGAGTGCGGGGTGCCCGAGGACCGGGTCATCACCACCTGGTCGGCCGACGAGCTGCTCCACTGGACGAGGACCCGGGAGATTCCGGGGGCCTGAGCGGCCGGCCCGTGCCATTCGGTCGCCGAAGTGCGACCTTGGAAGGAGAGCACCTCCGACCACACCCGCCCATGCCAGCCCCTGCCAGCGCGAGAGAGGACGGTGATCACCGTGAAGGTCGCCGACAGGCACGAGGAAGTGTCGGTTCAGCTCACCGGTTCGCCCCAGGACGCGGACGCCGTCTTCGGCGCACTGCTCGCCGCGTACCCCTGCGACCGTGACGCCGAGGAGCACGTCCACGAGGCCGGCCACGGCCACCCCACCGTATGGTCCGCAACCTATGACGTGGCCCCCGCCGACGTCGCCGGTCCGGTGGCGGCCACCCCGCTCGGGGCACCCGTGGCCGCCGAGCTCTCCGGCTCGTATCCGGCGGTGGACCGCCTCGCCAAGGCGCTCACTTCCGGTTTCGCGGTCGAGGTGGAACACGCGGTGTCGGGCGACGGGGAGAAGCAGCTGCGGCTGCTGCTGCGGTCCACGGAACGGGGATAGGGTGACACGCATGGAAGACACACGTTCGACGGGGCCAACGGCCTTCAGGTAGCCCGCCAGGAGATACCTGGCGGTCGCTGCGAACGGAGTCCGGTGTCACGCACCGCCCACCACCTTCGACCTCCCTACCGCCACCGTGGAAACGGCCGTTCCTCAGGCAGTGCCTGGCATTCCGGAGTCCTCCACGATCTCAGATACAGCGCCCGCGATTTCGCCGACGCGATACGAGAGTCCAGGAGACCTCGACCCCATGTGATCCGCCGCAGGGTGAACGTCCACTCGTGGCCTCGTTTCCGGCGGGACCGCTCCGTCGCCGAGTGGTCCGCAGCGGAGGAACGCCGGTCGCGACAGCGGCTGCGCACCCAGGTGGAGACCGTCCTGAAGCTGGTGAACTCCACCGCGGACGAACTCACACCGGATGCCGCGGAGATCGTGGACATCCCTCCGGCGCGGCACCGACGCAACTCGCTCTGGCTCGCATAGCCGGCGCCAGGCCGAAGGCATGGGCAGCCTGCCTCAGGACGCCTCGACGGCCGCCTTGATGCGCCGGGCGAAGGCATCGGCGTCCTTGCGTGCGGCGCTGAGGGCGAAGCGTTCGAGCAGCTTGCCCAGGCCGTGGCCCTCCAGGGTGTTGAACACCCGGAGGCTGGTCCTTCCGGTGTCGACGGCCTCGAGGTCGTAGCCGCCCTCGGTGGCGGTGATGGTGTTCTTGGAGGTCTCGGTCCAGCGGATCCTGCGCGGCGGCTCGAACTCGCTGATCCGGAACTCTCTGCTGGTGGTCATCCCGGCGTCCTTGACCCGGCTGCGATAGACGGTCCCCACGGCCGTGGGGCCGTCCGTGGTCTTCGCGATCTCCAGCACCCGGGGGCTGAACTTCGGATCGTTCTCACCGTCGGCGAGGAAGGCGAAGACCTCGTCGACGGGCCGGTCGATCACGACGGTCGCCTGGAACTGTCCGGCCATGGTCTCTCCCTGCTCGCTGTTGCCCAAGGCCCCCGGCGTTACCCAGCCTCGCAGACCCCGGGCGGAGGCACCCGCGCGGTGCGCGGGTGCCGGTCCATTCGGGTGACGGGCCGCCGCTCCAGGCGTGGCTTCAGGCCCCCAGTCGTACGGGCAGCTCCTGCACGCTGTTGCCGACGAAGCTGGCGTGTCGTGTGAGTTCCGGCTCCGGCAGAGCGAGGTCGAGGCCGGGGAACCTGGCGAACAGCCGCTCCAGGGCGATAGTCGCCTCCATGCGGGCCAGTGGGGCGCCGAGGCAGTAGTGCGGTCCGTGGCCGAGTGAGAGGTGGCGGGCCTCCGAGGCGCGG
Source organism: Streptomyces sp. NPDC059828 (assembly GCF_042731955.1). Classification (NCBI taxonomy): domain Bacteria; kingdom Bacillati; phylum Actinomycetota; class Actinomycetes; order Kitasatosporales; family Streptomycetaceae; genus Streptomyces; species Streptomyces sp. NPDC059828. Next base: position 10,769 of record NZ_JBHWIW010000015.1, on the reverse strand, counting down.
CTGACGTCGAAGCGATCGGCTTCCTCGCCGTGGGCCGCCTTGTCACGGCCGGCGGCGGAGTAGCCGGCCAGGACCGGGGTGCCCTTGGGGATGACGGTGCCGCCGACGGTGAGGTCCTTCGTCGGGTAGCGGAACGGGAAGTAGCTGACCGGGCTGTCCCAGCGCAGGGTCTCCTCCACGACGTCGGCCCAGCTCGCCTTGCCGTCCTGTACGAGGGCCAGCTGATCGCGGTGCGCGCACAGCGCCCGGACCGCGTTGGTGATCAGGTTCAGCGTCGTCTCGTGCCCGGCGATGATCATCAGGAGCAGGGTGCCGATCAGTTCGTGCTCGCTGAGGCGGTCTCCGTCCTCCTCGCGGGCCGCGATCAGCGCGCTGGTGAGGTCGTCGCCAGGGTCGGCCATCCGGGCGGTGGCGACGGCGGCGAGCACGGCGACCAGTTCGCGGTTGGCGGCCATGGCTTCCTCGGGGCCGATGTCCGTGGCGACGACCTGGTTCGAGAGGTGGTGCAGCCGCTCGTGGTGCTCCGGGTCCACGCCCAGCAGTTCGCAGATGACTCCCATGGGCAGCGGCATGGCGAAGTGCCGCCGCAGGTCGGTCACACCGTTCCCGTCGGCCGCGGCGGCTTCGAGGCCGTCCAGCAGCGATGCGGTGACGGTCTCGATGCGCGGCCTCAGCTCCTCCACCCGGCGGGCGGTGAACGCCTTGCTCACCAGCGCCCGCAGCCGCCGGTGGGTGGCTCCGTCGGCGGTGGTCATGCCCTGGACGGTCGCGAAGGTCTTCAGCGGCCAGCCGTCGGCGATCCGGCCCTCGCGCAGTTCGGTGAAGTGCTCGGCGCCCTTGGCGACGTCGGGGTGGGCCAGGAACTCCTTCAGCGCGTCATGTCCGAGTACCGCCATGCCCGCGATGTCCCCGGGCAGGACGACCGGTGTCACGGCACCCTGGGCCAGCAGCCTCGCGTTGTCCGCGTGCGGGCAGCCACCGGCCGGGTCCATCCGGTGCGGGGACATGGGTGAGGTGTTCAACGGAGGTCTCCTGTCTGTGGTGCCGTCGGCTGTGGCGCGGCGTGCGCCGCCACAGGTGCGAGGGGCAGCTGAGGGTCGGTGAACCGGACCGGGAGCGCGGCGAGGCCCTTCGTCCAGGGCGAGGAGATCCAGGACAGCTCGGTTTCCGGCACGGCCAGTTCCAGGTCGGGCAGACGGTGCCGGATGGTGTCCACCGCGGTCCGGGTGATCAGCCGGGCGGGGTCCTGGGCCGGGCAGGTGTGCGGACCCGCGCCGAAGGCCAGATGGGAGCGGTTTCCGGCTATCGGGCCGCCGTTCGCCGGAAGGACGGCCGGGTCGGCGTTGGCTGCGGCGAGTCCGAGGACGAGCATGTCGCCGGCTCTGATGTACTGCCCGCCGAACTCCACGTCCCTGATGGCGTAGCGCGCAGGGAAGTTCTGCGTCGGCGGGAAGCGCCACAGCACCAGGTCGAGTGCGTCGTCCACGCTGAGGTGACCGCCCGAGAGCGAGGAGCGGAAGGCCGGGTCGCACAGCAGGATGCGCAGCGTCGTGGCGATCCAGTTCACGGTGGTCTGGTTGCCCGCCACGAACATCACCACGAGGTTGTGCAGCACTTCGTCGTCGGTGAGCTCCGCGGGATGGTGCAGCAGTGCCGAGGTGATGTCCTGTCCCGGGCTGCGCCGCTTCTTCTCGATGACGGCTCGCAGGATGGTGGCGAGGCGCCGGTTGGCGTTGGCCGAGTCGGCGTTGCCGACGACCATGCCCGCGATGGCCTGCACGAAGCGCTGACCGGTGCGCTCGTCCAGACCGAGCACACCGGTGATGGCCTGCATGGGCAGCCGGCGTGCGTAGTGCGGTACGAGGTCGGCCTCACGGCGCCCGGCGAATGAGGCGATCAGCCCTTCCGCGGTGGCCCGGACGCTGCGGCGCAGTTCGTGTCCGTTGATCCCGGCGAGCGCGTCGGAGACCGCGGCGCGCATTCTGCGGTGCTGCTGCCCGTCCGCGTACAGCAGTGCGGGACGCCAGCCGACCATCGGCAGGATCGGGGAGTCGGGGGGCACCCGGCCCTCGCGCAGCAGGGTCCAGTGGCGCGGGTCGTGCGAGAAGTCCTGCTCCTGACGCGTGAGTTGGAGCAGCTCGCGGTGTCCGAGCACCAGCCATGCCCGGATTCCGGGTGCGACGGTGACGGGAGCGACCGGTCCGTGCTGCTCCCGGAGCTCCTCGTAGAGGGCGGGCATGGCGTCACCGTGGAGGTGCCCGTACAGCGCCGTGGCGGGGCAGCGTCCGTGCCGTGGGGTCATGCGGACTCCGTCACGTCGATGAGATGCCGCAGAAGCGCGATCAGCGCGCGTACGGACGAGGTGGCTTCACGGGCGTCACAGAACACCAGCGGGGTGTCGGGGAGCAGGTCGAGTGCGGTGCGCAGCTCGTCGTCGGTGAACGTGGGACTGCCGGGGAACACGTTGACCGCGACGGCGAACGGCAGCCCCAGGTCCTCCAGATTACCCAGCGCGTCGAAGGACGACTCCAGGTCGCGGGTGTCGATCAGCGCGAGCGCGCCGAGCGACCCCTTGGCCAGATCGCGCCACGCGGGCAGGAAACGGGGCTGGCCGGGGGTGCCGAAGAGGTAGAGCACGAGTTCCCCGTCGATGGTGATCCGGCCGAAGTCCAGGGCGACGGTGGTGGTCGTCTTGGACTGGTCCGGCGTGGTGTCGACACGGGCCCCGGCGCGGGTCATCACCGCCTCGGTGGAGAGCGGTTCGATCTCCGAGACGGTCCCGATCAGGGTCGTCTTGCCGACACCGAGCGGGCCGACGACGAGGATCTTGGCCGCGCCCATGACCCCGGAGGTGAGGTACTTGCCCGGTGACGGGGGCGTTCCCGGCGCCGCTGGTGGCTGGACCCCGGGCACCGGGGCCGCCGGCGCTGCCTGTGCCGGGGTCCCCGGTGACGCCGCCTGGGGCCCGAGCGGGGTCCCCGCTGGTGTCCTTGGAGGTCGCGGTGTCCTGTCCGTTGCCTCAAAGGCGGCTTTCGAGGCCATGTAGGACCTTTCTCAGCATGGTGACATCGGCTCGTTCTGCGGTGGGGATCGGCGGGCGGATCACGATCAGACCCCACGTGAGGAGATCGGTGAGCAGCACCTGGACCACCGACGACGGCTGGCCGAGATGCGCGGCCACCTCGGCGACCGACAGCAGACCCTGGCAGTGCCCCAGGATGCTCACGTGCTCCGGTTGGAGGGACGGCGGATAGGCCGCGTCCGTGGCCATCACCAGGGTTTCCCAGGCGAGCGGCTCCCCGCCCGTGCCCGCCCGGCCGCCGGTGATCACGTACGGACGTACCGCCGAGGTGGTCCTTCTCTCCGGGTGTTCGGTCATGACGAGGGGTTCAGCGGAGCCACCGGGTCCCTCGGCTGGGTGCTCAGGTGCGCCCCGATCTGCGCCACGAGCAACTGCATCTGCTGGGCGACCAGACCGATGTCGGCGCCCGTGTCGGTGGCGACACCGAGGTGCGCGCCGAATCCGGCCTGGGTGAACAGCACGAATCCGTGGTCGGACTCCAGCATGAGCTGGCGCACCCCGGCCGTGCTGCCGAACAGGAGCCCCGCGGTGGACCGTCCGGTCATGGTCATGGCGGCACAGGCGGCGGAGAGCGATTCGGCCTCGGCGACGCTCAGTTCGGCCACGGGTCCCGACAGGTTGGGGGCGGACGCGTGGCCGAGCCGCAGCCCGTCCTCCGAGACCACGACGGCATGCCTGACGCCCGGGATCTCCGTCAGCGGTCGCAGCATCCAGCCCAGGTCGGGCAGCTTGGTGATGGTTCCGGTCACAGCCGGCCTCCCTCGTGGTCGGGTCCTTCGGGCGTCCTGCTGTTCTCCGCCTCGGCTCGGCCGCGCCGTGTCCCGGAGAGCACATCGGCGATCGAGGCGCGGGCATCCTCCGGGGTCCACGGGCGGTCGTCGGACGTCGTGGGCGCTGTGGCCGCGACGGCCGGTGGTGTCCACGTGGTCTGGTGCGCGGCTGCCTCCCGGGCGCCGCGGCGGCTGCGCCGTCTCGGCAGACCGCTCCCCGCCGGCTCGTGCGCCGTCCCGGGTGCGGTCCCCGCGTCTGCGGGCGCGTACCCCGCTGCCGTGGCGGTGCGCGCGGACGAGGGCCGGAACGGCGGCGGTTCGGTGAGCAGCCGGTGCGGTACGAAGGCGACGGCGCGGGTGCCTCCGTAGGCGGACGCCCCGGTGAGCTCCACCTGGAAACCGAGCTCGCGGGTCCAGCGGCCGACGCAGGCGAGCCCGAGCCGGGGCACGGCTCCGAGCTGTGTCAGGTCCAGGTCGTCACGCAGCCGTGCGGCCGCCTGTTGCAGCACGTCGGGCGGCATGCCGAGACCCGCGTCGTCGATCCCGACGACGGCGCCGGCGCCGACCTCGCTGATGGTGACGACGACCTGGCTGCTGGAGGGCGAGAACACCGTCGCGTTCTCGAGGAGTTCGGCGATCGCGTGCATCAGGCCCTCGACGGCGGGCGGCACCACGTGGAGCATCTGTCCGCCGTGGATCTCGACGCGGCCGAACTCCACGATGCGCGACTGGGCACCCCGTACACAGTCGTAGAGGGACACCGGGCGGGTCTCCCGGCGGGCGGGCCAGACACCGCACATCACCAGCAGGGTCTGGGCCTTGCGGGTCATCTGCGCGGCGGCGTGGTCGGCCTTCATGACCTCGGCCATCAACACGGGGTCGTCGATGGAGCGTTCGACGCGGTCGAGCACCTGCTGCTGGACCGTGGCCATGGCGTGGACGGAGCGGGCGACGGACTCGAAGGCCGTCTGCACGGAGTCCCGCAGGGTGCGCTCCCTGCGTACGGCCTCGTCGGAGCCGAGTGCTTCGACAACGGATTCAAGGGCACGGGCGAAGTCCTCGCCGGTGCCGGAATCCGGGCCGAGCGGGCCGGGTACGCCTTCGGGCCGCTGCCCCCGGCGGAGCCGCTCGGTGACGGCCGGGGCGCGTACGGCGGCCAGATGCTGAACCTCGGCGGCCCGGGCGGCCGCCAGTCGGCGGGAGCGCCCCAGTGAGCGGCGCAGCGTCAGCGCCCAGAAGAGGAGTGCGGAAGCGGCCACGGCACAGCCGCCCGCGATGCTCAGCAGGGTAACCATGATGTGACGACTCGGTGGACCGCGACCACGGAGTACGAGCCCCTTCCCAACCAGGTCGGATGAAACAGCCCCTCGGCGATCGGGAGCAGTCAAATCTTACGATCAACCGGGCGCGTCCGAACGCCAGTTGGGCAAGTCCTTTCTGTCTTCGTCCCCGATTCCGCGCTCCCCGGCCGTCCATTCCTGCTGCCGTCCCCGGCCGAGGTCAGCCGATGGCAGCCCCGCCCGCCTCGCTCAGCACGCCGATCAGCCGGGTGACCGTCGCGGTCATCGCCGCCCTGCCGGCCGACAGATAGGCACGGGAGTCGACCGCGTCGGCGTCGGCCGCCAGCTGGGCGCGGATGGCCCTGGTCATGGCGAGGTTCAGCGCCGTACCGATGTTGATCTTCGCCATGCCACCCCGGACCGCCGCCGACAACTCACCGTCCGGGACCCCCGACGATCCATGCAGCACCAGCGGCACATCCACCGCCGCGCTCAGCCTGGCGAGCAGTCGGTGGTCGAGTGCTGCCGTGCGTGTCGTCATCGCGTGGGAGCTGCCGATGGCCACGGCGAGGGCGTCCACTCCCGCCACGTGGACGAAGCCACGGGCCTCGTCCGGGTCGGTACGCGCACCGGGTGCGTGGGCGTCCCGGGGCGCGGCGCCGTTCTTGCCGCCGACCTCGCCCAACTCGGCCTCGATCCAGAGGCCATGGGCGTGCGCCCAGTCGGCGGCGGCGCGGGTCGCGGCGAGATTCGCCTCGTACGGCAGCCGCGACGCGTCGTACATCAGTGAGCTGAAACCGGCCTCGGCCGCCTGGCGGAGCAGCTCTCCGCTGGTGACATGGTCCAGATGGAGCGCGACCGGCACGGTGGCGTCCCGGGCCGCCTCGAGTGCGGCGCGCGCGAGTGGGCGCACCCGGCCGAGGCGGTATCTCACGGCGTTCTCGCTGATCTGGAGGATGACCGGGGAGCCTGCCGACTCCGCCCCGGCGACGACGGCTTCGGCGTGTTCGAGCGTGATGATGCTGAACGCGGCCACGGCGCGGCGGCCCTGGGCCGCCTCCGCGACCAGCGCTCCGGTGTCGGCGACGGGCACGGTCAGCCTCCGGGGAGTACGACGGAGCGGCTGAGGTGGCGCGGGTGGTCCGGGTCCAGGCCCCGCGCATCGGCCACGGCGACGGCCAGGCGCTGGACCCGCACCAGCTCGGCCAGCGGGTCGAGGTGACCGGCCACCCACATGGCGCCAGTGGCCCGCACCTCGTCTGCCAGTCCGGGCGGCGGCGCACCGATCATCCAGGTGGCGGTGCCGCGCGTGGTGACGCTGATCGGGCCGTGGCGGTACTCCATCGCCGGGTAGGCCTCCGCCCACGAGGCCGAGGCCTCCCGCACCTTGAGCGCCGCCTCGCTCGCCAGCCCCGCGGCCCAGCCCCTGCCCAGGAAGGTGAACTGCGTGCACTCGGCGAGACCCGGGGGCAGCGGCAGGGCGAGCGCCGCCCGGGCGTCGTCCACGACGGTGCCCGTGTGCCGTCCGGTGTGGGCCCGCAGGAGGGTGAGCGCCGAGGTCGCGAAGCGGGTCTGGACCACGGACCTCTCGTCGGCGAAGTCGAGGACGATGACATCGTCGGCGAGCGCCGTCACCGGGGAGGCGGGGTCAGCGGTGAGCACGGTGGTGCGGGTCCTCCCACGGAGACCCCCGAGTAGGTGCAGCACCTCGGTGGTGGTGCCGGACCGGGTGAGCGCGACGACGCGGTCGTAGTGCCGGTGCACGGGGAATTCGGAGGGCGGGTACGCGTCCGACTCGCCCTGCCCGGCCGCTTCGCGCAGCGCGGCGGCAGCCTGGCTCATGAACAGCGAGGTCCCGCAGCCGGTGAACGCCGCACGCTCGCCCCGAGCGGGGAGCAGCCCCGCCCTGCCGGCGGCCAGCTCCGCCGCGCGCTCCCAGCATTCCGGCTGGCTGGCCAGTTCGTTCGCGATATGACCCGTCACCGTGCTCCACCCTTCGGGTTCACTCCACGCCCAGTCATGCTCTTTTCTGCAAAATACTGCTCACTTTCAAACAACTTCAAGCATGCGACAGAAGGTCGTGTGCGTTAGGGTCACAGCCAGCGATCAAGGACGTGGAGCAAGTCCGGGGAAAGGAGCCACGGTGTCGCGCGACGCCCGCTGGAAGGAACTGCTGGAACTGCTGGTCGAGCGGGGCCGGCTGGACGTCGACGAGACCGCGGCGGCGCTGGACGTGTCGGCCGCCACCATCCGCCGCGACTTCGACCAGCTCGCCGAACAGCAGATGCTCGTCCGCACCCGCGGCGGCGCCGTCGTGCACGGCGTGTCGTACGAACTGCCCCTGCGCTACAAGACCTCCCGGCGCGCGGCGGAGAAGCAGCGCATCAGCGCGGCGGTGGCCGCCCTGATCGCACCGGGCACCACCGTGGGCTTCACGGGGGGCACCACGACCACCGAGGTGGCCCGGGCACTGGCGGCCCGGACCGATCTCGCCTCGGGTTCACCCGCGCTGACCATCGTGACCAACGCGCTCAACATCGCCAACGAACTGGCCATCAGACCCCAGTTCAAGATCGTCGTCACCGGCGGGGTGGCCCGCCCGCAGTCCTACGAGCTCGTCGGCCCGCTCGCCGACGGTGTGCTCAGCCAGATCACCCTGGACATCGCCGTGCTCGGGGTCGACGCCTTCGACGCGGAGCACGGCGCGGCCGCTCACGACGAGGCCGAGGCCGCGATCAACCGGCTGCTGTGCGAGCGGGCCGGGCGGGTGGTGGTGGCCGCGGACTCGACCAAACTCGCGGCCCGCGCCTTCGCCCGTATCTGCGGCACCGGCCAGGTGGACACGCTGGTGACCGACACAGCCGTCCCCGACGAGACCGCCGCCGCGTTCGAGGACGCCGGAGTGACGGTCATCCGGGCCTGACCCACACCGGTCAGCGGCCGGCCGGCGGTCCTGACCGGCCCACCGTTCTGACACCGTCCGGCAGGCGACACGCCGGCCGGCTTGGCTATAACTGAACGATGATCATCCACGTGGTCCCGCTCGACGACTGGCTCGCCATTCCCGAACGCCCCTACGCCCCGCCGTCCTTCGCCGCCGAGGGCTTCATCCACTGCTCCCCCGACGAGGCGACGACCCTGGCCATCGCCGACGCGTACTACCGCGACGCGCCCGGGCCCCTGATGGCGCTGCTGATCGACGAGCACCGACTGCGCTCACCCGTGCGGCGTGAGCCGGCAGGTTCCTCACCGCCACCGGGCGTCTCTCCGGACACACTGTTCCCGCATGTGTACGGGCCGATCGACCGCGAGGCGGTCCAGGGGCTGCTGGAGATCCGGCGCGACGCACAGGGGCGGGCGGTCGAGTTCACGCCCTGGGCCTGAACACGGCTCCCCGGGTCAGCCCCCGAGGTCCTCGGGCGGCCGCCATCGACCGGCCGCACCTTCCGGGATGAGCCGGTCCACGACATCCTCCAGCTCGGCACACGCCTGTTCGATCCTCCGGCGGATGCTCCGCTGCTCCGTCACGATCGCCGACAGCAGCAGCCCGGTCAGCGCCACGGAGCCGTTCAGCGCCTGCAAGGTGCCCATGACCGCGAGGAGACTGTGCCCGGCGAACGGCCCCGCGTGGTCGGTCGCGGCCGAGATGGCCAGCACGGACACGACCAGCACGCAGGGGGCGGTGCCCCGCAGCTCGAAGCGCAGCGCCGCCCAGACCAGCAGGGGGAACACCAGGAACAGCAGCGACGCGGCGCTCGTGGTGCTGACGCGCGCCACAGCCGCGGTGCTGAGCAGGAGCGCCGCGGCCTCGGCCCAGCGTGCGAGGGGTACGCCGACGGGCCAGCGGATCCTCCGGGCCACCAGCAGCAGGGGCGTGATCACCAGCACACCCATGGCGTCGCCCGTCCACCACGCCGACCAGACCGGCCAGAAGTCGTCGGGCGTGATCTGGCCGGACGCCGTCAGCACGAGGGACGCCGCGGTCGCGCTGATCAGCATCCCCGCCAGGGCGCCCAGGAACACGAGAGCGAGGCCGTCCCTCAGCCGGTCGAGCTGGGGACGGAAGCCGACCCGCCGCAGCATCAGATAGGCGACCACCGGCGCCAGGGTGTTCCCGGCGAGGATGCCGAGCACATGGGGGCGGAACGGGGTGATGGCCAGGATGACGAAGAGGGTGCCGAGGGCGATCCCCGGCCAGACCCGCAGCCCGAACCAGAGCAGTGCGGCCAGTGCGATTCCGGTGGGTGGCCACAGCGGGGTGACGATCGCGCCTTCGACGCTCACCCGGAGCGTCAGCCCGAGCCGCGCCGCCGCGTAGTAGGCCAGGGCGACGGCGATCATCAGCAGCACCACCGCGCCGTAATGCCGGAGAATCCTGGTGCGGACCACACCTCATCACACAACGTCCCCCGGCCGGGCGCACGTCCTGAGCCGGGCCGCCCGCGGAGTGCCGCCGCGCAGCCGTGCGGTCGGGCCGTCGGCAGCGCGTCAGCCCACCCGCCCGTCCGCCGTACGCGGCGCGGCGGCGTCATGGCGCAGCACGAGTACGGCCGCGTCGTCCTTGTGAGCGGTGAACTCGGCCGTCGTCATCACGTCCGCGGCGAGCTCATCGGCATCGGCCCCGGCGGCCGCCCCCTGCCCCACCAGCCGGATCACCCTGTCGAGCCCCGCGTCGAGCGGCACGGTCGGCCCTTCGATCACCCCGTCGGTGAGCAGCACGAACGCGCCCGCCCGAGTCAGCCTGCGCCTGGTCACCGGATACTCCTCGCCCGGCTGCACCCCGAGCGGCAGTCCTCCCTCGTCCTGGGCGGCGCCGCTGCGACCGTCGTCCGTGGCCCAGACGGCGGGGACATGCCCGGCCCGGGCGCTCTCGATCATCCAGTCCACCACGTCGAACCGGACGAAGGTGCAGGTGGCGAAGAGGTCACGAGCCACCGACACCAGCAGGTCATTGGCCCTGCTCAGCACCACTCCCGGGTCGGTGGACGCGATGGCGACCGCACGCAGTCCGAACCGGATCTGCCCCATGAAGGCAGCCGCCTCGACGTCGTGGCCCTGGACGTCCCCGATGGAGAACCCGAGGGAGCCGTCGTGCATGACGAAGCCGTCGAACCAGTCACCGCCGATGTCCAGGCCGTCGCGGGCGGGGGCGTAGCGTGCCGCGGTCCTCAGACCAGGCCGTGCGGGGAGCCCGGAAGGGAGCATGTCCCGTTGCAGGGCCTCGGCCAGGTCGACTCGGGCCCGCTGGAGTTCGACGCCCTGCCTCGCCTGCGCGGTGAGCCGTCTGAGTGTGGCGAGGAGGTCGTCGGCGCTCGCCGATGGCGGGGGACGACGCCGCGTCATGGCCCGCTCCAGTGCACACGATCATCATACTTTCGAGCCTTGAGAGCCGCCTGCGAAGCGATGTACGCGGCTTCGCCCAGGGCCTTTCGTTTGGATCAGGTCAGGATCGGTGAGCGGGGCCTGGTGCCTGGGGACCCCCCGGCCCCTTGAGGCCGAGGGCTGGGGACCCCCCCCGGCCCCTTGAGGCCGAGGGCTGGGGACCCCCCCGGCCCCTTGAGGCCGAGGGCTGGGGACCCCCCCGGCCCCATGGGGCCGAGGGCTGGGGGGCCCCCCCGGCGCCCTGTGGGCGTGCGG
>NZ_JBHWIW010000014.1:93115-121683 GCF_042731955.1 Streptomyces sp. NPDC059828 | reverse complement strand
CTCGGGGTCGCCACTGGCGTGGCGTCGTCGGGCCCGGACCTGGCCCGACGACGCCTGGACCCCATGTTCGTCAGCGGCCGTGCCGCTCACCGTGGCTGTGGACCGAGTTCGTCGACGCGATCTGCTTCCAGGACCTGGGCTGGTGAGCCGTACCCGCGTCCTTGCGCGCCGCCCGGGCCGAGGCCGCACCCGCGGTCGGCTGGGCGGGCTTGGACGGCTGGTACAGCCAGGTGTCGAAGAGCGCGGCGAGCGGCTTCCCCGAGACCTTCTCGGCGTACTTCACGAAGTCGCCGACCTCCGCGTTCCCGTTCACCTTCGCCGTCGGCCAGCTCTTGAGGAGGGCGAAGAAGTCATCGTCGCCGATCTCGACCCGCAGAGCCTGGAGAGCCGCCGCGCCACGGTCGTACACCGCGAGGTCGAACTGCTTGTCGGCGCCGGGGTCACCCGGCTTCACCGTCCAGAACGGGTCGTCCGCCGGATGCTGGGCGTAGACGTAGTCCGCCAGCTCCTGCGCCGTGCCCTCGCCCTCCTTCTCCGACCACAGCCACTGGCTGTAGCGCGCGAAGCCCTCGTTGACCCAGATGTCCTTCCAGCCCTTGACCGAGACACTGTCCCCGTACCACTGGTGGGCCAGCTCGTGCACCACCACCGAGACGTTCGCGCCGTTTGCGAACTGGCGCGGGCTGTAGAACGGGCGGGTCTGCGTCTCCAGCGCGTATCCGGTGGGTACGTTCGGCACGTAGCCGCCGAGTGCGTTGAACGGATAGGGGCCGAAGACCTCCTCCAGCCACTCCGCCGCCTCGACGGTGCGCTCGACGCTCGCGCGTGCCGCGCCCGCGTTGTCGCCGAGGTCCACGCTGTAGGCGTTGACGACCGGGAGGCCCTTCGCGGTCTTGTCGGTCGTGATGTCGAACTTGCCGACGGCGAGCGTGGCCAGATACGTCGCCTGCGGCTTGTTCGACCGCCAGTTGAAGCGGGTCCAGCCCAGACGTGAGGACTGGGACAGCAGCACGCCGTTGCTGATCGCCTGTGTCCCGTCCGGCACGGACACCGAGATGTCGTACGTCGCCTTGTCCAGAGGATGGTCGTTGGCAGGGAACCACCACACGGACGATTCCGGCTCACCCGCGGCGACACCCCCGTCAGGGGTGCGGAGCCATGCGGTGTAGCCGTCGATCTTCAGCTCCGACGGCTTCCCGGCGTACTTCACCACCACCGAGACCGGGGTGCCCTTCGCCAGCGGCGCGGGCGGGGTGATCTCCAGCTCATGGGCGCCGGTGGCGGCGAAGGCCGCCTTCTTCCCGTTGACCCTGACCTCACTGGCCTTCAGCCCGAAGTCGAGGTTGAACCGGGACAGGTTCTGCTTGGCGGTGGCGAGCAGGGTCGCCGTGCCCTCCAGCAGGTCGGTCTGCGGCTGATACCTCAATCGCAGATCGTAGTGGGAGACGTCGTATCCGCCGTTGCCGCTGGCCGGGTAGTAGGGGTCTCCGATCCCCGGTGCCCCGGGTGCGGAGTCGGCCGCCGATGCCGGGATCGCCAGCATCAGCGTGGCCGCGAGTGCGCTCGGGAGGAGGATTCTGCGCTGCACGAATTGCTCCAAGTCGTCGGGGCCGGTGATCTCTTCGGGCTCTTCGGACCCTATTCACGCCTGTGGGTGCAGTCGTGTCCATGGCCCCTGATGTCACACGAATGCCATCCAGCCGACATGCCACTCTCCGGTGAGCGGGGGGCTCCGCGGTTTCGTGGCCCGGCCCGCCCAGGTCTGTCCTGCCTGCCCTGACCTGTCCGGCCCGCTCGGGCGTTCCCCGGCTCGTCCGGGCCCGCTCAATTCCGGCCGGGAACCGCCCAGCCGCCCAGGCGCCCCCTGTCGCCCAGGAGTTGCCCGGCGTACCGTGCGCGCATGCCGATACCCGCCCGGTACAGCCGTCGCCTGCCTCTCGCTCTGGCCCTCTGCGCCGCGCTCGCCGCCCCACAGATGAGCATCGCCGCCCACGCGGCACCGGTCAGGCTGCAAGCCGGGCAGCAAGTGGGCGCTGCTCGGCCGCCGGGCCCGCTGCTGCCGCATACCGGATTCGAGGAGTCCCGGGGTGCGCGCTGGACCAGCCAGCCGGAGGAGGCTGCCTTCCTCACAGCCGTCGACCGGGCCAGCCGACGGGTGTCACTGCGCACCATCGGCACCACCGGGCAGGGCCGCCCCCTCCAGCTCGTGCGTATCGGGAGCGGCCACCCCACGGCGAACACCATGCTGCTGATCTGCAGTCAGCACGGCGACGAGCCTTCCGGCCGTGAGGCCTGCCTCACCACGATCCGCGATCTCGCAGTGGCCGGTGACAGCGCCACCCGGCGCTTCCTGGACCGCACCACCGTGCTCGTGATCCCCACCGCCAACCCGGACGGCCGCGCGGCCGACACCCGCGGCAACGCGGACGGCGTCGACATCAACCGCGACCACATCGCCCTCAGGACCGCCGAGGGCCGCAGCATGGCCGCCGTGCTCCGCGACGAACGGCCGGATGTCATCTATGACTTGCACGAATACGGGGCCACGGCGCGGTACTACGACAAGGACCTGCTCTCCCTCTGGCCGCGCAACCTCAACACCGACCCGAAGGTGCACGACGAGGCGCACGCACTCTCCGAGACCTTCGTACGCCCCGCCGCCCACGAGGCGGGATACAGCAGCGGCATCTACGGGATCTGGACCGATCCCGTCACCGGCGAACCGGTGAAGCAGGTCGCCGGGGACGGCCAGGAGCGCATCCTGCGTAACACCGCCGGCATCAAGCACTCCGTCGGGCTCCTCGTGGAGACCCGGGTAGACGCACTCACCGACGCCGAGAAGCAGGACCAGGCACTGAACAACAGGCGCCGGGTGAACAGCCAACTCGCCGCGCTGGGTGGCGCCTTCCGCTATGTCGACGAGCGGCGGGCAAGGATCGAGGCCACCACGGGACGCGCCAGGCTCGCGGGCTTCACCGAACGGGGGCCGGTGTACCTGGGCGGGGCCGACAACGACCCGGCCACCCCCGACGAGACGCTCACCGACCCGCCCTGCGGCTACCGGCTGTCCGCCGCCCAGTACGCGGACGTCAGGGACGAACTCGCACTGCACGGGGTCGCCGCCCTGCCGGCGGGGCCGGAGGGCCGTGACGGAGCCTACGTACCTCTGCGGCAGTCCCAGCGGGACCTCGTCGCCCTGCTGCTCGACGGGCGTGCGGCCTACCACCTCACCGCGGGGCAGCCGCTCACGGAGTGCTGACCCCGCGCGGCACGACGGCACTGTGCGCGACACGGCACGCACACCGCGTCGTGCCCAGGTCCCGTCCGGGTCGCCCTTGAGGATCGCCCTGAAGGGCCCCGGGGTCCTCTGGCGTCCCGGGGCCCGGCAGGACCCATAGAATCGGCCTCCTCATGAGTGCAACCCTCGTCGCCAAGGAACTCGCCGCCGGGCACGGCGAGCGATCGCTGTTCTCCGGTCTCGACCTCGTGGTCGCGCCCGGTGACGTCATCGGTCTCGTCGGTGTCAACGGCGCCGGAAAGTCCAGCCTCCTCAGGCTGCTCGCCGGGATCGACACACCCGAGCAGGGCACGCTGCGCCTGTCGCCGCCCACCGCGTCCGTCGGCCATCTCCCTCAGGAGCCGGAACGGCGCGCGGACGAGACCGTCCGGCAGTTCCTCGCCCGGCGCACCGGCGTCGCCGCCGCGCAGGCCGCGATGGACGAGGCGACACAGGGCCTGGTCGACGGCACCCCCGGCGCGGATGACGCATACGCGGCCACCCTGGAGCGCTGGCTCGCGCTCGGCGGGGCGGACCTCGACGAGCGCGCCGACGAGGTCGCCGACTCGCTCGGGCTGACCATCGGGCTCGACCAGTGCATGACATCCCTCTCCGGCGGCCAGGCCGCCCGTGCGGGTCTCGCCTCGCTGCTGCTCTCCCGCTACGACGTCTTCCTCCTCGACGAGCCCACCAACGATCTGGACCTGGACGGTCTCGAACGGCTGGAGAAGTTCGTCCAAGGGCTGCGTGCGGGCACGGTGGTCATCAGCCATGACCGCGAGTTCCTCGCCCGTACCGTCACCAAGGTGCTCGAGCTGGACCTCGCCCAGCAGCAGATCACCCTCTACGGCGGCGGCTACGAGGCCTATCTGGACGAACGGGACACGGCGCGCCGGCACGCCCGCGAGGAGTACGAGGAGTACGCCGACAAGAAGGCCGCGCTGGAGGGCCGCGCCCAGATGCAGCGCTCGTGGATGGACAAGGGCGTCAAGAACGCACGCCGCAAGTCGGGCGACAACGACAAGATCGGCCGCAAGTTCCGCAGCGAGGCCAGCGAGAAGCAGGCAGCCAAGGCCCGCCAGACCCAGCGGATGATCGAACGTCTCGACAGCGTGGAGGAGCCCCGCAAGGAGTGGGAACTGCGGATGGAGATCGCCACCGCACCCCGCTCCGGCGCCGTCGTCGCCACCCTGCGCGAGGCGGAGCTGCGACGGGGCGGCTTCCAGTTCGGGCCGGTGTCACTCCAGATCGACTGGGCCGACCGGGTCGCCATCACCGGCGCCAACGGCGCGGGCAAGTCGACCCTGCTCGCGGCCCTCCTCGGCCGGCTGCCGCTGGACTCGGGTCACGCCGCGCTGGGCAACGGGGTCGTGGTCGGCGAGGTCGACCAGGCGAGGGGGCTCTTCCACGGCACACAGCCGCTGCTGGACGCCTTCTGCACGGCGGTCCCCGACATGGAGCCCGCCGATGTCCGTACCCTCCTGGCCAAGTTCGGCCTCAAGGCCGTCCATGTGCTGCGTCCGGCGGTGACCCTCTCCCCGGGCGAGCGCACCCGTGCGGCCCTCGCCCTGCTCCAGGGCCGTGGGGTCAACCTCCTGGTCCTCGACGAGCCCACGAACCATCTGGACCTGCCCGCCATCGAGCAGCTGGAATCCGCGCTGGACTCGTACGGCGGCACACTGCTGCTGGTCACACACGACCGGCGGATGCTGGAAGCGGTCCGTACGACGCGCCGCGTCGAGGTGGCGGACGGAAAGGTGACGGAGTTCTGATGGCCGATGCACTGACCCGACTGTGCGCACTCGTCGACGACCCGGAGGCCGATGTCGACCAGACCATCGACCTGGCCGACGAGATCGCGGCGTCCGGTGACACGGCTCTGCTGCCGCGGCTCGAGGCGGAGCTCGACCGCAGCGTCGGCGCACGCAACTCCTACGCCCGTGAGCTGCTCGGCGGGGTGATCGCGGGGATCGGAGGTGTCTGCGCCCTGCCGGTGCTGCTGCGGGCCTCCGCCGTGGATCTCGGCGATGACCAGGACGGGCTGGCGACCGAGATCGTCGACCTGGTGCACATGGACCCCGCCCGCGCCCGCGCCTCGCTCGAGCCGCTGACCCGGGACGGCGATCCCGCCGTACGCGACCGTGCGGAGTGGGCGCTGAGCTTCACACCCTGAGGGCGTCGTGCTCCCGCGATCCTCAGCGGGCGCACGACGACTGCTGCGGCACTCCTCGTGGCTTCGCCGGGTGGCGCCCCCGTTGCTGCGGTGTCGGGTCGTCCGCGTACGCCCGGTATGGGACGGCCTCGCTCAGCCTTCGGTGGGGGATCCCCCCGGCCCCGGAGGGCCGGGGGGACTCCATGCATCTGACGCCGCACGCTGATCCATTGCGGCTCACGGGACACAGCCCTTGGCGTTGTGAACAGACAGACCGGGGTGCGGCAGCCCGCGGCACCCCGGTCCCCGTCGCCGCTACTTGCCCCGGCCCTTGTTCGGACCCAGCAGGCCCGCCTTGCGCAGTGCGTCCGCCATCGCGCTGTTCGCCGGTGCCTGGGCAGGGCGACCCCCGCCCGCGCTACCGCCGTTGCCACCGCGCCCGCCACCGCCGTTGCCTCCGCGCCCGGCGCCGCCCTGGCGCTGCTGGGGCGGTCGGCCGCCCTGGCCGCGCTCACGGCGCTGGCCGCCGCCACCGCCATCCGGAGTGCCCTGCGCCGCCTCGTCGTCCAGTCGCAGCGTCAGGGAGATCCGCTTGCGGGGGATGTCGATGTCGAGCACCTTCACCTTCACCACGTCGCCCGACTTCACCACATCCCGAGGGTCCTTGACGAAGGTGCGGGACATCGCCGACACATGGACCAGACCGTCCTGGTGCACACCGACGTCGACAAACGCGCCGAACGCCGCCACGTTGGTGACGACGCCCTCCAGCACCATCCCCGGCGCCAGGTCGGCGATCTTCTCGACGCCGTCCTTGAAGGTCGCCGTCTTGAACGCGGGACGCGGGTCGCGCCCCGGCTTCTCCAGCTCACGCAGGATGTCGCTGACCGTCGGCAGACCGAAGGTCTCGTCCACGAAGTCATCCGGGCGCAGCGAGCGGAGTACCGCGGTGTTGCCGATCAGCCCGGCCACCTCGCTACCCGTGTTCTTCACCATCCGCCGCACCACCGGGTACGCCTCGGGGTGCACGCTGGAAGCGTCCAGCGGGTCGTCGCCGCCACGGATCCGCAGGAAGCCCGCACACTGCTCGTAGGCCTTGGGGCCGAGCCGGGCCACGTTCTTGAGCTCCTTGCGGGAGCGGAAGGGGCCGTTGGCGTCGCGGTGCGACACGATGTTCTCGGCGAGTCCGGTGCCGATGCCGGACACGCGCGAAAGCAGCGGCGCGGACGCCGTGTTGACGTCGACACCGACGCCGTTCACACAGTCCTCGACCACCGCGTCCAGCGAACGGGACAGCTTCACCTCGGACAGGTCGTGCTGGTACTGGCCGACACCGATCGACTTGGGGTCGATCTTCACCAGTTCGGCGAGCGGGTCCTGGAGCCGGCGGGCGATCGACACCGCGCCGCGCAGGGAGACATCGAGGCCCGGCAGCTCCTGGGAGGCGAACGCGGAGGCGGAGTACACGGAGGCACCCGCCTCGGAGACCATCACCTTGGTCAGCTTCAGCTCGGGGTGCTTGGCGATCAGCTCAGTGGCGAGCTTGTCCGTCTCACGGGACGCCGTGCCGTTGCCGATCGCCACCAGATCGACCGCGTGCTCCTCGGCGAGCCGCGTCAGCTTCGCGAGCGACTCGTCCCACTTGTTCGCCGGGACATGCGGATAGATCGTGTCCGTGGCGACGACCTTGCCGGTGGCGTCCACCACGGCGACCTTCACACCCGTACGGAAGCCAGGGTCCAGGCCCAGTGTGGCCCGGGTGCCGGCGGGGGCGGCGAGCAGCAGGTCCCGCAGGTTGGTCGCGAAGACCCGCACCGCCTCGTCCTCGGCAGCGGTCCGCAGCCGCGTCCGCAGATCGATGCCGAGATGCACGAGGATGCGGGTGCGCCAGGCCCAGCGCACCGTGTCCGCGAGCCACTTGTCGGCCGGCCGGCCCCGGTCGGCCACGTCGAAGCGGCGGGCGACCATGCCCTCGTACGCCGAGGGCCCGGGCTCGTCCGACGGCTCCTCGGGCTCCAGGACCAGGTCGAGTACCTCTTCCTTCTCGCCGCGCAGCATCGCCAGCACCCGGTGTGAGGGCAGCTCGGTGAACGGCTCGGCGAAGTCGAAGTAGTCGGCGAACTTGGCGCCCGCTTCCTCCTTGCCCTCGCGGACCTTCGCCGCGAGCCGCCCGCGCGTCCACATCCGCTCGCGCAGTTCTCCGATGAGGTCCGCGTCCTCGGAGAAGCGCTCGGTCAGGATGGCCCGGGCGCCCTCCAGCGCGGCGGCCGGGTCGGCGACCCCCTTGTCCGCGTCGACGAACGCCGCGGCGGCGGAGAGCGGCTCGACGGACGGGTCGCCGAGCAGTCCGTCGGCGAGCGGCTCCAGACCGGCCTCACGGGCGATCTGCGCCTTGGTGCGCCGCTTGGGCTTGAACGGCAGGTAGATGTCCTCGAGGCGGGCCTTGGTGTCGGCCGCCCGGATCTGCGCTTCGAGCTCGGTCGTGAGCTTGCCCTGCTCGCGCACGGACTCCAGGACCGCGGTGCGCCGGTCTTCGAGCTCCCGCAGATACCGCAGCCGCTCCTCGAGCGTGCGCAGTTGCGCGTCGTCGAGCATCTCGGTCGCTTCCTTGCGGTAGCGCGCGATGAACGGCACGGTGGACCCGCCGTCGAGCAGCTCGACGGCTGCCTTCACCTGCCGCTCGCGTACGCCGAGCTCCTCGGCGATCCTGCCTTCGATGGACGTCGTCACGGTTTCCCGACTCGCCTTCTGATGCTGGCTGTGCCTGGGGGCCGGCGCGGTCCTGTCCGTGCGGCGCAGGACCGCGGCCCCTTTGCCTGCATTCTGCCGGGTGGCCGGGCGCCGTGTCGCGTGCCCCCTCCGGCGCGCGAGCCGGAGGTCAGTCCTTGCCGAGCAGATCGGCGGGGAACGCGCCGGCAGCGACCGCGGTGCCCAGGAACCCGTAGGCGAGTTCGGTGAGGCGTTCGACGGACGCCTGGCCGATGTGCTCGTACGGGGCGGCGTCGAGGCGGTCGGTCCCGTTCTCCAGTTCCTCGCGCAACGCCTTGCCCTCCGCGGTCAGTTCGCCGTCGGCGCCGAGTAGTCCGCGCTCGCGCAGCCGCTCCTGTGCCGCGGCCCAGTCGTCGCGCCGCCAGCCGCGGGTGGCGAGGGCCCAGCGGGGGGACATGCCCTTGCCCGTCGCGGTGTGGCTGGCCATGGCCTCCAGTGGGTCCAGTCCGGCCGACAGCAGTACGGCGAGATGCCCGTCGCCGCGGTGCTCGCGCAGCAGGGTCGCCGCGTGCCAGTAGGCGAGGTGCGGTTCGTCGGGTACGGGCAGGTCGGCGTGTGCCGAGTAGAGCGGGCGGGCGTGGCGGCTGCACGCCTCGGCGGCGCGCAGCGCCAGTCCCGCGGCCTCGGCCATCTCCTTGGACTCGACCCCCTCGTCACCGAGGAGCCTGCGCAGGGTGGAGTCGGCGGCGCGCAGCCTGGCCGCCAGCACGGTGGCCGGGGAGGCGGTCTCCCACACCGAGGGGAAATGGCGGGCGAGCAGCTCGTGGTTGTAGTTGGAGAACGCCGCCGCGACCGTGCCGGGCCCGACGGCGCCCAGCGCGGCGGCACGCCCGGAGAGGGCGGCGGCGCTGCGGTCCTCGATGCCGATCCCGGCGAAGGCCTCGGGGAGGTCGGGCGAGAAGTACACGATGGAGTGCGTCGAGTTGAGGGCGCTGGCGCAGCGGCGTCCCGTGCGTGGGGGAAGAGAGCTCATGAACCGCAGGCTACCGACTGGTTGGTATGACCGGAAGGGAGGGTCTGCGTGGCAGGAAAGGTGGGCTTCTTGTCATTGCGGTCGTGCGGGCTCGGCGCCGATCATGGACTCATGCCCGAGCGACCCGACCAACCTGATGAACCAGACCAATCGGATCAACCTGATCAACCGGACCAAACCCGGGAAACCGTGCTGGTGGTGCTCTTCGACGGAGTGCAGAGCCTCGATGTCACCGGCCCTCTGGAGGTCTTCGCGGGCGCGGGCAAGGCTCCCGGTGCGGCGTTCGCGTACCGCATCCGCACCGCCTCCCTCGACGGTGCACCCGTCCGTACCTCCAGCGGGCTCACCCTGGTGCCCGACTGCGCCCTCGGCGACGGCGGACCGCCCGGCACGCTGATCGTCCCGGGAGGGGAGGGCACCAGGCACTCGGATGCCCGGCTGATCGAGTGGCTGCGCGTCCACGCGCCCGCGGCGGGGCGTCTGGTCTCCGTGTGCAGTGGCGCGCTGCTGCTGGCGGAGGCCGGGCTGCTGGACGGGCACCGCGCGACCACGCACTGGTCCGTCTGCGACCACCTCGCCCGCGGCCATCCACAGGTGGCTGTCGACCCGGACCCGATCTTCGTACGGGACGGGCGGATCTCCACGTCGGCCGGCGTCACCGCGGGTATCGACCTGGCGCTCGCGCTGGTCGAGGAGGATCTGGGCCGGGACGTCGCCCTGACCGTGGCCCGCCACCTGGTGGTGTTCCTGCGCCGCCCGGGAAACCAGGCGCAGTTCAGCGCGCAGCTCGCCGCGCAGACCGCCCGCCGTGAACCGTTGCGCGACGTACAGCAGTGGATCACGGAGCACCCCGACGACGACCTGTCGGTCGAGGCCCTGGCCGCCCGCGCCCGGCTCTCACCCCGGCAGTTCGCCCGCGCATTCCGCGCGGAGACCGGTACGACCCCCGGGCACTATGTCGACCGGGTGCGGCTGGAACATGCCCGACGGCTCCTGGAAGACACGGACGACGGCATCGAGCAGATCTCCCGCGCCTGCGGCTACGGAACGCCGGAGGCGATGCGGCGCGCATTCGTCAAGGCCATCGGCACGGCGCCCGCCGAGTACCGCCGCCGCTTCAGCACCCCGCGCACCGCACACGGGTCGGGGGCGTTCCATCGCTGATCACCACCGGCACACCTGCACACCTGCACATCGACTCATGGAGGAGCCCCACATCATGCAGATCGCCATCCTGCTCTACGACCGCTTCACCGCCCTCGACGCTGTGGGCCCGTTCGAGATGCTCAGCCGGATGCCGGACGCGAAGACCGTCTTCGTGGCCGAAAGCGTCGGTCCGGTGCGCAATGACCAGGACAATCTCACCCTGGTGGCCGACCGGGACTTCACCGAGGTGACCGCCGCGGACCTCGTCCTCGTACCCGGTGGCCCGGGAGCGCGTGACGCGATGAAGGACCCCGCGGTCCTCGACTGGCTGCGGGCCGTGGACGCCACCAGTACGTGGACCACCTCCGTGTGCACCGGATCCCTCGTGCTGGCAGCGGCCGGATTCCTCGAGGGGCGCCGGGCCACCACCCATTGGCTGGCACTCGACGATCTGCGCGCACTGGGTGCGCGGCCGACCGGTGAGCGTGTCGTCTTCGACGGCAAGTACGTCACCGCCGCCGGAGTGTCCTCCGGTATCGACATGGCGCTGCATCTGCTCGGCAGGATCGCGGGTGACCAGGTCGCCCAGACCGTGCAGCTGCTCACCGAATACGACCCGCAGCCGCCCTACGACGCGGGCTCGCCCGAGAAGGCGCCCGCGGATGTTGTCGCCTACTGGCGTGGCGGCCCGGGGCGGGCGGTGGTCGAAGCGGGCTGACGTCCACACCCGCTCACCGCGCCGCTACGCCGACCCGGACCCACCACGCCGGCCCGCCGCGCAGAGCATGCCGTGCCGTCACACCGTCCAGGTGAACCGTGGAGGCCTGCGCTCCAGGAAAGCGGCGATTCCCTCGGCGGAGTCGCCGCTGGCTCGCGCCTGGGCGGTCCAGTGAGCGTCCCGGTCGGTGCGCCCCGACGCGAACTCCTTGGCCGCAGCCTGGGTCAGCTGGGACCGGCTCGCCAGTACACGGGTGAACTCGGCGACCCGCTTGCCCAGCTCGTCGTCGGGCAGCACCTCGTCCACCAGACCGGTGCGCAGCGCCCGCTCGGATCCGACCAACTCGCCCGAGAACAGCAGGTACTTCGCTGTCGCCGGCCCGACCAGGCCCACCAGTCGCCGGGTGGAGGACGCCGGATAGACGATCCCCAGCTTGGCCGGGGTGATGCCGAAGGAGGCTCCTTCCCCGGCGAACCTCAGATCGCAGGCGGCTGCCAGCTGGCAGCCGCCGCCCACGCAGTATCCGCGCACCGCCGCGATGGTGGGCTTGGGGAAGGCGGCGAGCGCCTCCTCGGCCCGTACGGCCAGACTCTGCGGGTCCTCGTCCGCGCCGGGTGAGTGGGCGCGCAGCGAGGAGATGTCCGCACCGGCGCAGAAGGTGCTCCCCGCGCCGGTCAGCACCAGCACCCGGACTCCGGGGTCCTGTGCGAGCCGTTCGAGTACGGTCGGCAGCGCGGTCCACATCGCGGCCGTCATCGCATTGCGCTTGCCGGGGTTGCCGATGACGACGGTGGCGACTGAGTCCGTCACCTCCGCGGAGATCTGCCCCTGCTGCGGCTCCGTTCGGTCCATGGGCCGGATGCTATCGGGCGACACCTGGCCAGGACCGGTCGGGCAACCGACATGATCAGTCTGACATGGTCGGAATTCATCGATAGCCATCTACTTATGGTCAGCGCCTCGGTATGGACCAACCCGTTCCCAACACTCGTGGCACACCAGGTCAACAGGTTCCCTGACCAGCCCGGCGGGCCCGATCAGGCTTTCCCTGACCACGATTCACGAGGGTGGGTGCGGGACTATGGAGAGCCCCGGGAGCGTCCCGGCGCGGTCACTGTCGTACGAAGGCGTCTGGCGGTTCACCGCACCGGCAGTGGAGGTGTCCGTGCCCCAGGCGCGGCACGCCGTCCGTGATCTGATCCACCGCCAGGGCGTGCCGGTACGGGACGAACTGCTCCAGGGAATGCTGCTGATCGTCTCCGAGCTGGTGACCAACGCCGTACGGCACGCGGCCCTGCTCTCACCCGAGCTCGCGGTCGAGGTGGCGATCGGCGCCGACTGGATCAGGGTGGCCGTCGAGGACAACCACCCGTACCGACCCAGGGCACTGGAGACCGACTACGCACAGACCGGGGGCCGCGGTCTGCTGCTGGTCAGGGAGATCGCCCGCGAGGCGGGCGGCAGCTGCGACGTGGAGCACACCACGACCGGCGGGAAGATCATCTGGGCGATGCTGCCCCTGGATTCCCTCGACCGGTGGTCTACCAGCCGCTGGCCGAACCCGTGAGCTCCTTGATCGCCGGCCGTGCGGCGTCCAGCACCGTCATGAACCACGCGGAGAAGGTGTCCCGGGCGTGCCGCTCGGCCAGCTCGGCCGCGCTCACGAAAGCCGTCTCGCCGATCTCCTCCGGATCCGGCCGCAGCGAAGCCTGCACCATGCCCACGAAGAGGTGGTTGTACTCCTGCTCGACCAGGCCGGAGTCGGGGTCCGGGTGGTTGTAGCGGACGGTACCCGCCTCCGCCATCAGGGAAGGCGACACACCCAGCTCCTCGAAGGTACGCCGGGCGGCGGCGGTGAACGGCGCCTCACCCGGGTACGGGTGCCCGCAGCAGGTGTTCGACCAGACACCGGGGGAGTGGTACTTCCCGAGGGCGCGGCGCTGGATCAGCAGCCGCCCCTGCTCGTCGAAGAGGAACACCGAGAAGGCCCGGTGCAGCTGACCGGGTGCCTGATGGGCGGAGAGCTTCTCCGCGGTGCCGATGGTCTGACCGCTCTCGTCGACGAGTTCGAGCAAGATCGGCTGCATCGTGCCGTTCGGCGAGCTGTTCGCCGCGGTGGCGGGTGTGGTCGGCATAGCCATCCTTCGCTTCGGTCCACGGCCCTGGGGGCCAGCTCAGTCTGCCGTAAAAAAGCGGCTTGTCCGTACTTCACCGCTCTTGAGGCATGTCCGTGCCCGCCGCGTGGCGGGCACGGACCGGGATCAGACCCCGAAGGCTTCGGGATACTTGATCATGCCCCGCGGTACCTCCGTGGAACCGTCCAGGACCAGCGCCATCATCGCTTCGTCGGGTACCTCGAACCCCGGTGCGATACCCAGCCGTGAGGCCGGGGCGAAGCCGAACCGGGGGTAGAACTCCGGATGGCCCAGCACCACGACCAGACGCTCCCCCCGCGCCCGTGCGGCGTCCAGCAGTGCCTGGATCACCGCGGACCCCGCACCCTGCCGCTGGAACCGCGGCGCGGTGGCGCACGGTGCCAGTGCGAGCGCGGGCGCGTCCCCGACACGGCAACGGGTCAGCAGGGCGTACGCCGCGATCGAGCCGTCCGGCGCCTCGGCCACGTACGAGAGACCGGGAAGCCATGCCGTGCCGTCCTCGCGCAGCGCGTCCACGAGGTCGGCCTCGTCGCGAGTCGGGAACGCCGCCGCGTTCACGGCGTGGACCGCCGGGCGGTCGGCCGCCGTCTCCGGGCGTGCCCGCCAGCCGCCGCCGTTCCCGGGAGCACAGCTCTGCGTCACGATGGATGTGCTCCTTCACCTGTGCGGTCGGTCCTGGTCTCGCTCGCGGAGCCCTTCAGTGGCACAGCCTCGCCTCGTGCTCGGCGTGGCCCCCCGGCTCCAGTTGGAACGTGCAGTGCTCGACGTCGAAATGGGACCCGAGGCAGCCCTGGAGGTCGTGCAGCATCTTCTCGTGGCCGACCGTGTCGAGCACCTCCTGTGCGACCACCACATGGGCCGAGAGCACCGGCATCCCCGAGGTGATGGTCCAGGCGTGCAGGTCATGGACGTCCTCCACACCCGGCAGGGCCCTGATGTGCTCGCGTACCTCCGCCATGTCGACGTCCTTGGGCGCCGCTTCGAGCAGCACGTTCAGCGTCTCCCTGAGCAGCTTGACGGTCCGTGGCACGATCATGAGGCCGATCACCAGTGAGGCGATCGGGTCGGCCGACTGCCAGCCGGTGGCCACGATGACGGCCGACGAGACCAGCACCGTCACCGAACCGAGCGCGTCCGCGAGTACCTCGAGATAGGCCCCGCGCACATTGAGGCTCTCGCTCTGACCGCGGACCAGCAGGGACAGCGACACCATGTTGGCGATCAGGCCGACGAGGGCGAACGCGATGGCGAGTCCGCCCTTGGTCTCGGCCGGGGTGATGAAGCGCTGCACCGCCTCGTACAGCAGGAAACCGCCGACGCCGAGCAGCAGCAGGCAGTTGGCCAGCGCGGCGAGGATCTCGGCGCGGGCGAAGCCGTAGGTGCGCCGGGAGTCGGCCGGGCGGGCGGCGAAATGGATCGCCAGCAGTGACATGGCAAGACCCAGGCCGTCCGTGGCCATGTGCGCGGCATCGGCGATCAGCGCCAGCGAGTCGGCCAGGATGCCGCCCACGATCTCCAGGGTCATCACGCTCAGCGTGATCGCCAGCGCCACCCGCAGCCGCCCCTTGTAGGCGGTGGCCGCAGTGCCTGTCGGCGGTGCGCCGTGCGTATGGCCGTGGTCGTGCCCAGCCCCCATGAGTGCTGCCTCCCGGGTCGTCGTCGGATGAGTCGGAGAGTGATCTGTCCGATTGGCCAACCGGGGCCCAGTGAACTACGGGTGGGGGGTATCGGGCAACACGACGTTGAACACCGTTGTCATATGCTCTGACCTGCGGTTACGTCCGCAGGTCAGAGCGTGGTGACCATCAGCGGGCGGCAGCTTCGGGGTGGTGCAGCAGCCAGCCGTCCCAGGCCGATTCGACCATCTCGCGCACCCCGCGCCCGGCCGTCCAGCCCAGCTCCCTGCCGATCCGTTCGACCGAGGCCACGGCCTGTGCGGCGTCACCCGGCCGGCGCGGCGCCACGACCGCCGGGATGCCGTGCCCCGTCACCTCGGCCACCAGCCGGGCGAGCTCCCGGACCGATACGCCCTCGCCGCGGCCGACATTCACGGTGAGGTCGCCCGCTCCGTGCTGCGCGGCCAGCCGGCGGGCCACCGTCAGGTGCGCGTCGGCCAGGTCCGCGACATGGATGTAGTCGCGGATGCAGGTGCCGTCCGGGGTCGGGTAGTCGTCACCGAAGATCCGCGGAGCCTCACCGCGGGTGATCCGGTCGAAGAACATCGGAATGATGTTGAACACCCCGGTGTCGGCGAGCTCGGGCCTGGCGGTGCCCGCCACATTGAAGTACCGCAGACAGGCCGTGGCGATACCGTGGGCCTGCCCGGCCGCCCTGACCAGCCATTCACCGGCGAGCTTTGTCTCGCCGTACGGGTTGATCGGCACGGCCGGGGTGTCCTCCGTGATGAGTTCCGCATCGGGCACCCCGTAGACGGCGGCGGACGAGGAGAACAGGAAGCGCCGCACGCCCGCGGCGACCACGGCATCGAGCAGCACCGTCAGTCCGTGCACATTGTCGGCGTAGTAGCGCAGCGGCTGCTCCACGGACTCCCCGACCTGCTTCTTCGCCGCGAGATGCACCACACCCGTGACCGCGTGCTCGGCGAGCACACGGTCGAGGGCCTCCCGGTCGAGCACAGACCCCCGCACCAGGGGCACTCCGTCGGGAAGCCGCCCCGGGATTCCGGTCGAGACGTCGTCGAGTACGACGACCTGCTCCCCGGCCGCGGCCATGGCGCCCGCCACATGGGCCCCGATATAACCCGCTCCACCTGTAATCAGCCATGTCATGGCCGCCACCCTACGGCCCGGCCGCACCGGTCCCACCGTGCGCGTTTGTCGGTCGGGGTGCCGATCGTTGATGATCTAGGGGGAGTGGGGTCGAGGCGCCCCCACGGCACCCAAACCTCGGTGAGCTCGGGATTCCGGGCATCCGATAGCCTCAGCCGACATGCCGCCGTCCGGGTACCGGGCCGCCGTGCACGATCACCGATCAGCGCCAAGGAGTGAGTCCGTCTGTCGACCGCCATCCTCACCGGCACGCCGGTACCCGGATCGCCGCTCGAAGGCGATCTGAGGTCGCTGGGCTTCGACGTCCGTACGGCCTCCGGTGCCGACGGGACCGCAGCGCTCATCGCCGCCGTCCCGTCCGGCGAACGGGTCGCCGTCGTGGACCCGCGCCTCATTGGCCATGTGCATGCCCTGCGTCTCGGGCTGACGGACCCGCGCTTCCCGGCCGCTGCCGTGCCGGGCGCGGTGACGGCCCAGCCGGAAGCGCGTACCGCGCTGCTGAGCGCCCTGCGCGCGACGACCGGGGAGACCCCCGCGTCCACCGGCGGGGCCCCGTCCGCCATCAGCCCGGACACCGCTCACCCCGCCATGGACCGGGCCGACGTGCTCGCCGACCGGATCGCCGACGCGCTCGCCGCCGAGGGCGTCACCCCGCACCGGCCCGAGCTCGGCTCGCTCGTCTCGACCGTGCCGCAGGACCCCCAGGCACGCAGCGAGGCCCGGCAGGCCATCGCCGCCGTGGACGACGAGGCCGTACGGCTGCGTACCGCGGTGAAGTCCCGGGACGGCTTCTTCACCACCTTCTGCATCAGCCCGTACTCGCGCTATATCGCCCGCTGGTGCGCCCGCCGCGGACTGACCCCCAACCAGGTCACCACGGCCTCGCTGATCACCGCGCTGATAGCGGCGGGCGCCGCCGCCACCGGCACCCGGGGCGGCTATGTCGCCGCCGGCTTCCTGCTTCTCTTCTCCTTCGTCCTGGACTGCACCGACGGGCAGCTCGCCCGCTACGCCCTGAAGTACTCGACGATGGGGGCCTGGCTCGACGCCACCTTCGACCGGGCCAAGGAATACGCCTTCTACGCGGGCCTCGCCCTCGGTGCAGCCAGGAACGGGGACGACGTCTGGGCCCTGGCCCTCGGCGCGATGGTGCTCCAGACCTGCCGGCACGTCGTGGACTTCTCGTTCAACGAGGCCAATCACGACGCAACCGCCAACACGAGTCCCACGGCCGCGCTCTCGGACCGGCTCGACAGCGTCGGCTGGACGGTCTGGGTACGCCGCATGATCGTGCTGCCGATCGGGGAGCGGTGGGCCATGATCGCCGTGCTGACGGCCGTGACCACGCCCCGGATCGTCTTCTACGCGCTGCTCGTCGGCTGCTCCTTCGCCGCCCTGTACACCACCGCCGGCCGGGTGCTGCGCTCGGTGACCCGCAAGGCCACCAGGACCGACCGCGCCGCCCAGGCCCTCGCGGACCTCGCCGACTCAGGCCGGCTCGCCGAGAGCTTCGCGGCAGCCTTCACCGGGGTGGCGCGCGGCCTGCCCGGCATCGCGACCCTCCTGATCGCCACGGCCGGCGGCGCCGTCGTCGTGTGCGCCGCCGCCTTCAGCGCCCCCGGCAGCTGGTGGCCGGTCGCCGCGGCCGCGCTGTACGTCGCGACCTCGGGCCTCGCGGTCGCCCGCCCCCTCAAGGGAGCCCTTGACTGGCTCGTGCCCCCGGTCTTCCGGGCCACCGAATACAGCGTGATCCTGCTGCTCGCCGCCCGGTCCGAGGTGAACGGGGCGTTGCCTGCGGCTTTCGGTCTGGTCGCGGCAGTCGCCTACCATCACTACGACACGGTGTACCGCATCCGAGGTGGCACCGGCGCGCCGCCTGCCTGGCTGGTGCGCACCATCGGCGGCCACGAGGGCCGCACACTCGCGGTGTCGGTCCTCGCCGCCGCACTGGTGGCGCAGGGCTCCGGCTTCACCGTCGCGCTCACGGTGTTCGCGGTGGTCGTGGCCCTGGTGGTGCTCGTGGAGTCCATCCGCTTCTGGGTCTCCGCCGGAGCACCCGCCGTACATGACGAAGGAGAACCCGCATGATCGGCCTCGTACTGGCAGCCGGTGCAGGACGGCGTCTGCGTCCGTACACCGACACGCTTCCGAAGGCCCTCGTGCCCGTGAACGGGGACCTGTCGGTCCTCGACCTCACGCTCCGGAACTTCAGCGAGATCGGCCTCACCGAGGTCGCCATCGTCGTCGGCTACCGCAAGGAGGCCGTGTATGCGCGCAAGGACGAGCTGGAGGCCACGTACGGCCTGAAGCTCACCCTGATCGACAACGACAAGGCGGAGGAGTGGAACAACGCCTACTCCCTGTGGTGCGCCCGTGACGTGCTGAAGCAGGGCGTGATCCTCGCCAACGGCGACACCGTGCACCCGGTCTCCGTGGAGCACACCCTGCTCGCCGCGCGTGGCAGCGGCCAGAAGATCATCCTCGCCCTCGACACGGTGAAGCAGCTCGCCGACGAGGAGATGAAGGTGATCACCGCCGACGGCGAGGGCGTGCGGAGGATCACCAAGCTGATGGACCCCGCCACCGCCACGGGCGAGTACATCGGCGTCACCCTGATCGAGCCCGATGCCGCGGAAGAACTCGCCGACGCGCTGAGGACCACCTTCGAGCGCGACCCCGACCTCTACTACGAGGACGGCTACCAGGAGCTCGTCAACCGCGGCTTCACCATCGACGTGGCGCCGATCGGTGACGTCAAGTGGGTCGAGATCGACAACCACGACGACCTCGCGAAGGGCCGTGAGATCGCGTGCCAGTACTGACCCGGCTCATTCCCTCGCCGGTCGTCGTCGACATCAGCTGCGGGGCGATGGACGATCTGGCCGGCCTGCTGGCCGACCAGCGGATCTCCGCGTCGGGCGAGCTGGCGTTCGCGATCAGCAACGGCTCGGGCCAGGCCCTGCGCGAGCGGCTCGCCCCCGTGCTGCCCGGCGCCGACTGGTACGAGGTCGCGGACGGCACCATCGACTCGGCGGTCAGGCTGGCCGACGAGATCAAGGGCAAGCGCCGCTACGACGCGGTCGTCGGCCTCGGCGGCGGCAAGATCATCGACGTGGCGAAGTACGCCGCGGCGCGGGTGGGCCTGCCCCTGGTGGCTGTTGCCACCAACCTGGCCCACGACGGTCTGTGCTCGCCCATCTCCATCCTGGACAACGACAACGGGCGCGGTTCGTACGGAGTCCCCTCGCCGATCGCCATGGTGATCGACCTGGACGTGGTGCGCGAGGCCCCGGTCAGGTTCGTCCGCTCGGGCATCGGCGACGCGATCTCCAACATCTCCGCGATCGCCGACTGGGAGCTGTCCCACAAGATCACCGGGGAGTCCGTCGACGGACTGGCCGCCGCGATGGCCCGGACCGCGGGCGAGGCCGTGCTGCGCCACCCCGGGGGCGTCGGCGACGACGAGTTCCTGACGGTGCTCGCCGAGGCGCTTGTCCTCTCCGGTATCGCCATGTCGATCAGCGGCGACTCGCGTCCCTCCTCCGGGGCCTGCCACGAGATCAGCCATGCCTTCGACCTGCTCTACCCCACGCGGGCAGCCAGCCACGGCGAGCAGGCCGGGCTCGGAGCCGCCTTCGCGATGCACCTGCGCGGCGCCCATGAGCAGTCCGCGCTGTTCGCCGAGGTGCTCCGCCGGCACGGGCTGCCGGTGCTGCCCGACGAGATGGGCTTCTCGTCCGAGGAGTTCGTGCGCGCCGTCGAGTACGCGCCGCAGACGCGCCCGGGACGCTTCACCATCCTCGAGCACCTCGACCTGTCCACCGACCAGATCAGGGACGCGTACGCCGACTATGCCAAGACCATCCGTAGCTGAGCTCCGCCCGGTCGTGCACCCGGCGGGTGTGAAGGACCGGCGCAGCGGCGAGCACTGGGGCGGACGCCTCTACATGCGGGAGATCTCGCTGCGCATCACCCGCCTGCTGGTCACCACCAAGGTCACCCCGAACCAGCTGACCTATCTGATGACCCTGGCCGGTGTGCTGGCCCTGCCCGCGCTCCTGGTGCCGGGCATCTGGGGCGCCGTGCTCGGCGTCGTCATGGTCCAGCTCTACCTGCTGCTGGACTGTGTGGACGGCGAGGTCGCCCGCTGGAAGAAGCAGTACTCCCTGTCCGGCGTGTACCTGGACCGGGTCGGTGCCTATCTGTGCGACGCCGCGGTCCTGGTCGGTTTCGGCCTGCGCGCGGCGGACCTGTGGAGCGGCGGTGGGATCGACTGGCTGTGGGCCTTCCTCGGTACCCTCGCGGCGCTCGGTGCGATCCTGATCAAGGCTGAGACCGATCTGGTCGGGGTGGCCCGGCACCAGGCCGGGATGGAGCCGGTGAAGGACGCGGCGGCCGAGCCGCGCTCGTCGGGGATGGCGCTCGCCCGCCGGGCGGCCGCCGCGCTGAAGTTCCACAGGCTGGTGCTCGGCATCGAGGCCTCGCTGCTCATCCTGGTGCTCGCCATCGCCGACCAGATCCGGGGCGATCTGTTCTTCTCCCGCCTCGGCGTCGCCGTGCTGGCCGCTGTCGCGCTGCTCCAGACGGTGCTGCACCTGGTGTCCATCCTCGTCTCCAGCAGGCTGAGGTGAGCGCATGACCAACAGCATGAAACTCGGTGCCGTCATCATCACGATGGGCAACCGTCCCGACGATCTGCGCGCCCTGCTCGAATCCGTCGCCAAGCAGGAGGGCGACCCGGTCGAGGTGGTCGTGGTCGGCAACGGCGCTCCGGTGACCGGCGTGGACGACTTCCCGTTCGTACGGACCGTGGACCTGCCCGAGAACCTGGGCATCCCGGGCGGGCGGAACGTGGGTATCGAGGCCTTCGGGCCGTCCGGTACGGAGGTCGACGCGCTGCTCTTCCTCGACGACGACGGTCTGCTGCCGAACAACGACACCGCGGAGCTGGTCCGCCGGGCGTTCACCGACGACCCGGCCCTGGGCATCGTCAGCTTCCGGATCGCCGACCCGGAGACCGGCGCCACCCAGCGCCGTCACGTGCCGCGGCTGAGGGCGTCCGACCCGATGCGCTCCTCGCGGGTGACGACCTTCCTGGGCGGTGCCAACGCCGTCCGGACCAAGGTCGTCGCCGAGGTCGGCGGGCTCCCGGACGAGTTCTTCTACGCCCATGAGGAGACGGACCTCGCCTGGCGGGCCCTGGACGCCGGCTGGATGATCGACTACCGCTCCGACATGGTGCTGAACCACCCGACGACACCGCCGTCGCGGCACGCGGTCTACCACCGCATGGTGGCCCGTAACCGGGTGTGGCTGGCTCGTCGCAATCTGCCCGCGCCGCTGGTGCCGCTGTACCTCGGCGTCTGGATTCTTCTCACACTCGCCAGGCGTCCCTCGCTGTCGGCGCTCAAGGCGTGGTTCGGTGGATTCAAGGAAGGCTGGACGACTCCCTGCGGGCCCCGCAGGCCCATGAAGTGGCGTACGGTATGGCGGCTGACAAGGCTGGGCCGACCACCCGTCGTGTGACGGACCGTGGTCGTCCGAGAGCATCGGGCGCGATCCGGGTCCTGGCCGCCACCTGAGCCCCCAACTGACGCGCATCTTGAACACGAAAGTTTCAACTTGTGAGTGACACAACCCATGACGGTGCGATCGTGACGGCCGCCCCGCCATCTCCCGACGCCGGGCTGAAGCCGGCGGAGCTGGCCGCCAAGTACGGCCTCACGGTGAGCGGTGCCCGACCGGGGCTCTTCGAGTACGTCAGGCAGCTCTGGGGCCGCCGCCACTTCATCCTCGCCTTCTCGTCGGCGAAGCTCACGGCCCAGTACAGCCAGGCCAAGCTCGGCCAGCTGTGGCAGGTGGCGACTCCGCTGCTCAACGCGTTCGTCTACTACCTGATCTTCGGGCTCATCCTCGGAGCGGGGCGCGGGATGTCGAAGGAGGTCTACATCCCGTTCCTGGTGACGGGTGTGTTCGTGTTCACCTTCACCCAGACCTCGGTGATGGCGGGCGTACGGGCGATCTCCGGCAATCTGGGCCTGGTGAGGGCCCTGCACTTCCCGCGTGCCTCGCTGCCCATCTCCTTCGCGCTCCAGCAGCTCCAGCAGCTGTTGTTCTCGATGATCGTGCTGGTGCTCGTCGCGGTCGCGTTCGGCAGCTACCCCTCGCTCAGCTGGCTGCTGGTGGTTCCGGCGCTCGCGCTCCAGTTCGTGTTCAATGTCGGCCTCGCGCTGATCATGGCCCGCTGGGGCAGCAACACCCCCGACCTGGCCCAGCTGATGCCGTTCATCATGCGTACCTGGATGTACGGATCCGGGGTGATGTTCTCGATCCAGGAGATGCTCAAGGGCAAGCCGAGCTGGATCGCCGACGTGCTGATGTACAACCCGGCGGCCGTCTACATGGACCTGATGCGGTTCGCTCTGATCGACGGGTACGACAAGTCGAACCTGCCGTCGCACGTCTGGTTCGCGGCCCTGGCCTGGGCCGTCCTGCTGGGCGTCGTCGGGTTCGTGTACTTCTGGAAGGCGGAGGAGCGGTACGGCCGTGGCTGACGAGATCAGGACCCCGGGTGGCGCACGCGTGCCCACCGTCATCGCCGACGACGTCCACATCGTGTACCGCGTCAACGGCGCGAGCGGCGGGAAAGGCAGTGCCACCGCCGCGCTGAGCCGGATACTCAAGCGCGACCGCGAGGAGGCGCGCGGAGTGCGCAAGGTGCACGCGGTGCGCGGTGTCTCCTTCACCGCCTACCGCGGCGAGGCCATCGGGCTCATCGGCACCAACGGCTCCGGCAAGTCGACCCTGCTGCGTGCCATCGCCGGGCTGCTGCCCACGGAGAGCGGGAAGGTCTACACCGACGGCCAGCCCTCCCTGCTGGGTGTGAACGCGGCGCTGATGGGCGATCTGACCGGTGAGCGCAACGTCATCCTCGGCGGTCTCGCCATGGGCATGTCGCGCGAGGAGGTGCGGGAGCGCTACCAGGGCATCGTCGACTTCTCCGGTATCAACGAGAAGGGCGACTTCATCACGCTGCCGATGCGCACGTACTCCTCCGGTATGGGCGCCCGTCTGCGGTTCGCCATCGCCGCAGCCAAGGACCACGACGTCCTCATGATCGACGAGGCGCTGGCCACCGGTGACCGCAAGTTCCAGATCCGCTCGGAGGAGCGCATCCGTGAGCTGCGCGAGCATGCGGGCACGGTCTTCCTGGTGAGCCACAGCCTGGGCTCCATCCGGGACACCTGCGACCGGGTGCTGTGGCTGGAGAAGGGCGAGCTGCTGATGGACGGGCCGACCGCCGAGGTCCTCAAGGCGTACGAGAAGGAGACCGGGAAGTAGCCCCGGTCGGGCGAGCACGGCAGCGGGGCCCCACCGGATCGTTCCGGTGGGGCCCCGCACCGGGTCAGTGGCTTAAAGAGTCGTCAATTCCTGTGCCCCCTGGGGTGGTTGGTCGCGGATCGCAGTGTTCTTGTAACGCTCGCAGCACCCCGTCCCGGACTCGGGGGCTGTACAACGTAAGCTGTAACGGTGCTGATTCACGGCGGCGTGTCCGAAATAGGATGTATTGGGTCGGCAGTGTAGAACGGGAGATGTGACGGCTATGACGGAAGATCTCCAGCTCCGCGTGTACGGCGCCGTCCCCGCAGCGGGCAGCCCGACGTGACGGGAACCAGACAGGTGCGCCCCGACGCCGCCCCGCGCACCACACTGGACAAGGCCGCCCACGAGAACTTTCCCGTGGCCCCCTTCTTTCTGCCGCGGGCCTGGCGCGACGATCTGATGGCCCTGTACGGCTACGCCCGGCTCGTCGACGACATCGGTGACGGAGACCTCGCACCCGACGGGGCGGACGCCGCCCACCTCGGCCTCGACCCGGGGCAGGCGCAGGACCGGCTCATGGTGCTGGACGCCTTCGAGGGCGATCTGCGGCGGGTCTTCCGGGACGGAGATGGCTCCGTGGAGGGCGGGGGCCCCCCGCGCCATCCGCTGCTCCGGGCCCTGGTGCCCACCGTCCGCCGCCACTCGCTCGCCCCCGAGCCGTTCACCGGACTGATCGAGGCCAACCGTCAGGACCAGTTCGTCAGCCGCTACGAGACCTACGAGGACCTCGTCGCCTACTGCGCGCTGTCCGCGAATCCGGTGGGCCGGCTCGTGCTCGCCGTCACCGGCACCACCAGCCCCGAGCGGGTCCGCCTGTCCGACACCGTCTGCACCGCGCTCCAGATCGTGGAACACCTGCAGGACATCGCGGAGGACCTGGCCGCCGACCGGATCTACCTCCCCGCCGACGACATGAAACGGTTCCGGGTGAGTGAGGCCGATCTCGCGGCGCCGACCGCGAGCGAGCGGGTGCGCGAGCTCGTCGCCTTCGAGGCCGAGCGCGCCGGGCGGCTGCTCGACGAGGGCATTCCGCTCGTGGCTTCCGTGCACGGCAGGCTCAGGCTGCTGCTCGCCGGATTTGTGGGCGGTGGGCGCGCCGCCCTCGCGGCGATCGAGGCGGCCGGGTATGACGTACTCCCCGGACCACCCGCACCGACCAGGGCGCAACTCGTGCGCGAAGTGGGAGCTGTCGTGCGCAGAGCCAGCAGAGAGGGGTGAGCCGAAGCATGGAGGGACACCCGCCCATGTCCGCGCCGGTACGGGCCGCGTACAGCTACTGCGAGGCCGTCACCGGACAGCAGGCACGCAACTTCGCCTACGGGATCCGGCTGCTGCCTCCGGACAAGCGACAGGCCATGTCCGCGCTGTATGCCTTCTCCCGCCGGGTCGACGACATCGGTGACGGCGGCCTCGGCGAGCCGGCCAAACGCGAGCGGCTCGAGTCGACCCGTGAACTCCTCAGCAGGATCCGCGGTGACAAGGTCGACGAGGACGACACCGACCCGGTGGCCGTGGCGCTCGCCGACGCGGCGCGCCGTTTCCCGATCCCGCTCGGCGGACTGGACGAGCTGATCGACGGGGTCCTCATGGACGTCCGTGGCGAGACCTATGAGACCTGGGACGACCTCAAGATCTACTGCCGGTGTGTCGCGGGCGCCATCGGCCGGCTCTCGCTCGGTGTGTTCGGCACGCAGCCCGGCGCGCGCGGCGCAGACCGCGCATCCGAGTACGCCGACACGCTGGGGCTTGCCCTCCAGCTCACCAACATCCTCCGGGACATCCGCGAGGACGCTGCGGGCGGCCGCACCTATCTGCCTTCCGACGACCTCGCCAAGTTCGGCTGCTCCACGGGCCTCAGCAGCCCGGTGCCGCCCGACGGCGCGGACTTCGCCGGCCTGGTGCACTACGAAGTGCGGCGTGCCCGGGGCCTGTTCGTGGAGGGCTACCGGCTGCTGCCCATGCTCGACCGGCGCAGCGGGGCCTGTGTGGCGGCCATGGCCGGGATCTACCGGCGGCTGCTCGACCGCATCGAGCGCGACCCCGAGGCCGTGCTGCGCGGCCGGGTCTCGCTGCCGGGCCGGGAGAAGGCCTTCGTGGCGGTCCGCGGACTGTCGGGTTTCGACGCCCGGCATGTCTCCCGGAGCGTCCTGCCGCAGGCCGTCAGGAGGCGCACCTGATGCGGCCCCGTGCTTCCGGTACTGCCCGTGCTTCCGGTCACGCCCGTACCACCCGCGCCGCCCGTGACGCCCGGGCATCACTGCCTTTCGGGACCCGCCACTCCCGCCGTGAACCCGGTGACCCCTGTGACGGGCGTGCTCTCAGTGCCCGATGTGTAGCTCCTTGTGTACCGTGTCCCCCGCACGCCGGTGACCGGGGTGCAACCCTCCGCGATATCGCCGCGTCTTTGTCCAGTGCGATGCGGGGAACCACGACGGGGGATACGCGGGCCGGAGCAACGCGGTCGTA
This sequence comes from Streptomyces sp. NPDC059828, assembly GCF_042731955.1. Classification (NCBI taxonomy): domain Bacteria; kingdom Bacillati; phylum Actinomycetota; class Actinomycetes; order Kitasatosporales; family Streptomycetaceae; genus Streptomyces; species Streptomyces sp. NPDC059828. Next base: position 95,854 of record NZ_JBHWIW010000014.1, on the reverse strand, counting down.
CCCCCCGCGCTTCGATGACGGGGAGGGCCCATGACGGCACATGGCGCCACGGCGGCACAGCCGCATGCGGTGGTGGTCGGCGGTGGACTCGCAGGTGTCACCGCTGCCCTGCGGCTCGCCGACTCGGGACTGCGCGTCACCCTGGTCGAGAACCGGCCGCGCCTGGGCGGTCTCGCGTTCTCGTTCCGGCGAGGTGAGCTGAGCGTCGACAACGGCCAGCACGTGTATCTGCGGTGCTGCACCGCCTACCGCTGGTTCCTCGACCGGGTCGACGGCGCACGTCTGGCCCCGCTCCAGGACCGGCTCGACGTGCCCGTGCTCGATGTCGCCGATCCACGCCGTCCGCGCCTCGGGCACCTGCGCCGCACCGCGCTGCCCGTGCCGCTGCACCTCGCCGGCAGCCTGGCCGGATATCCGCACCTCTCGCTCGCCGAGCGGGCGGCCGTCGGGCGGGCCGCGCTCGCGCTCGGGCGGCTCGACCCCGCCGACCCCGCCCTGGACACCCTCGACTTCGCCACCTGGCTCGGCCGGCACGGCCAGTCCCGGCGTGCCATCGAGGCCCTGTGGGACCTCGTCGGTGTGGCGACCCTCAACGCCACGGCGGACCACGCGTCCCTGGGCCTCGCCGCGATGGTCTTCAAGACCGGACTGCTCTCCGCACCGGGGGCCGCCGACATCGGCTGGGCCCGGGTCCCGCTCGGTGACCTCCATGACACGCTGGCCCGCAAGGTCCTCGACTGTGCCGGGGTGCGCACCGAACTACGTACTCGTGCCAGTGCCGTCATCCGCACCGAGGACGGCCGCTGGAACGTCACAGCAGGCACCCTGACTCTCGACGCGGACACCGTCGTTCTGGCCGTTCCCCAGCGCGAGACACACGCCCTGCTGCCCGAAGGCGCGCTCGACCAGCCGGACCGGCTTCTCGACATCGGCACCGCACCGATCCTCAACATCCATGTGGTCTACGACCGCAAGGTGCTGCGCCGGCCGTTCTTCGCCGCACTGGGCAGTCCCGTCCAGTGGGTCTTCGACCGCACGGATGCCTCAGGGCTTGCCCAAGGCCAGTATCTGGCCCTCTCCCAGTCCGCCGCACACGACGAGATCGACGCCTCGGTCACCGCACTGCGCGAGCGCTATCTGCCCGAGCTGGAACGGCTGCTGCCCGCCGCGTACGGCGCGGAGGTGCGGGACTTCTTCGTCACCCGGGAGCGCACCGCCACCTTCGCCCCCACCCCAGGCGTCGGCAGGCTGCGGCCCGCCGCGCGCACCCGCGCATCCGGCCTGTACCTGGCCGGCTCGTGGACCGCCACCGGCTGGCCCGCGACCATGGAGGGCGCTGTGCGCAGCGGTATCAGCGCCGCCGCCGCCGCGCTGACCGATCTCGGCCGCCCCCATGAACATCCGCTCAAGGAGGCGGCATGACACCGAGCACTGGAACCAGAGGAGAGAAAGTGCCGACTGCGCCCTCGGCGAACCCGGCTGTTGACACCGTGGACGTCACCGCGCTGCTCGAGCGCGGGCGGACCCTGTCCACCCCGGTGCTGCGCGCTGCCGTGGACCGGCTCGCGCAGCCCATGGACACCGTCGCCGCCTACCACTTCGGCTGGATCGACGCCCAAGGACGTCCCGCCGACGGCGACGGCGGCAAGGCCGTGCGGCCGGCCCTCGCGCTGCTGTCCGCCGAGGTGGCCGGGGCGGCCCCCGAAGTCGGTGTTCCCGGTGCCGTCGCCGTCGAACTGGTGCACAACTTCTCGCTGCTCCACGACGATCTGATGGACGGTGACGAGCAGCGCCGCCACCGCGACACGGTGTGGAAGGTGCACGGACCGGCCCAGGCCATCCTGGTCGGCGACGCGCTCTTCGCCCTGGCCAACGAGATCCTGCTGGAACTCGGCACGGTCGAGGCGGGGCGTGCCACCCGCAGGCTGACCGCGGCCACCCGGGGGCTCATCGACGGCCAGGCCCAGGACATCTCCTTCGAGCACCGCGAGCGGGTCACCGTCGAGGAGTGCCTGGAGATGGAGGGCAACAAGACGGGCGCGCTGCTCGCCTGTGCGGTGTCGATCGGCGCGGTGCTCGGCGGCGCCGACGACCACACCGCCGACACCCTGGAGACCTACGGCTACCACCTCGGACTCGCCTTCCAGGCCGTGGACGACCTGCTCGGCATCTGGGGCGACCCCGAGTCGACCGGCAAGCAGACCTGGAGCGACCTGCGTCAGCGCAAGAAGTCGCTGCCGGTCGTCGCCGCGCTCGCCGCGGGCGGCCCCGCGTCCGAGCGGCTGGGTGAACTGCTCGCCGCCGACGCGAAGAGCAGTGACTTCGACAGCTTCTCCGAGGAGGAGTTCGCCACCAGGGCGGCCCTGATCGAGGAAGCCGGCGGTCGTGAGTGGACCGCCGACGAGGCTCGCAGGCAGCACGCGATCGCGGTGGGCGCGCTGGACCGGATCGAGATGCCGGACCGGGTCAGGGCGCAGCTCGTCGCGCTCGCCGACTTCGTGGTCGTGCGCAAGAGATGACGGCGGCGGTACGGAGCGCCCCTCACGCAGCCGATCACATGGCCGGTCGCGAAGCCGATCAGGCGAGAGAGAACACCGCACGAGAGATGATCACCCCCAATCGCATATGAGCTCGCAGTCGCCGGCCCGGGGCCCAGACCGCACCGGCCGACGGCACACCCCCAGCCGCAGAGATACGACAGCACGAAGGGGGCGCCAATTAACCCACCCCCCACGGAAG
>NZ_JBHWIW010000014.1:0-93105 GCF_042731955.1 Streptomyces sp. NPDC059828 | reverse complement strand
GTTTTTTTTTTTTTATTCTAACTTAACTCCCACCCCCATCCGTACTACGACCACCACAACGGGTGCTTGACCCCGGGGGGCGGGGCGTTCCCCCCGCCCCCCCCCCCCCGACGGCAGACCCGCAGCAGCAGAGATCCGACTGCACGAAGGGGACGCCATGACAGCGACGACCGACGGAAGCTCCGGGGCCCCGGTACCCCGCGCAGCCGCGGCCAGCGAACCGACCGCCACGCCTACCGATCCACCCTCATCCGGCGATCCTGCTCCGGGGGCCGACGCGCTCTTCGCCGCCGAGCGGGCGGCGCAGCGGTCCGCAGAGTATCTGCTCGACATCCAGGACGCCGGGGGCTGGTGGAAGGGCGACCTCGAGACCAATGTCACGATGGACGCCGAGGATCTGATGCTCCGCCAGTTCCTGGGCGTCCAGGACGAGAAGACCACCCTTGCGACGGCCCGCTTCATCCGCGGGAAGCAGCGTGACGACGGCGCCTGGGCCACGTTCCACGGCGGTCCCGGAGAGCTCTCCGCCACCGTCGAGGCCTATGTCGCACTGCGCCTTGCGGGCGACCGCCCCGGTGACCCGCACATGGACCGTGCCGCGGCCTGGATCCGTGCCCGGGGCGGGATCGCGGCGAGCCGGGTCTTCACCCGCATCTGGCTGGCGCTCTTCGGCTGGTGGAAGTGGGAGGACCTGCCCGAGCTGCCGCCCGAACTGATCTTCCTGCCCTCATGGTTCCCGCTCAACATCTACGACTTCGGCTGCTGGGCCCGGCAGACCATCGTCCCGCTCACCATCGTCTCCGCCAAACGGCCCGTGCGCCCCGCGCCGTTCCCGCTCGACGAGCTGCACACCGACCGCCGCTGCCCCAGTCCGCCGAGGCCCCTTGCGCCCGCCGCGAGTTGGGACGGTGTCTTCCAGCGCCTCGACAAGGTGCTGCACGGCTACCGCAAGGTCGCCCTGCGACCCCTGCGGCGTGCGGCGTTGAACGCCGCGGCGCGCTGGATCGTCGAGCGGCAGGAGAACGACGGCTGCTGGGGCGGTATCCAGCCGCCCGCCGTCTACTCGCTGATCGCGCTGCATCTGCTCGGCTACGACCTTCGGCATCCCGTGATGCGTTCGGGTCTCGAGTCGCTCGACCGCTTCGCCGTCTGGCGGGAGGACGTACTGCCGGGGGAGGGCGGCCATGGGGACGGCCCCGTGCGGATGATCGAGGCCTGCCAGTCGCCGGTGTGGGACACCTGCCTCGCCACCATCGCCCTCGCCGACGCCGGACTGCCCCCCGACCATCCGGCGCTGGTGAAGGCCGCCGACTGGATGCTCGCCGAGGAGGTCGTCAAACGCGGCGACTGGGCCGTGCGCAAACCCCGGCTCGCCCCTGGCGGCTGGGCGTTCGAGTTCCACAACGACAACTATCCCGACATCGACGACACCGCCGAGGTCATCCTGGCCCTGCGCAGGGTCAGGCACCCTGATCCGGAGCGCGTCGAGGCGGCGATCGCACGGGCCGGCAACTGGACGCTCGGGATGCAGTCGAAGAACGGCGCCTGGGCGGCGTTCGACGCCGACAACACCAGCGTGCTGCCCAACCGGCTGCCGTTCTGCGACTTCGGCGAGGTGATCGACCCGCCGTCCGCCGATGTCACCGCCCACGTCGTGGAGATGCTCGCCCACGAGGGTCGCGCCCACCACCCCCGCACCCGCGCCGGCCTCGAATGGCTGCTCGCCGAACAGGAGCCGAACGGAGCCTGGTTCGGGCGCTGGGGCGTCAACTACCTCTACGGAACCGGCTCGGTCGTACCGGCGCTCACCGCGGCGGGTCTGCCCACCGGGCACCCCGCCATCCGGCGCGCCGTCCGCTGGCTCGAGTCCGTGCAGAACGAGGACGGCGGCTGGGGGGAGGATCTGCGCTCCTACCGCGACACCGCGTCCGTCGGCAAGGGCGTATCCACCGCGTCGCAGACCGCGTGGGCCCTGATGGCACTGCTGGCCGGAGGGGAGCGGGACGGCAAGGCGGCCGAGCGCGGCATCGCCTTCCTCACCGACACCCAGCGCCCGGACGGCTCCTGGGACGAGCCGCATTTCACCGGCACCGGTTTCCCCTGGGACTTCTCCATCAATTACCACCTCTACCGCCAGGTCTTCCCTCTCACCGCACTCGGCCGCTATGTGCACGGCGCGCCTTCCCCCCGCCGGAACGGGGCCTGACCGTGGACGCCTCGGATTCCGCCGGCCGCGCCGCCCCCACCGCCCCCGTCGAACAGTCCGGGGGCGGGCCGTCGGAGCTGCTGATCGCCTGCGCCCTCGGCATCGAACAGCTCGCCCTGCGCGGCGGGCGCAAGGGCCATGCCGGCGCGCCCGGACCGGTGACCGTACTCCGCACGGGTATGGGCCCGGCGAACGCACAGCGGGCCGTCAGCGGTGCGCTCCTCGACCGGCGACGGACCGGTACCGCGGTCCTGGCCTCCGGCTTCTGCGCCGGGCTCGTCCCGGGCATGCACCCGGGCGACCTGGTCGTGGCGACCGAGACCCGCGGCCCCTGGGGAACCACCACCTGCGACGGCACCGAACTGCTGGTGCGGGAGCTGTCCCGTGTCGTACCCGGTCACACCGTCCACTGCGGCCCGCTGACCGGCTCCGATCATGTGGTGCGCGGCCAGGAGCGCACGGCGCTGGCCGCCACCGGCGCGATCGCGGCGGACATGGAGTCCGCCGCCACGCTCCGCAGTGCTCTGAGCGCGGGCGTGCGCCCCGTTGCGGCCGTCCGGGTGGTCGTGGACGCTCCAGAGCATGAACTGGTACGCATCGGCACGGTCCGCGGTGGAATATCGGCAATCCGTGTCCTGCGAGCCGTGCTTCCGGCTTTCCATGAATGGCACCGTTCTTCGCTGCTCCCCAGGAGGTGAGCCAGATGGCCATGCCGCTCCGCCAATCCATCAGGGTCGGGACCTACCTCTTCGAACAGAAGCTCCGCAAGCGGGAGAAGTTTCCGCTGATCGTGGAGCTGGAGCCGTTGTTCGCGTGCAATCTGAAGTGCGAGGGATGCGGGAAGATCCAGCATCCGGCGGGCGTGCTCAAGCAGCGGATGCCCGTCGCGCAGGCGGTCGGCGCCGTGCTGGAATCCGGGGCGCCGATGGTGTCGATCGCCGGTGGCGAGCCCCTGATGCATCCTCAGATCAGCGAGATCGTGAGCCAGTTGGTCAAGAGGAAGAAATACGTCTTCCTGTGCACCAACGCGATGCTGCTGCGCAAGAAGATGGACGACTTCACCCCGTCCCCGTTCTTCGCCTTCGCCGTCCACATCGACGGGCTGCGTGAGCGCCATGACGAGTCCGTCGCCAAGGAGGGCGTGTTCGACGAGGCGGTGGCAGCCATCAAGGAGGCCAAGCAGCGCGGCTTCCGGGTCACCACCAATTCCACCTTCTTCAACACCGACACCCCGCAGACCGTCATCGAGGTGCTGAACTACCTCAACGACGAGCTCGAGGTCGACGAGATGATGATCTCGCCGGCGTACGCCTATGAGAAGGCACCCGACCAGGAGCACTTCCTCGGGGTCGAACAGACCCGCGAGCTGTTCCGGAAGGCCTTCGCCGGAGGCAACCGGAGACGCTGGCGGCTGAACCACTCACCGCTCTTCCTGGACTTCCTCGAGGGCAAGGTCGACTTTCCGTGCACGGCATGGGCGATCCCGAACTACTCGCTCTTCGGCTGGCAGCGGCCGTGCTATCTGATGAGCGACGGCTATGTGCCGACGTACCGTCAGCTCGTCGAGGAGACCGACTGGAGCAAGTACGGCCGGGGCAAGGACCCGCGCTGTGCGAACTGCATGGCGCACTGCGGCTATGAACCGACCGCAGTACTCGCCACCATGGGCTCCCTCAAGGAGTCGCTGAGGGCCGCCCGGGAGACGGTGTCCGGCAACTGACGGGGAGAGAGCGAGGGGTACGGGCGATGAGCGAAGGGTTCGACCTCGGGCGCCTGCTCGCGGAGCGCGGCGGTGAACGCTACGAGCTGCACGACAGGTATCTCAACCACCAGCTGCCGCGCATGCTCCGCACCATCGGCTTCGACAAGGTGTACGAGCGCGGCGAGGGCGCGTACTTCTGGGACACGGACGGCAACGACTACCTCGACATGCTCGCCGGCTTCGGCGTCATGGGCCTCGGCCGGCACCACCCCGTCGTGCGCAAGGCGATGCACGACGTGCTCGACGCCTCGCTCCCCGATCTCACCCGCTTCGACTGCTCACCCCTCCCCGGGCTGCTGGCGGAGCAGCTGCTGGCGCACAGCCCGCACCTGGACCGGGTGTACTTCGGCAACAGCGGTACGGAGGCCGTCGAGACGGCCCTGAAGTTCGCCCGGTACGCCACGGGCAGACCCAGGGTCCTCTACTGCGCCCATGCCTTCCACGGGCTGACCACGGGTTCCCTCTCGGTCAACGGCGAGGCGGCCTTCCGCGACGGCTTCGCCCCGCTGCTCCCCGACACCGCCGTCGGGCTCGGCGATCTCGCCGCGCTGGAACGGGAGCTGGAACGCGGGGATGTGGCAGCCTTCGTCGTGGAGCCCATCCAGGGCAAGGGCGTGCACGAGGCCCCGCCCGGGTTCCTGCCCGCCGCACAGGAACTGCTGCGCCGGCACGGGGCCCTGCTGGTCGTGGACGAGGTGCAGACCGGCCTCGGCAGGACCGGGGACTTCTACGCGTACCAGCACGAAGCCGGGGTGGAGCCCGATCTGGTGTGCGTGGCGAAGGCGCTCTCGGGCGGCTGTGTCCCGGTCAGCGCCACCCTCGGCAGGGACTGGATCTTCAAGAAGGTCTACTCGTCCATGGACCGGGTGCTGGTGCACTCGGCGAGCTTCGGCGGGAACGCCCAGGCGATGGCCGCGGGGCTCGCGGTGCTCGCGGTCCTGGAGGACGAGCAGCTCGTCGCGAACGCGAGGGCCGTCGGCGGGCTGCTGAAGTCGCGGCTCACGGCCCTCGTGGACCGCTACGAGCTGCTGAAGGAGGTCCGCGGCCGGGGCCTGATGATCGGCATCGAGTTCGGCAGGCCGTCCTCGCTGAGACTGCGTGGCCGGTGGACCATGCTGCAAGCCGCGCGTAAAGGCCTCTTCGCGCAGATGGTGGTGGTGCCGCTGCTCCAGAAGCACCGGATCCTCACCCAGGTCTCCGGGGACCACATGGAAGTGATCAAGCTGATTCCACCGCTGGTCATCGGAGAGGCGGAGGTCGACCGGTTCATTGCGGCGTTCACCGCCGTGATGGACGAGGCACACGGTGGCGGCGGGCTGATGTGGGACTTCGGCAAGACGCTGGTGAAGCAGGCTGTGGCCCAGCGTTAGCGGCTCCTGGGCCGTTTTGCCTCTGAGGCAAGAAATTTGCCTCAGAGGGAAGATCCTGGCGCAATGGACGCATGAGTCCTTCCGCCTCAGAGCCTCCGGGGCAGCCGGTGGACGAGCTGCCCGATGTGGCCCCGCGGCTGCGCGACTTGCGCCGCCGCCGAGGCCTCACCCTGGAGGCCGCCGCCCAGCGGGCGGGCCTGTCACCGGCGCATCTCTCCCGGCTGGAGACCGGCCATCGGCAGCCCTCGCTGCCGATGCTGCTCGCCCTCGCGAGGATCTACGGTACGACCGTCGCCGAGCTGCTCGGTGAGCACCCACCGGAACGCGACTCCGTCATCCGCGGTGGCGGGATGGGACCCGCTGAGGCCGACGGCTGGAGCTACCGGCAGACCGGCGGCTGGGGCCGCGCCATGCAGGCCTTGCGGGTGCGGGTGCCCTATGGGGCCCAGGGCGATCTGGTGCGGGTCCATCCGGGTGAGGAGTGGCTCTACGTCCTGGACGGCAGGCTTCGGCTGGGCCTCGGGGACAGCGTCCATGAGCTCACCCCGGGGGACAGCGCGCACTTCGACTCGCTCACCCCGCACCGAATCGCCTCCGCCACACCAGGCGGGGTCGAGCTGCTGTTCGTCCACACCCTGCTCCAGAGCCCCGATCCGCACGCGCGACCGCACACCTGAGGAGATCCGCATGCCCGGTGCACCTGAGAAGTCCTCGTCGAACGACCAGAAGTTCCCGCTCGGCCTGGCCGTCCGGCTGTTCGCCTATCTGGTCGCGGGCCACCTGTTCGCGGCGTTCCTCTACCTGCTGTTCACGGTCGGCGGGCAGTGAGGCCGGGGGCGCGCGGAGGTATCAGACCGTGCCGTCCAGCAGGCGGTCGCGCAGCCGCTCCCGGGTCTCGGGCGTGATGCCGAGGCCCGCGGAGAGATAGCGCTCGGGGCCGCCCCAGGTCTCCTCGATGGCCTCGAAGGCAGCCGCCAGATACTCCGCGCGGGCGTCGAAGAGCGGGTTGAGCAGGTCCATGACCTCGGGGGACATCCCGGCGGAGGAGGTGTCGCTGCGGCGCACCTTGTAGCGGCGGTGCGGATCGTTCGACTTCAAGTAGTCGGCCTCGATGGCGTCCCGCTCGACGCCCACCGCGAGCAGGGAGATCGCGATCGACAGGCCCGCGCGGTCCTTGCCCGCGGCGCAGTGCATCAGGGCGGGGACGCTGTCCTCGGCGAGGGAGTGCAGCACGCGGCTGTGCTCCTCGGTCCGCTCCTTGATCATCTTCCGGTACGAGTCGGACATCCGGCCGGCCGCCTTGCCGTCGGCGAGGATCGAGCGCAGCTGTTCGAGATTGCCGTCGCGCACCATCATCCAGAACTCGGCGCCGTCGGCGGGGTCGCTGAGCGGGATGTTCACGTTCCGCACGCCGGGCAGCTCGACGTCGGCCCCCTCGAGCTTGTGGTCGGCGGCGTTGCGGAAGTCGAAGATGGTGTGGAGCTCGAGGGACGCGAGGAACACGGCGTCGTCGGCGGTGGCGTGGGCGAGGTGCCCGCTGCGGAACAGTCTGCCGTGCCGCACCCGGCGCCCGTCCACGGTCGGCAGACCGCCCACGTCCCGGAAGTTGCGCACGCCCGAGAGCTCGGGCTCGGTCGAAGGGACCTGGGGCAGCTGCTGCGTCACGGGGGCTCCTCCGTGTCTGCGGTTGGCGTCGCGCGTCGACGACGGCGTGCACCTGACCATACGACATGGGTTCCTCGGGAAATCACCCCGCCTGGAGTGAGCCTATCTGGGGTTAATGCCGGTTCTGTCCGATTTGATGAATTAGGGAAGAGTGAACCAGTTAGGAACGAGATGGGATTCCCGTCGTGAGCGGGATCATATTCGTGACGGTCCGTTGCCGTGTCTCCCCATCAAACCCCTTTGTGTATAAGGCAATCAAAGATCCGTAATCCACGCAGGGTGACCGGAAAATCCCCGTTGATATCGCACGGGTGAATGCCGACCGATTAGGACTGCTTGTACCGCTCGCCCGACTCGCCTACGGTCGCCGCAATCCGGTCGGACCGCCGAATCCTGCCGCCGTCCGGAATTCCGCACACACTCACGCGTGGCAGGAGCGGGGGACCCAGGTAAGTCGCCGTCCCGGGGTTCCGGACGGCTAGGGGTGAAGTCGTGCCATCGCACGGCCGGGCAGCTCCAGCCCGAACCCGACAGCTCACCTCGCAGGCGCCGGAGAGGAATTCGCCATGCCCGGACGGGGTAAGCACCGCCGACCCAAGACCAGCCCGCTCGCTCGCGGATTCGTCGCCGCGGGAACCGGTGGCGCCGCCATCGCACTCCCGCTCATCGGCGCCGCAGGCGCGGCGCACGCCACGGGGAACTCCGCTCCCGCGGCCACCGCCGAGCACACCGCCGCAGTCGCCCGACAGGCCGCCGCCCCGCAGTCGGTGGCCGCTCCGAAGCCGCCCAGGACCTACACGGTCGTGTCCGGCGACTACCTGTCCAAGATCGCCGAAGAGCAGCATGTCCGCGGCGGCTGGAAGAAGCTGTACGCCGAGAACCGCGAGGTCGTCGGCGAGAACCCCTCGCTGATCCACCCGGGTCTGAAGCTCGCCCTCGGCACCGCGGCGAAGACCGCGGCACCGACCGAGCGCCCGGCCCAGGCGCCGGCGAAGGACGAGCGCGCCTCGCGGTCTGCCGACCGTACCGCCGATGCCCCCAAGGCCGCCCCGGCTGCCCCCGGGGTCAAGGCCAAGGTCAAGGTCGAGGCCAAGGCCAAGGTCGAGGCCGCCGCCCCCGCGGCTGCCGAGGCTCCGTCCGCTAAGAGCAAGGAGTCCTTCTACTCTGCTCCGGTCGCCGGAGGCATCAGCACCGCCTACCGCACCCCGGGTGCCATGTGGTCCAGCGGCTACCACACCGGTCTCGACTTCATCGCCTCCGTCGGTACCTCGGTCAAGTCCGTCGGCCCCGGCACCGTCGCCTCGGCCGGATGGGCCGGCGCTTACGGCAACCAGGTCGTCATCCGGCACGGCGACGGCACCTACTCCCAGTACGCCCACCTCTCCTCCCTCTCCGTCTCGGCCGGGCAGAGCGTGAGCGGCGGACAGCAGATCGGCCTCTCCGGCTCCACCGGCAACTCCACCGGTCCGCACCTCCACTTCGAGATCCGCACCACGCCGAACTACGGCTCGGACATCGACCCGCTGGCCTACCTCCGCCAGCACGGTGTGCGCCTCTGAACCACCCCCTCGAGCTGACGTAACGTCAGTGACGTCCGCCGCTCCCCACCTGACGCGGGGAGTGGCGGACGTCTGTGTGCCGCCGGTATTCCCGTCCGCCGAAAACCGGCTCGGTGGTCTATGTCACGCCCCGTCAACCCCTCCTACGGTGGCGTAGGTCACTTCGCGCGGTGAAAGATGTCGTGACGTGGCAGACGATTCGAGATCAACAACAGACACACTATTCGGGTCGTACGCGGCGATCGGTGACAGCTTCACCGAGGGCGTGGGGGATCCGGGGCCCGACGAGCAGTTCGTCGGCTGGGCAGACCGCCTCGCGGTGCTGCTCGACGACCGTGTACCGGAGCACACCTTCCGCTACGCCAACCTCGCCGTACGCGGCAGGCTTCTCGACCAGATCGTGGAGGAGCAGGTCCCCCGGGCGAAGGAACTCGCCCCCGACCTGGTGACGTTCTGCGCGGGGGGCAATGACATCATCCGGCCCGGCACCGACCCCGACGACGTCGCCGAGCGCTTCGAACGCGCCGTGGCCGACCTCCGCGCATCCGTCGGCACCGTCATGGTGACCACCGGATTCGACACCCGGGGCGTGCCGGTGCTCCGCCATCTGCGTGGCAAGATCGCTACGTACACCGCCCACGTACGGGCCATCGCCGACCGCCACGGCTGCCCCGTACTGGACCTCTGGTCGCTCAGGTCCGTCCAGGACCGCCGTGCCTGGGACGACGACCGCCTCCACCTCTCCCCGGAGGGCCATACCCGCGTCGCGCTCCGCGCCGCACAGGTCCTCGGCATCGGCATCCCCGCGGACCCGGACCAGGAGTGGCCCCCACTGCCGCCCCGGGGTGCGCTGGAGATCCGTCGCGACGACATCCTCTGGGCCAGGGAGTACCTGGTCCCGTGGATCGGCAGGCGACTGCGCGGGGAGTCCTCCGGCGATCACGTGGAGCCGAAGCGTCCAAATCTCCTTCCGCTCTGAGGCCCGCTACGGAGTCCGCGCCCCGGGCCCAGCCCGGGCCCGGGACCGTCCATCTCACCGTGTGCTGACGTGTGGGCGGGGATCCGTTCCAGGACCCCGCCCGCGAACACGTCGTACAACGGCAGCGACTCCAGGTGGACATAGCCGATGTGGCAGTCGCAGACGGCGAGCGGGCAGGCGCGGGGCTTCAGCGCCGCGCGGTAGGAGCCGTCGTAGAGACTGCCGAGCCGGGTGCGGACGAAATGGCAGCGCCGCACCGAGCCGTCCCCGTCCACCGAGATCACCGACTCTCCGGTGCGGCACGGCAGCCCGGCCGAACGGTGGGGGTGGCGGCTGTAGGGGAACAGCGGATCGAGGGCCGTCCAGCGGGCGGCCTGCTCGTCCGTGTAGGTGTGCCCCTCTGCCGCGTTGATCCACAGATAGACCTGCGGCGGAAGCTCCGCCCGCAGCCGCCGTGCCTGCTCCAGATGCTCCTCGAAGCCGACCACGCCCACGCTGAACCGCACTCCTCGCTCGGTGAGCTCCCGGCACTTGCCGAGGAACCGGTCGTACGGAGTCTGCCCGGGGTGGTACGTGCACCACAGCGCCAGCGTGTCCGTGTCGGCGTCCGCCAGCCAGTCGGTGCGGCAGCTCAGGTTGGTCTGGATGGCGACCCGCCGGATGTGCGGCAGTTGGGACAGCTCGACCAAAGTGCTGCGATACCAGGACCGGACCAGCCCCTCTCCCCAAGGTGTGAACAGCACGGAGAGACGGTCGTCCGACTGCTGCGCCGCCCAGGCCGCGAACCTGCGCAGTGCGTCCCGGTCGGCTCGCAGCTGCTCCCGGCTGTCGCGGCGCTTGGCGAAGGGGCAGTACGGGCAGTCGTAGTCACAGGAGGCGAGCGGGCCCCGGTACAGCAGGGTCAGGTCCATCGACATTCCCTCATTTGGCCTCGTAGGCGACCATCGCGGACCGTACGGCGGGCGAGAACATCGCGGGCCCCAGCGCGTCCGAGTGGGCGAGGCCCTCGGCTGTCAGCCGCAGCAGCCCGCCCGTCTCCTCCAGCCAGCCGCGCTCGGCGAAGCCCGACAGCTCGACGGGGAAGTCGTCTCCCGGATGGTTCCCGAACCGAGCCGCGTACTCCGCCACGGGCATGCCCCGCGACTGGAGAAGCGACTGGAGCAGATGGCGGCGGCGTGCTTCGTTCCCGTCGATCGGCCGGCCGACCTCGGCCCGGCTGAAGTCATCGGCGCTTGTGTAGTCGTCGATGATCCTCCGTATCTCGCCCATGTCGACGGCGTAGTCGAAGGAGTAGTGCAGCCCGGATGTGTACGAGCGGGCCCCGCAGCCGAGTCCGATCATCCCGTCGGTCTGGCAGGCGTGGTCGTCCGGGCCCTGCGCCGGTGCGTCCGCGCGGCGGAACATCCGCATCGACACCTGCTCGTAGCCGTGGGCGAGCAGGTGATCGCGGCCCTCCCGGTACAGCCGCAGGCGCTGGGCATCCCAGGCCTCGTCGGCATCCGCTGCGGCGCGGCGGCCCAGCCCGGTCAGCGGCCGTACGTACAGCGGATACAGATACAGCTCCTCGGGCCGCCAGGACAGTGCCGCGTCCAGTGAACGGCGCCAGGTCGCACCGGTCTGCCCGTCGATGCCGTAGATCAGGTCGATGTTGAGCACGGGGAAGCCCGCGTCCCGGATCCGGCCGAGCGCCGCATCGACGTCGGCGCGCCGCTGCGGCCGGACGGCCGCGCGCGCCTCCTCGTCGACGAAGCTCTGCACACCGATGCTCAGCCGTGTCGCGCCGCGCTCGGCGAGCACGGCGAGCCGGTCCGCGGTCGCGGTGGCCGGGGAGGTCTCCACGGACAGCGGGACCGTGCCGAGATCCGCGCCCATGCCCTGCTCCGCGATGTCGCAGAGCCTGGCCAGCTCGGCAGCGGTCAGAAAGGTCGGGGTGCCGCCACCGAAGGCCGCGGCGGTGAACCGCACCGGATCCGCGTCCCCCAGGGCTTCCCGGACCGCCGTCGCCTGCCGCTCCAGCGCGTCGAGATAGCGCGTGGTCAGCTCGTCGGGGGCGCCGATCCGGGTGAACAGATTGCAGAAGCCGCAGCGGACCCCGCAGAACGGTATGTGGAGGTACAGCGAGAGCGCGTCCTTGCGCTCGGCAGCCCACAGCTCCCGCAACGAGGGCCGGTCGGCCAACGGCCGGTAGGCCGTCTTGTGCGGATAGGCGTACACATAGCTCTGGTAGGGCCGGATCGCATTCACCGTGTCTCCCCGTCCTTGCCGTCTGCCCGGGATTCCGCGGGGCCGGGCAGGAAGAACTGCGCGTACGGCACCGTCCAGACCACCTCATGGCCGAGCCGGTGCCCTGTGTACCCGTCGTCGCCGTACGCCGTGCCGTGGTCGGAGCAGACGATCGCGAAGCAGCGGCGCCTGCTGCTCGCCGCCGCGAAGAGCCGGCCGATGTGCCGGTCCACGTACTCCAGGGCAGCGGCATGCGTCGCGCGTGAATCGCCCGCCTCGCGGGTCGCGCCGGGCAGATGGAACCAGTTGGGCTGGTGCAGGGCCGCCACATTGACGAACAGGAACAGCCGCTGGTCCCGGGGGAGCGAGGAGACGACCTCCTCCGCGCGCCGCACCTGTGCCTCGAACGAGACGGGCGAGGCCACACCGAACTCCGGCTCCCAGTGGCTCTCCTGGAACAGTCCCGGCAGCACGTTCCCCAGAGGGCCCTGGCGGTTGAAGAACCCGACACCGCCGATGCACACCGTGCGGTACCCGGCCTCCGCCAGTCCTGAGACCAGGTCCGGGGCGTCGTACACGAACGTGCCCTCCGCTGTGGTTTCACTGCCCGCGAAACGCGCCGCGAACAGCCGGGGATGAGGACCGGGTTCGGCGGGCGTGGGCAGAAAACCGGCGAAGATCGCCTGATGGGAGGCGTAGGTGAAGCTTCCCGGGGCGTGCCTGCGCTCCCAGACGCCACCGGGAAGGAGCCGCGTCAGATGGGGGATCCGGCCCGCCGCGGCGAGCTCGGCGGCAACATCGAAACGAAGTGTGTCCAGAGTGACGAGCAGCAGATCATCCGTGCCGACGACGGACGCCATGTCGATCATCTGTGCCGGGCCGGAAGGGCCGGAAGAGGTCGTGCGCATGGTGGTTCCTTGTGGTGCGAGGTGATGGCGGCGGCTACCTGTGCCGCGTAGGTGTCGAGGCCGGCCGCTCCGCTGCCGGGCAACCCTGTCAGTCGCGGCAGCAGATCGCCGAACGCGTTGACCTCGCCGACGGTGAAGCGCCGCCAGGCGGTGGCGGGCAGGAGATCGACCCCGACGCACAGCCGTCGCGGGAACTGGGCCGCCGCTCGTTCGCAGAGCCCGAGCACGTCCTCGGGCCAGCTGCGGCCCGCCGCCCGGACGGCAGCCATCGCCTCGGCCAGATCGCCGCGCTCGCCACCGAGATGGAGATTGGTGAGCGGGGAGCGGCTGGTCCGCACGACGGCATGGGTCGCCTTGCCCGCGACCACCACGACCCGCAGATCAGTGGCCCGGGAGCGGTGAACGGCCTTCGGCAGCCAGCGCTCGATGTGCAGGCCGTCGGGCGCCAGTGCGTCCACGATGGCCGCGACCTCGGACTCCGAGGTGTAGCGGCGCAGCCGGAGCGAGTTGAAGAGCCTGCCGTCAGGCGTCCGTTCGACCGATGTGACCGCGCGCACCCGTCCGCCGGAGGCCGCTTCGACGGCCAGCACCCCGGATGCGGATGAGCCATGGGCCGGTTTGACGAAGGCGCGGCGGAACGCCGGCTCGGCGAGATACCCCCGGACATCCTCCCAGCCACCCACCACCGGGGCGGCACGCCCCGATGTCGGGGACGGTGGCACCGCCACGCCGGCCGCGGCGAGTCGCTCATGGCACAGCCTCTTGTCGAACAGCACGGCGAGGTCGCCCGGGTCGTCGAGCAGTGTGCCGCCCGCGTCCCGAACCGCCACCGCCACCTCCCCTGCGGCTTCGGTGAAGCGCCGGTACCACCGGGCACCACCTTCGACCCGGGACGGATCACGGACACCGCGCAGCAGAAAGTCGACCTCGGCGTTCTCCCCCGGTGAGTCGATGCGCACCCACTCGTCCGGCAGGAAGCGGCAACGGCCCCGCAGCACATCGAGCCACGGCACCACGCGCGCGTCGGGCAGCCCCGCCGCACGCACCGCGTCCTGGAAGAGGGCGACGCGCCTGTTCTCGGGATTTCCCACGACGGCGAACCGGGGCGGCGCCGTGGTCACTCCGCCACCGCGGTGAAGCGGCCGTCGCCACCGTCCCACGGCTCCTGGACGTCGTCGAGATCGACGGTGACACCGGCCGGCTCCAGTGCCTCACGTATCCGAGCCCTCAGCGGGCCGCTGATGAAGTGGTGGTTGAGGTCGAGCTTCTTGAGGTGCGTGAGCGGCTGACCTTCGAGCAGCGCAGCCGCTCCTTCGTCGCCGAGCGTGCCCATCGACAGGTCGAGCGTCTCGAGGCGCGCCACGACGGGTGCGCTGGCGAAGGCGGCGGCGATCTCGTCCTGTATCTCGGCGTTGCGCAGCGCGAGATGCCTCAGCCTGGGCAGCCGGGAGCCGGTGAAGAACGACTCCAGATCCGCCAACTCGGTGTCGCCGCCGTAAGCGGAGACACCGAGCCACAGGTCCAGGTGCTCCAGCGCGGGCAGCTCGCTCCCGGCGATGCCCCGCACCACCTCGGCCGGCAGACCGCCGGTCTCGACGCACAGGGTACGCAGCGCGGCGTGCCGGACCGCGGGGAACCCGAGTCCTGTCCCGCCCCGGACTCCGAACTCCTCCAGTTGGGGGAAAGCCTCCAGCAGGGGAGTCACCGTGGTCTGGTTGATCCAGGAGATCTCGCATTCCTCGTACGTGATGTCACCGAAGAACAGCGCGCGCAGCGCGGGCAACTCGCCCCGCGCATCCCGGATGGCCGTGATGACCTCGTCGGGAGCGCTTTCGTACACGTCGCTCCACGCGCCGACGATCAGCGCGCGCACCCGGGTGGTGTCCACCGCCGCGGTGAAGCGGGCGAAGGCCGCCTCCCATGCCTCGTCACTCTCGTACGCATCGACGGAGATCCGCCAGGCGACCGACTCGGGGTCGGGCAGGGAGCCAGGCTCGGCGTCGGCGTCGGCGTCGGGGAAGTCGAAGACGGGCAGGCCGTACAGGTCCTGCAGATGGCCCGAGATGGTCATGACGGGGCTCCAGACACCGAAAGGCGTTGATCGGCTGATGTGCGAGCAGTTCTACCAAGCCGCAGTGACAACGCTCTCCGCGGGGCTCTCGGACCGGTCGGGGGGACCGCGTTGTCAGACCCTGCCCCTAGCTTCGGTGTCAGGTTCGGCGCACTCGGCGCCGCCACCTGGAGGGGAGTGCCATGTACCGGCAGGGAGACGTGCTGATCGTGCCCGTCGCGCAGGACGACGTTCCGGAGCACGTGAAGCAGGCGGAGGGGGAGCCGCGGGACGGCAGAGGCCGTCTGGTGCTGGCGCTCGGCGAGGTCACCGGGCATGCGCACGCGCTCGCCGCGAGGGGCCGGCTCGTCCGGGAGTCCGGGGTGCCCGGCGGGCCGATGCTGCTCGAACTCCCGGAGGGTGGCCGTCTGGTGCACGAAGAGCACGCGCCGATCGCACTGCCCAAGGGCTGGTACCGCGTGGTGCGCCAGCGGGAGTACATACCGGGCGCCGTCCGGATCGTCGCGGACTGAGGACTCGGGCTCGGCGGACGACGGCAAGAACATCGCAACGGACAACAGGGGACGGGGATACACCATGCGGTACGTGGAAAAGTGGCGGGCCGTGGCGGCGGCGACGGGCGCGGCGGAGCGCGCGGAGGCGGAGGAAGGGGTGCGGCTCGCCTACCAGTCGGTGGGGCTGACCGCACCAGGGCGGCTGATCTGGGTGGACTCGCCCCGTGCCGCGGTGGCGGCGGTACGCTCACTGGAAGGCGCGGGTCGCTCGGTGCGGGACCGGATCAGGACGGACCCCTGGGCCGATGAGCGCCGGCGCGTGCATGACGAGCTGGGGCCGGCGGGCTGGACCGAGCACTGGTCGCGCACGGGCGCCCTGCTCTGGGACAACACCCGGGCGCTGGCCGAGCGGATACGGTCCGGGGTCGCCGACGAACTCGCCGCGGAGGCGGCGGCGCAGGCCGGGGATGACGAGGACGAAGCGGCAGCGGAGCGCACCGCCGTCCGTCTCGTCCTGATGGACGCCGTGCTGGGCCAGCACGACGCGGCCTGGCTCGCGGCCTTCGACGGGCGCAGCGAGCGACTGGCCGGTCTGGCCCGGGTGGCGGAGCACGCGGGCTGGTGGTGGCCGTTCGAGCATGCGGTGGTCCTGTGTGAGCGGCCGGTCGAGCTGCACCGCGACGAGGCGGGGCGGCTGGACCGCGGTGACGGTCCGGCGCTGGCCTTCGCCGACGGCTTCGCACTGCACGCCTGGCGCGGAATGCCGGTGGCCGCGGACTTCCTGGCCGCACTCACGTCACTGACCCCCGAGCGCATCCGCACCGAGGGGAACGCCGAACTGCGGCGCGTGATGCTCGAGTTCTACGGCTATGACCGCTATCTCGCCGAGTCGGGTGCCCGGCCCGTGCACCGTGACGAGACCGGGGTGCTGTGGCGTATCGCGCTGGACGACGACGAGGACGTCGTCATGGTCGAGGTGGTCAACTCCACCCCCGAACCTGACGGCACGCACAAGACGTACTGGCTGCGGGTGCCGCCCGCGACCCGCAGTGCGAAGGAGGGAGTGGCCTGGACGTTCGGTCTCGACGCCGCCGTGTACGAACCAATACGTCAGACCTGAGGCCCGGTCGGCGGGCTGAGCCGTGCGGCGTCCCCGGCGGGAGTTCTCCCGAACGGACTACGCGCCCTGCCGGGTCAGTGCCTCGCGCTCGAGGCCCAGCTCGCGGGCCAGTGCCTCGTCCGTCCATGCCAGCATCGCGGCCCGGGTGAGCGTCCCGTCGTACGCGGTCATCTGCACCGCCAGTCCGTCCAGCAGTGCCGTGAGCCGCCACGCGGCGGACGCGGGGTCGTCGCAGTGGAACTCGCCGGCCGCCGAGCCCTCCGTGATGACCGCGGTCAGCGCCGCCTTCCACTGCTGGTCGAGGTCACGGGCCACATCGCGCAGCGCGGGGTCGCGCAGGGATGAGGCCCAGCCCTCGATCCACAGCCGCCAGCCCTTGGCCTGGCCCGTCGGGGCGTACCAGCGGACGGCGGTGCGCAGCCGTCGCAGTGCGGAGGTCCGGCGGCTCAGGATGCGGCGCAGATGCGCCAGATCGGCCTGGGCGGCGTGGGCGAAGGCGGCCGCGACCAGCTTCTCCTTGGTTTCGAAGTGGTAGAGCACCAGCGCGTTGCTCACCCCGAGGGCCGAGGCGACATCGGCGATGCGTACGGCCGCCACCCCCCGGGCCTCGATCTGTTCCACGGCGGCCCGCAGCAGTTCCTCCCGCCGCTCCGCCACGCTCAACCGGAGTCTCGCCACCCGGTCACCCTACACACGCCTGTGCGAGCTCACGGGCTGTCGGTCCATGTGCTGTCAGGCGTACCAGCCGTAGCGTTCCGTGATCACCGGGAGCCGCTCGGCGGCGATCGCGTGTGCAGCCGCGCGCGGGGTGCCGGCGTCGGCCTCGGCGCGCGCGAGCATCTGACCGACCAGGGCGCGCATCGAGCGGCGGGTGTGGGCGAAGGCTTCGTCGGCGTCGGCGGCGATGTCACCGAAGAGGGTCCACCACCACCATGCGTTGGTCCCCGAGTTCACGACCACGTCCGGCAGCACCGTCACCCCGCGGGCGGCGAGAAGCCGTTCCGCCTCGGGCAGGACCGGCATATTGGCCGCCTCGACGATCCAGCGTGCCCGCACCCCGGCCTGGTTGTCCGCGTCGATGGCGTACGAGACGGCGGCGGGCACCAGGACCTCCGCGTCGGCCACCAGCCATGCGTCGCCCGGCAGCTCGGTGTCGTCGGGCCGCAGCGCCGCCCGGTCCACCGTGCCGTACGCGTCACGCGCGGTGAGGAGGGCCTCCACGTCGAGCCCTCCGGGGTTGACGATGGTGCCCTTGACGTCGGCAACGGCGACGATCCGCAGACCGGCACGGGACAGAAAGCGTGCCGTCGCTCCGCCCATCGTGCCGAAGCCCTGGAGGGAGACCCGTGTGCCGGCGCGGGCCCTGCCCGTGCGGTCGAGCGCCGTGAGC
Organism: Streptomyces sp. NPDC059828; assembly: GCF_042731955.1. Classification (NCBI taxonomy): domain Bacteria; kingdom Bacillati; phylum Actinomycetota; class Actinomycetes; order Kitasatosporales; family Streptomycetaceae; genus Streptomyces; species Streptomyces sp. NPDC059828. The sequence continues at coordinate 75,358 of NZ_JBHWIW010000014.1, read as the reverse complement.
ACCGATTCAGCGACTCCGCAGCCACCGACCAGCTCATCGAGGCCGATGCCGTCGACCTCGATGGCGAAGGCGTCCGCCAGCCGCTTGCGCGCCGCCGCCTCGTCGTCGAGCAGCCGGTACACGGCCTGCACGGACGAGACGAGCCCCGCTTCGGTGGCTGCCCGGTCGACCAGATCCTGGCTGAGTCCCAGGTCCTCACCGGTGGTCCAGCAGCTCTCGATGTACGGACGCATCGCGCGCAGATACCGGACCAGTACCCCGTAGGCCTCCGGATCCCGCGGGTCGCAGTCGATCCCGCCCTTCGCGCCGCCGAGGGGCACATAGCGGGCCGTCGGATCGTCCGCGTGGAAGTGCAGGGCCTCCTTCATGGTCATACCGCGTGCCAGCCCCGCCACCTCCTCCAGGGTGCACCCCGCACGCATTCGCAGCCCGCCGCTGGCGACTCCGCGCACGAGGCGGTCCACCACGAGGTGCCCCTGACGCCCGGTGACGGGGTCGGTCCAGGTGAGCGAGATCAGCGCGGTGTGCTGGGTCTGCTGGGCTTTCAGTGAGGTGTCCACGGCGGACATGGAGCCTCCAGAAGGAGCGACGGACTGAACCGTCGGTCAGTATCTGGAGGTGCCGGACTCGTGTCAACGCGATATTCGTGCAGGCCAAACGGGGTGCGCCCGATTGTCGTGCCCGGGACGCGCGGATTTGTGTCCTGGTGCCCTGGGTGAATGTGACATTTCCCGCCACCGGGAACCAGCCGACCCACGGGCCCGTTCCTGCACTGTCGTACCCCCCGCACATAATGGAAGTCCCGCAAGGAAGACTCCCGGACCCCAGGAGGCCCCGTGACCGGCGCCGCACCCCCGAGTTCCCTGCGCTCCCGGCTGCGGTCACTGCGGCCGACCGCCTTCGGGGCCGACCCGGAAGGGGAGCGGATGGAGCGGATCCGCCGCTCGCCGAACTTCGTCGACGGGGTGTTCCGCAACCCGGTGGAGGCCAGGACCAGGCCATCCGGCTCCACGCTCGAGTTCGCGAAGATCTACTTCGAGCGGGAGGCCCGCAGGCTGCGCACGCCCGCCGCCCCCATCCCCCTGCACGCCGACACGCTGGCGGATCTTGCCGCACCGCCCGCCACAGGGCTGCGGATCACCTGGATGGGTCATTCGAGCGTTCTCGCCGAGATTGACGGCCGGCGGGTGCTCTTCGACCCGGTGTGGGGCTCGCGCTGCTCACCGTTCCCCTTCGCCGGACCCAAGCGGCTGCACCCCGTGCCGGTGCCGCTCACCGCGCTCGGCCCGGTCGACGTGGTGGTGATCTCGCACGACCACTACGACCACCTGGACATGCCCACGATCCGCGCGCTGGCGTCCACGGACAGCGTGTTCGTCGCGCCGCTCGGTGTGGGCGCGCACCTGGAGCGCTGGGGTGTGTCCGAGACACTGCTGCGCGAGCTCGACTGGGGCGAGTCGACGGAGGTCGCCGGCCTACGCCTGACCGCCACCCCGGCCCGCCACTTCTGCGGGCGCGGGCTGCGCAACCAGCAGCACACCCTCTGGGCTTCCTGGGCGGTGCTCGGGCCGTCCGGCCACCGCGTCTACCACAGCGGGGACACCGGTTACTTCCCCGGCTTCAAGGAGATAGGCGCCGAGCACGGTCCCTTCGACGCGACCATGATCCAGATCGGTGCCTACAGCGAATACTGGCCCGACATCCACATGACCCCGGCCGAGGGGATGCGCGCCCATCTCGACCTCCAGGGCGGGCAGCCCTCCGGGGTGATGCTGCCGATCCACTGGGCCACCTTCAATCTGGCCCCGCACCCATGGGACGAGCCTGGCGAGGGCTGTGTCACCGCCGCCGCCGAGGCCGGGGCCCGGCTCGCCCTGCCGCTGCCCGGCCAGCCCTTCGAACCCACCGCGGCGGACGTCCCGGCCGCACCCTGGTGGCGTGCGGTCGCACCGGTCGCCACGGCCGCCCCTGTCGCGTCGGCGGGCAGGCATGACGGCGCCGCGGCGGAAGCTCCGGCGTCCGGTGTCAGTGGTGCCGTCGGGGGCACCGACGCGGAGGCCCCCGAGACCGCCCCGACCGGCTGAGACACACCACGGGACACAACGGCCCGCGGCGCCCCCTCGTGCGAACGAGCGGGCGCCGCGGGTTTTCGCTCTGCCGTACGAAGCCTCATACCAGAGACGGACGCCGCACGGGCAAGTTTGTCAACTGCCCACCGCAGATGAACGGTTGACGACTACCGTGTGTGGCCGGTGATCAACGGTGGGCTCACCTCGCGTCGGGGTGTCCGGCCGCTGAGCCGCAGCTGAACACCCGTCGTACGGCCACGTACCAAGGACGCTGATGTCTCAACTTCGCGCACCCGCCGCGCGGCCGGACCGCCGCGAGGGCGGACGGCACGGCCGGTCAGGCTCCCGCACTCCCACCGCGAGCCCCCGCGCTCCCCACACTCCCCCCACCACCAGGCAGCGGCCCGCACCCCCGCCGGAATCCCGGATACGCCCGCAGCTGCTGCGTACAGCCGTTCTGCCGGCCGTCGTCGCCTCGCTCAGCGGCGCCGCAGCGGTGCTCTTCACGATCCGCTCCACGGACACACACCCCTCACCCGCTCTCTGGATCGCCCTCCTGGGGTCATCGGCGCTGGCCCTCGCCGCCGTGGTCACTGCCGCGTTCGGCGCGGACCGCGCCGCGAGATCCGTGGTCGACCGCTGCAACAAGCTGCGTCGTTCGACCGCACGCGGCCAGGCGGACCTGCGTACCGTCGTGGAGGGACTGCGCCGCGGTGAGCGCCCGGGGCCCCGCCGGGACGTGCCGGTCCCCGGGCCCGGTGCAGACGAGTTCGACCTGCTCGCCCACGACCTCAGCCGGTCCTATGACGCCTCCGTCGCCGCGGTCGTCCAGGCCTCCCGGCTCTCCGGCAGCCCCGGGAGCGACCAGAAGGTCGAGGTCTTCGTCAACCTGGCCCGTCGGCTCCAGTCCCTTGTGCACCGCGAGATCCAGCTCCTTGACGAGCTGGAGAACGAGGTCGAGGACCCCGAGTTGCTCAAGGGCCTGTTCCACGTCGACCACCTCGCCACCCGTATCCGCCGTCACGCGGAGAACCTGGCCGTGCTCGGGGGCGCCATCTCCCGTCGCCAGTGGTCGAATCCGGTCACGATGACAGAGGTACTGCGCTCCTCGATCGCCGAGGTCGAGCAGTACCCGCGGGTGAAGCTCGTGCCGCCGATCGACGGCACCCTGCGCGGCCACGCCGTGGCCGATGTCATCCATCTGCTCGCCGAACTGGTCGAGAACGCCACGCTGTTCTCGGCCCCGCACACCCAGGTCCTGCTCCGCGCCTCGCACGTCACGGCCGGACTCGCCGTCGAGGTCGAGGACCGGGGTCTCGGCATGTCCGCCGCCGAGCAGCACAGGATGAACTCCCTGCTCGCCGACCCCGATCAGGCCAATGTGGCCCAGATGTTGCAGGACGGCCGCATCGGCCTGTTCGTGGTGTCGGCCCTTGCCCGCCGGCACGGCATCGCCGTACGCCTCCAGTCCAATATCTACGGCGGGATCCAGGCCGTACTCGTGCTGCCGAAGGGGTTGCTCGGCGAGGAGGCCGACGGTCGCCCGAACGCAGGAAACGCACCCGCGCACGCTCCCGACCAGACCGGTGGGACCGCTGTCGTGTCGCTTCCGGAGCACAACGCACTCGGGCAAACCCCGGCACCGGCACCCGCACCTGCGTCGGCACCCGCACCTGCGTCGGCACCCGCATCAGCCCCGGCACCCGCATCAGCCCCGGCGACCGGGCCCGGCCCGGCCACAGGCCCGCAGCGGTCGCTCACCTACGTCACCACCGGCCCCGGCATCCCGCACCAGCCGCACCAGCCGCCGCAGCCACCAGCACGTCACCAGCACCAGGGCGGCGCCGGCCAGGACCCGCTGCCGGCGCCCGCCGCCACGGGCGGCCGCCCCACGCTCCCCAAGCGCCGCGCCCAGGAACATCTGGTGCCGCAGCTGCGCCATGACCCGGCCCCACGGCCGGACGAGGAACACGCCCTCCACGACCCGGGGTTGATGGCCGCCTTCCAGCGCGGTATCGGCCTCGCGCAGACGCAGAGTCCCCCGGCCGCCCCCCACGAACCGCACCTTCGGGACGACACTCACAAGGAGTAGATGCACCATGGCGAGCGATGCGCCGACCAGCCATTCCTCGGATCTCGACTGGCTGCTCAGCGGACTGGTCCAGAGAGTGCCGTATACCCACAACGCGGTTCTCCTCTCCTGCGACGGCCTGGTGAAGTCCGTACACGGGCTCGACGCCGACAGCGCCGACCACATGGCCGCGCTGGCATCCGGGCTGTACTCACTCGGCCGCAGCGCCGGTGCCCGCTTCGGCGACGGCGGAGAGGTCCGGCAGGTCGTGGTCGAACTCGACTCCACCCTGCTCTTCGTGTCCACCGCGGGCTCGGGTACCTGTCTGGCCGTGCTCGCCGGGCGCGAGGCGGACGCCGCGGTCCTCGGATACGAGATGGCGATGCTGGTCAAGAGCGTTCGGCCCTATCTGGTCACTCCGGCGAGACAGCCGGCCGGAGCACCGAGCACCTTGGGGCCCTGACCGTGCCGGCTCTGCAGGAGGGGCCGTGGCTCGACGACGCGGCCGGGCGCCTGATCCGCCCGTACACGGTGAGCGGGGGACGCACCCGTCCGACGGCCACACTGGATCTGCTCTCGCTGGTGATGGCGACCGGTACGGCCCCGCAGTCCCATCTGGGCCCGGAGCACACCCTGGCGCTCGGGTTGTGCGACGGACCCACCTCGGTGGCGGAGATCTCCGCGCACTTACGCCTTCCCGCGGTCGTCACCAAGGTGCTCCTGTCCGATCTCCTGGACTGCGGTGCGGTCACCGCGCGGGCGCCCCGGTTCCAGGAGTCCCCAACCGACCGTTCTCTGCTGGAGGCAGTGCTCGATGGTCTACGACGACGGCTCTGAACCCCATGGCCGCCCGGGCCGTTCGGTCGCGGGCCTCTTCCCCACCGCGCTGAAGATCCTGGTCGCCGGGGGGTTCGGAGTCGGCAAGACGACCTTCGTCGGTGCGGTGAGCGAGATCGAGCCGCTCAGCACCGAGGAGTTGCTGACCACGGTCAGCGCGGCGACCGACCGGCTCGACGGTGTCGAGTCCAAGACCACCACGACCGTCGCGATGGACTTCGGCCGTATGACCCTCGACGAACGCAATGTGCTGTACCTCTTCGGCACACCCGGTCAGGAACGCTTCTGGTTCATGTGGGACGAGCTCTCCGAGGGAGCACTGGGCGCCGTGGTGCTGGCCGACACCCGCCGCCTCGACGAGTCCTTCGCCGCCGTCGACTTCTTCGAGCGGCGGGGCATCGGTTTCGTCGTCGCGGTCAACGAGTTCGACGGGGCCTACCGCTACGAGCCGGATGAGGTGCGGGCCGCCATCGACCTCAGACCCGAGATACCGGTCGTGTTGTGTGACGCCCGTATCGCCAGTTCCGGGATACGGACCCTGGTCACCCTCGCCCAGTATCTGCTGACCACCACGCCGGCACCGGCACCGGCGCCGAGCTACGGAGCACTCTCATGACGTACGACCCGACCGGCCATCTGCTGCTCACCCCCGTGGACCCTGACGCACCGATACGGGTGCGCAGGCTGCGACAGCTGGGCCTGGGGGAGCGGGCGGAACCGGCCTTCGACGACTTCGCCCACCGGCTGGCAGAGGTGACCCGGGCCCCGTACTCGATGGTCAACTTCATCGATGAGAACCAGCAGTTCTTCGCCGGGCTGCATACTCCGTCGGGCAGCCACTCGGGAGAGCAACTGGACGCCGCCGCGGCCGCGACGGGCGCCGACGTGAGCCGCTTCATGGCGCGTGACCACGGGTACTGCCCCCATGTGGTGGTGCGGCGGAAGGCGCTCGTCCTTGAGGACGTGTGCGACTATCCGCGCTTCGCGGGGAACCCGGTGGTGGACGAGATCGGCATCCGGTCCTATCTCGGGGCGCCGCTGATCGACCGCACCGGGATCGCGCTCGGCACGATCTGCGTGGTGGACACGGAGCCGCGGCCCTGGGGCCGGGCCGGTCTCGAGACGATCAAGTCGCTCGCCGCCGAGCTGGTGGAACAGATTCACCGCCGCGAGGACGGTGGAATCTGACGGTGCGGCGATCGTGACGAGGGCGCTCCGCGCCCGGCCGGGGCCCGCCCCTCACAGGGCGGGCGCCAGCCGGGTCAGTGCGGACAACCGCTGTGACCACTGCCCCTTGGCAGTGCCCAGTGCCACCTCGGCGAGCCGGAGCAACTGGATGTCGGAGGTACCGGCGGGCGCGAAGATGTGGTGGGCGTCCCGCAGATAGCGTTCGATGGGACAGTCGGTGAACAGCCCGGCCGCCGCGTGGACCTCCATCGCGTTCCGCGCCGAGTCCAGCGCCGACTCGACGTTGACCAGCTTCGCGTTCATCAGCTCCGCGTCGCACTCCATCCCCTCGTCCAGCAGGTGCACCGCGTGGTACGCGGCGAGCCGTGCTGTCATCAGCCGTGACTGGAGCTGTCCCAACTTCAGCTTGATGGACGGCAGTTCATGAAGCGGCTTGCCGTAGCGCAGGCGTTCGGAGCAGAAGCGCGTGGTCTCCTCCAGGATCGCCTGGTGGATGCCGAGCGCGACCGCCGTGAGGTTCGCCCGTCCGTACAGGACGCTGGAGGAGTATGCGACGGCAAGACCGTCTCCCTCCTCACCCAGCCGGTTCTCCACCGGCACCCGGCAGTTGTCGAAGAAGAGCTCGCCGAATCCGAATCCGTGCAGACCCATCGTCGGCTTCTGTTCGCCCGTGCGAAAACCGGGTCGGCCCGACTCGACCAGCAGAGCCGTCAGGCCCGCTGACCCCGGGCCGGTACGTACCACGACGCCATGGAGATCCCCGACATGGCTGTTGCCGACGTACACCTTTCGGCCATTGAGGACATAGTCGTCGCCGTCACGCACCGCGGTGGCGCTCATGCCCAGCACATGCCCGCCCGACTCCGGCTCGGTGACCGCGATGGTGGGAAGGCACTCACCGGCCGCGATCGCCGGGAGCCAGGTCTTCTTCTGCTCCTCGGTGCCGAAGTGGACTATCTTCGCCGCACCCAGCTGGGAGGCCTGGACCATCGCTCCCATGGCGGCGCTGGTCCGGGACAGCTCCTCGATGATGATGGTCTTGGCGAGATGGCCGGCCCCCATCCCTCCGTAGTCCTTGCCGATGGTCGCTCCGAGCCAGCCCTGCCGCGCGATCAGCCGCGACAGCTCGTGGTGCACCGTGCGGGCGGCCTCCATCGCGGTAATCCGCGGCCGGACCTCACTCTCCGCGAAGTGTCTGACGCGCTCCCTGAGCTGATGGTGCGGTCGACTGGCGAAGTACCCGTCCATTGGCGAGCCCTCCTCTGCGAAAACGCCTGCTCGCGCGGGTGTGCGAACTGCTGGTGCATCGGTGTGGTCCCGTTCCGTACGGGCCGGGCACCACATGGCACCTCATGGTGTTGATCACCGCCGACGGCATTCAGGCAGACTCCCAACTATGTCTGAAACAGGGCCCGTTGACGTTTGAATGAACTGTGTGCCGGGTGGTACTAGCCCGCCGCTTCTCCTCGAAGGGCATTCCCACCGGGTCGCTGCTTGCCACATGCCAAGGGCAAAGGTTTTACGCGGCGCCCGGCGCATGGTTGTGCCGCCCCGCGCCCCCGTCCGCGCCGGGCGCTGCCGTCCTGCCGTCCCGGCGGTGGTGGGACGCGTTTCGAGCAGGTCGGGGGTGGAAAGTATTCGCTCACTGGATGTCGCGACTCCGCGCGAACTGGGCTATGCCTACTCGGAGTTGGGGGATGCCAGCGCGCAGTCACTTCGGCGTCGACCCACGTTTCAGGAAGACGAGAGTCAGGGGTCGAAAGGTTGAGCGAACGCATTGTGATGACATTCACCACCATCCCGGCCTGCGGTAACGCATGGTGATGAGTTGCCTACGACTTCAGCACGTACAGTTACGCGTGTGCAGACAGTCGACGAAGGAGACTCATGCGACCGTTCGTACTGAACTTCGTACTTCCGGCCGAGAGTCCAGCGGTCACCATTTCCTACAGCTATGACCCCGCCCTCCAGCTGAACGTGCTGGCGGACGGACGCCCCGCGGTCGATGACAGGGCGGTGCTGTTGGCGACCGGGACGACCACTTCCACGGCCGGTTCCAAGACCCACTTCGACGACTGAACAGACCGGCACCAGAAATGACCGTGCTCATCCTGACCTGTCGGCAGGACGTGACCGCAGACATGGTGGTCGCCAAGCTGCATGAGCGGGGCGTGCCCCTGGTACGCCTCGACCCCGCCGACGTACCGGGCGAGGCAGCCCTGTCGGCCGAGTATGTACAAGGGGACTTCTACGGCCATCTGTCCACGGAGGGACGCTTGTTGAGCATGAGCGCCCTGCGCTCGATATGGGTCCGCAGGCCCGGGGAGCCCGCAGCCCACGCCCCGGAACCCTCGGAGTGGCTCGCGGCCGAGACCGAGCAGGCGCTCTACGGGATGCTGTACTCCGCCACCGCGCGGTGGATGAACCATCCCGCCATGTCCGCCCAGGCACGGTGCAAGCCGTGGCAGCTGAGCCTCGCCCACCGCAGCGGCTTCGCCGTACCGCCCACCGTCATCACCACCTTTCCCCGGGTGGCGCGGCAGTTCGCCGCCCAGTACCGGGACCTCGTGGTGAAATCGGCATCCGGTCCGCCGGTCGGTGACCCGCCGGTCGCCCTGCCCACGACCCGCATCGGCCAGGATGCCGACTTCTCCTCGGTCGCCGCTGCCCCGACCCTGCTCCAGCAGTTCATCGCCAAGCGCGCGGACATCCGGCTCACCGCGGTCGGCGGCAGGCTGTTCGCGGCGCGCAAGCTCGCCGCCTCCGACCAGGTCGACGGGCGTTACGGCACCACCGGCCACAACTGGCAGCCGGTGGATGTGCCCCACCGCATCGCCCGTGCCGTGCGCGACTACACCGGTGAGGCGGGCCTCGCCTACGCCGCCTTCGACTTCGCGGAGGACGGGGAGGGGGTGTGGTGGTTCCTGGAGTGCAACCAGGGCGGGCAGTTCGGCTTCATCGAACTGGAGACCGCTCAGCCCATCGCCGACGCGGTCGCCGGCTGGCTGGCCGCTGCGCCGAACGGGTCGGGCCGCGTTATGCCGAGCGCGTCCGCAGGGGATGGTCATCGTGTTCCATGACCACCTCCCCCAAGGAGAGACCATGCGTATGCGCACTCTGGTGGCAACGGCCGCACTGGCCACCGCCGCGGTCCTCGGCGGCGCCGGTGCCGCCGCGGCCCACGACGGTCCCACCGCCATCGGTGTGGTGTCGGGCTCGCCCGGCGTGCTGTCGGGCAATGTGATCCAGATGCCGGTCTACATGCCGATCGCCTTCTGCGGCAACAGCTTCACCGTCATCGGATTCCTCAACCCGGCGATGGGTGTCTACTGCCTCGCATAACCCCTGGCACCCTGGACCCGGCGGATCCTGTGCGGGGGAGCGTGACACGGATCTGCCGGGTCTGCTGCGCCTGGCGGGTCTGATGGTTTTCGTCCTCTTTCTTCTGCATTTCTTCCGATCGGTTCCCGCTGGCCGTTCCCGTGACCGGCCGGACGCAGGGCGAGGATGCGGTATCCGCTCCGGTACGCACCGTGCACGCTGAGCCGCACGGGCGGTCGGCCGGGAAACGGTTCGTGACCACCCAGGGAAGTGCGGTATGGTTCTCGTGCGCGGTCGGCCGGGGGAAACCCCAGGTCAGACGGGCACCGGGACGTGGCGCAGCTTGGTAGCGCACTTGACTGGGGGTCAAGGGGTCGCAGGTTCAAATCCTGTCGTCCCGACCAGCGAATTCGCCGGTCGGAAGCCGTTTCCTCATACATGAGGAAGCGGCTTTTCTCCGTTTCAGGACCCCTGAGCCGTTTTCGGACCCCTGACGCCCCTCAGTCACGCCGAGCCACCAGCCGGTACGCGTTGGCCAGCCCGAGACGCTCCGCGAACCGCGCGAGGACCCGGTCCGTCAGCGTCGCCAGCAGCAGGGCCGGCACCCCCGCCAGCAGCACCGAGGTGCGCAGCGCGCGGCGCACCCGTCCGGGTCTCGTCGGCAGCCACGGCAGGTCGTCCCGGGGCGCGGCCTCGTCCAGAGCCAGCCAGACCGCCGCCACCAGATCCACGGCCTCGTGCGCCGACCCGTGCTGCTCCGCCACCACCGTGAAGCCGAGTCCCGCGAGCGCCCGGCGCAGATTGGCCACGGGCACCAGATGGAGATGCTGCGGCTGGAGCCAGGGGAGCCACCAGCGCCCGAGCAGCCGGGCATAGCGGCTGTCCGGGTCAGGCACCTCGATCACCAGATGCCCGCCCGGGCGCAGCGTCGCGCGGGCCGCCTCCAGCTCCCGTATCGGCTCGGTGCTGTGCTCCAGGTAATGGAACATGCTCACCACGTCGTACTCGCCGGTCAGACCCGGCGCGAGCTCGGTGAAGCCGCCGCGGTGGCCCCGCTCGACCCGCCCCTCACGAGCGGCCAGGTCCACACCGTCGGAGCGGTCGAGCCCGTCGAAGACCACATCAGGCAGGACCTCCCGGGCGACCTCGCAGAAGTGCCCGTGACCTGTGCCCACATCGAGCCACCGCTTGGCCTCGCCGACATGCGGCAGCACGGACGCTGCCCGGCGGCGGTAGGAGGCGGTCCGTCCGCTGAACATCCCGTCGAGCTGCCGCTCGCCCAGGCCGTCGTAGAAGTCCCGGTAGTAGAAGTCGAGCCCCCGGGCGTTGAGCCGCGGGTTCTGGAACAGATGCCGGCAGGAGTGGCACCGGTCGATCCGGAAGTTCCCCGGCTTGTGCTGGAGCAGGTCGGAGGTCCGCAGATGACCGCCGATCCGCGCTGATCCGCACCAGGGGCAGGTGAGCCGCATCGGCTCGAAAAACGCCTGGGGACCGTCGGCGAGCTCGGCCCGGTACGCGGGGCGCAGTGCGGCCACCGTCTCGTGACGCGGTCGCTGGGGGCGGGAGCGCCCGGAGCGGGGGTTCATACGGAGTCCTCCTCGTTCCTGTCACGGGCGAGCTGTTCCAGGTGGGCGGCGGCAGCGGCGGCTCCGCCAGCCGAGCGGAAGGCGGAGCCGATCGCCCGGGCCGCGGCCCGGTACCCGGGTGCGTACAGCACGGCGTCGATGGCCGCACCGACCCTGGCCTCGGTGGCCCGGCCGAAGCGGACCCGTACCCCGGCACCCGCGTCGGCGACCTGTGCCGCGATCACCGGTTGGTCGTCCCTGATCGGCGCGACGACCAGGGGGACGCCGTGCCACAGTGACTCGCACACCGTGTTGTGGCCCGCATGGCAGACCACCGCGTCGACATGTCCGAGCAACGCGAGCTGCGGCACCACGGGGACGGCGAGCAGGTCCTTGTCCTGCTGTGCGTCGCGCGTGTCCTCGCCCCGGTGCGCGGCGTCCCCCCGCGGGGAACCGGTGCCGAGGACGCCCTCCGGGTCCACGATGACGGCCTGCATCCTGTCCGCCCGGGCGCGCAGCGCCGCGGCACACTCGGTGAGGAAGCGCCTGCCCACATCGGTGTTCGCGGTGCCGAGGGTGACCAGGACCGTCGCACGCCCCGGGTCGAGCCACTCCCAGGGGAAGCCCGCAGGGCTGGGGCGCGCGGTCAGCGAGGGTCCCACCCAGCGGATCCGGTCCCCGCCGCGGGCGGGCGGACCGGCCAGCTCCTCGGTGGTGAACGCCAGCACCAGATGGGGCGAGAACCGCGGATCCGCCGTGCCGTCAGGGGCGCCGATACGTCGGCGCAGCTCGTCCAGCAGCGCGTCGTTCCAGGCCGCGACCTTCGGCATCGCCGACAGGACATCGGCGAACTCCGCCGAGGTCGTCGCCGATGTCGCCCACCGCATCCCCAGCCGCTCGGCGACGAGCCCGCCCGCCACCGCCTGCTGGTCGGCGACCACCACATCGGGACGGAACACCTCCACCGCGCCCCGGACGCCTTCTGCCATCGCGTCGGCGAGCGGCACCAGAAACCGCTCCCAGAGGAAACGCAGTGCTTCCGGACCCCGGATGTCCGCCGGCCGTGGCACCCCGTCCGTCCAGGACGCGGGGGACGGGAAGACCCGCGCGTCCTGCCCGGCGAGGCGGTGCACCACATCCGGCTGCCCCGCCCAGGCCACCTGGTGCCCCCGGTCGGCCAGCTCGGCCGCCACCCCCACCAGCGGGTTGATATGGCCGACGAGCGGGGGAACGACGAACAGATAGCGGCTCATGGCACGTTCACCTCCACGGGCGTGCCCATCGGCGACTCCATGGGCGTGGCCACCGGTATGCACGCAGGCGCGGTCGGCAGTGGACCGTCCTGCCGGTGCGGATGGCGCCCGATCCAGTCGAGTACGAGGTCGCGCACCCGCCCCGGCGCCTCCACCAGGACGGAGTGCTCGTGACCGGGCAGCAGCACCGTCCGGCACCGGGGCAGCAGGGCACGCAGCCACGGTGCCTGCTCGGCGAGGTCGGAGTCCTCGCCGTACACCGCGAGCACCGGACAGCGCAGCGAACGGATGTCCTGCTCAGCGACGAGCTCGCAGGTCGTGACCTCGGCGGCGATCGTGGTGTCCCGCACCAGCCGTCCCGCGGCCTTCGCCAGCCGTGCCGTGTGCCCGCCGCGGTGCGCGGCGATCCAGTCGAGGGCGTCGCGCTCGTTGGCCGTCATCTCGTGCCGCACCCGGTCCAGCAGACCGAAGATCTTGTGTGCCCAGGAGGGCGTGGCCGGTTCGGACTCGATGACCGCGATGCTCGCCACCCGCTCGGGATGCCGCAGGGCGTAGCCGAACGAGACCGTCCCACCGAAGGAGTTGCCGACCAGATGGACCGGGCCGTGGATCCCGAGCCGTCCGAGCAGTGCCCCGAGATCGCCCACGAAGGCGTCCAGGCTGTACCCCGTGGCCGGGCGCCCGCTGCGGCCGTGCCCCCGGTGGTCGTACATCACCACATCGAGTCCGGCCGCGGCGAAGGCGGGCGCGACGGTGAAGTAGTAGCTCGCCAGGCTGTCGGTCAGCAGACCGTGCAGCAACACGACGGTCGCCCTGGCCGGCCGCCCGTCGCCGGGACCGAGCCGCTGGACGTGCAGCCGGATGCCGCCGGCGTCGACGATCGCCATCGGTCAGTCCGCTCCGGCGCTCTTGAGACACTGGGCGACGTACTCGACGAGCCGGCCCACGGTCAGCTGGATGATGTCGTCGAGCTCCATGGAGGCCACGAACTCGGCGAAGTTGACCGTGCGCCCGTATCGTTCCTCCAGATGACCGGCCAGGGTGACCAGGTCGATGCTCTCGAACTCCAGATCCCTGCTGAACCGGGTCTCCATCCCGACCTCGGTGTCATCGAGGCCGTAGTCCTCGAGCACCAGCTCGATCATGGCGGTGATGTCGGCGAGAATCTCGTCCTGATCCGCCCGTAACGGGCCCGCAGGCTGTGTCGTGGTCACTTCCCGTCCTCCTCGTCACTTGCTGTTCCGGACCGTTCCGGAGCTCCGGTCCACGCCACCACATAGGCGCGCGGCGGCAGCCCCGGGGGATTGCCCACCTGCTCGCAGCGGACCTGATGGGTACGCACCGGTGCACCCGAGGCCGTACGCACCTCGACCGCCAGCAGGTCCCGCGCCGCCCTGACCACGGCGAAGTCCTTGGGACGGCCGCCGAATCCCGTGCCCTCCGCCTTGGCTGCTGCCTCCTTCGCCGCCCAGAAACGGGTGAACCACAGCGCCCCGGACTCGCCGGTGGCGTCCCGGCAGGCGGTCAGCAGCTCACGCTCCTCCCGGCCCAGCGCTGCCGCCAGTGTGGACTCGCCGTGCTCGGTGACCTCCTCGATGTCGATACCGGGACCACGCACCACGGCCGGATCGCCGCCGCCGCGCGCATCTGCGGAGGGGCGGGGCGCTACGAGGGCGACGGCCGCTTCGGCACGGTGGGCTATCGACACCGTGAGGGGCGGCAGCGCCCGGCCGTGCCGGCCGGTCACCAGGGGGCGGCCGTCCGCGTCGTTGTCCACCCGCAGTTCGGCGGGGAACACCGGGCCCTCGCCCCGCTCCCAGAGATACCTGCGCACCGCGTCCTTGGCCGCGATCCGGCCGAGCAACCACTGCCGGCGGCCGCGCGGCGGCTGCCGCTCGTAGACCCCGCGCTCGGCGCTGCCCAGCATGTTGCGCATGATCAGATCGCGCGACGCCAGGTCCGGCCACCGTTCATGGACCAGCGACCAGCCCCCCGAGCGGTTCTCGGACAGGGTGTTGCGCTCGGGGAAGCGCTCGACCGGCCGGGTCTTCGGGTCGTTGTCGAAGCGGCGGTCCTGCCAGCCGTCCAGCTCGGCCCACACCGTGCCCCCGGACATCAGCAAGGCGTCGGCTTCGAGCAGGGATCCGGTCAGGGAGGTGATACGGATCAGGCATTCCAGCGCCGTGCCCGGCGTGGGCGGCGGGCCGAAGAACCGCATCCGCCGTATGCGTACGGGAAACACCACGGTCCGCTCCGTGGCGGTCGCCATGATCCAGTAGCCGAGCACCTGACCGACGTTGTCCAGCAGCGCCCCGGGCGCGGGAGGCACGGTCAGTACAGCGCGTACATGACGGTCCCCGATACCGGTCAGTGCGGTCACGCCCTGGTAGGCCGGGCCGTGGAACATCCAGCGTTCGTCGTACAACTGGGCAGCGCGGTGGTCCGGTTCGCGCTCGTCCAGGAGCGCGTCACGGGCCTGGGCAGGCGACGGTTCGGGATGACGCCCGGCGAGCTCGACCGTCGCCCGGGCGTGCGGGCCGAAGGACACGGCGACGCGGTCCGGTCCCGACGGGGTGACGGTGACCGTGACATCCATCGGTTCGGCGGCCGTCAGCCAGCGGTCGAACCGGGCGTCGTGCACGGCGATCGCCCGCATCCCCGGGGCGCTTCGCTCCGCCGCCTCCATCATGTGGTGGACGATCGTGGTGGCCGGGACCACCGGCCAGCGGTCGGCCACGTCGGGCCAGTCCGTCCGCTGCCGGAAGAAGCAGTGGTCGAGCAGGTACGGCATGGAATCAGGCCCGACGCGGACCGTGAACGCGCAACGGCCGGAGCCCGGCTCGGCTGCGGGAGCCGGGTCGGCGGCGGGCGCTGCGGGGGACGGACGGTGCCGGGCCGGCGACACCGCGCGGGTCACGGGCCCCCGGCGCGGTGGCGACTGACCGGCCACCGCGATCAGCTCGGCCGCGGTGGCCGTGGTGTCCCGCATCAGCGCGGTGAGCTCGGCGAGGAGCGGGAAGCGCGCGGCCGCCGCGGGGGAGACGGTCGGTACGGACGGGGCGGCTGGACGCCGGGGCGCCTCAGGCAGCAGCGAGGAGCGCAGTGCGGCGGCGACATCCCGGTCCAGTGAGACCAGGGCGCCGCTCAGGTCGAGACGCACCGGCGGGGGTGTCTTCCGCCGGGTGGCCGGCGCGGCTGTCCTGCCGGCCGCGGGTGTGGCGGGACGGTCGATCACATCGGGCCGCACCGGCGCGCCCTCCGACCACAGCGCCACCGCCACCCGCCGCAGCTGCGCAAGGCCGGAGCGATGGGGCGAGTTGGCCGCCACCACCAGATGGTCCCGGCCCGCCAGTGTGTCGTCGATCAGCGAGCCGAGCTGTCCCGTGCCGACCTGGACGAACGCCCGGAAGCCGGCACCGTACAGCGCTTCGGTCAGCTGCCGGAAGCGGACCGGCTCCAGCAGATGACGCACGAACAGTGCGCGTACACCCGCTTCGTCGTCGGGGAACGGCGCCGCCGTCGTGCCCGACCAGACCGGCACCGTGGGCCGGTGCAGGGCGAACCGCTCGGCCGCCGCCCGGAACGGTCCCAGAGAGGGCTCCAGCATGGGGGTGTGGAAGCCGGACCGGAACGGCAGCACCCTGCACAGCACACCTTGGGCCCGCAATGTCCCCACGAACTCCTCGACCGGCTCAGGTGGTCCGCACACCATCGACTGATGGGGCGCGTTGTCGTGGGACAGGCTCACCGGAAGGCCGGAGTCCTGGAGCGCCTCAGCCACCCTGAGCGCGGACATGCCGACGGCGGCGAAGGCGAGGTCCGGCACCGTGACCGTGTCGGGGTCGAGCGAGGCCATGAAGTCGTCGACGGCCCGCTCGGCGTACATTCCGGCCGCCGCCATCGCCGTCCACTCACCGATGCTGTGCCCGGCCACCGCCTCGGGCACCACACCCATCCGGCGCAGCGCCGCGTCCAGCAGCCGTCCCACCGCCACCACACCGAGGCCGTGCCGGCCGATGTCGCCGACCTCGGCGAGTGTGTCCTCGCCGGATCCCCCGGGCGTGGCAAGCCCGAAGTGCTGCGCGATCCCGTCGACTTGCGGTGCGAAGTCGCCTTCGAGTCCGGGGAAGACGAAGGCCACACGGCCGGGCCGGGCACCGCCGAGCAGTGGTTCGGGGGCGAACCAGACATCATTGCGACCGCGCCAGGCCTGGCCCTTGGCGGCGACCCGCCGCGCCAGCGCCAGTCGCCTGGGTGTGGGATCGACGATGCCGAGCCGGATCCGCTCCGCCGGCTCCGCCCCGGCAGGGCCCGTCCCGGCGGCCAGTACGGTCCGGTCGTCCGCGTCCAGCAGGGCGGCCAGCCGCTCCGGGGTGCCGGCCGCGAGCTGCAACACCCGTTCGGGCTCGGCCACCGACTCCGCCCGTGGCGTCCCGTTGGCGGCGCCCGCGGTGGCGGCACCGCGCAACGCCACCGGTTCCGGGGCCTGTTCCAGGATCACATGCGCGTTGATCCCGCCGAAGCCGAAGGCGTTCACCGCCGCGCGCCGCGCGTGGCCCGGGCCCGTCTCCCAGGGGACGGGCTCCGCCAGCGGGCGGAACCGGGTGTCCGCGAGTGCGGGGTGGGGGTCCTCGCAGTGCAGCGTCGGCAGCAGCACACCGTGATGGACGGCGAGCGCGGCCTTGACCAGGCCCGCCACCCCGGCGGCAGGCATGGCGTGGCCGATCATCGACTTCACCGAACCGATGACCGGCGCTTCCCCGGAGCCATCGCCGCGCAGGTCCCCACGGGGGCCGAACACCGCGGCGAGTGTGTGGAGTTCGGCCGCGTCGCCGGCCGGTGTCGCGGTGCCGTGCGCCTCCAGCAGACCGAGGGCCCCCGGCGCCGCTGGATCCATCCCGGCGGCCCGCCAGGCCTGCCGTACCGCCCGTATCTGGCCGTCCGGATCGGGGTTGACCAGTCCGGCGGTGCGACCGTCGCTGCTCACTCCCGTGCCCCGGATCACCGCGTAGACACGGTCGCCGTCCCGTTCCGCGTCGGCCAGCCGCTTCAGCACGACCACGCCCGTGCCCTCGCCGATCAGGATGCCGTCGGCGTCACGGTGGAAGGGCCGGACGCGCTGGCTCGGTGACAGCGCGCGCAGTTGCGAGAAGACACTCCAGAGCGTGATGTCGTGGCAGTGGTGCACACCGCCCGCGAGCATCATGTCGCAGCGCCCTGAAGCCAGTTCACCCACCGCCTGGTCGACCGCCACGAGCGAGGAGGCGCACGCGGCGTCCACGGTGTAGGCCGGGCCGCGCAGATCCAGCCGGTTGGCCAGCCGCGAGGCGGCGAGGTTGGGCACGAGCCCGATCGCGTTCTCGGGTCGATCCGGGCCCAGCCGCTCCGTGAACGCCGCGCGAACCTGGGCGAGTTGGTCCGCCCCGAGACCGGGAAGCAGCTCGCCGAGCGTGCGTACGAGCTGGTTCGCCGTGCGCACCCGCTGGTCCAGCCGGACCAGTCCGGGAGTGAGATAGCCGCCACGGCCCAGCACCACCCCGACCCGCTCCCGCACCGGCAGCCGTTCGTCCCCGCCCGCGTCCGCGAGGGCGGCCGCCGCCACGTGCAGGGCGATCAGCTGGTCGGGCTCGGTGCCCGAAACGGAGCTGGGCATGATGCCGTACCGGGTGACGTCGACGTCCGTCAGCGTGTCCACGAAACCGCCCCTGCGGCAGTAGACCTGGTCCGCGACGGCGGGTCCGGTGCGGGACCCGGGACGGTAGAACTCCGCGTCCCATCGCCCTCCCGGGACCTCGCTGATCGCGTCGACGCCGGTCAGGAGATTGCGCCAGTACGTCGCCAGGTCCGGAGCCCCGGGCAACAGCACGGCCATCCCGGTGACGGCGACGGGCACGGTGCGGAACTCGGGACCGGTCATCTCACCACTCCGAAGCGGTGTGGACGACGGTCCCGGCCGTCATGTCGCCCCACGCCAGCTCCCTCAGCAGGGCGAGAGGGCCCTCTTCCGGGTCGATCAGGCTGATCCCGCGCTGTGAATAGGACCGGGCGAGCTCGGGGCCCACCATTCCGGTGTGGATGCCCGACGGCGCCCAGGGGCCCCAGTGCACGGTCAGCACCCGGTGTCCGGTGCGTGCCCCCCAGTGCTCGCCGAGGCTCTCCAGCGCGTCGTTCGCGGCGGCGTAGTCCGCCTGGCCCCGGTTGCCGAGCACGGCGGAGATGCTGCCGAACAGCACCACGAACGAGGGACCTTCGGGCAGCTCGTCGAGCGCGGACAGCAGTGACGCGGCCCCGGAGACCTTGGTGCCGTAGACCCGCTCGAAGGACTCGGCGGACTTCTCCTCGATGAGCCGGTCCTCGATGACACCGGCCGCGTGGATCACTCCGTCCAGTCGACCGTGGTCGGCATGGATCTCCTTGACCGCCTGGAGCACGGCCGCGGAGTCACGGCAGTCCACACTGCGGTAGCGCACCCGGCTGCCCGCTGCCTCGAGGGCCGCGAGAGTGGCGGTGATCTCGCGCTGGGCCAGGATGAGTCCGGCGGCCCGGGCGATCTCGGCGGGGGAGCCGTACGCGCCCTGTGCCGCGAGGGCACCCCGCAGGGCGGCCTCGTCCCCGGCCACCGCCGTCGCCGGATCCTCCGGGCCGACCGGCGCCGGTGTCCTGCCCAGCAGCTCGATGCGGCAGCCGCTGGCCCTGGCCAGGGTTGCGGCGCAGGCGGCCGTGATGCCACGGGCCCCGCCCGTCAGCAGCACCACCGCGTTCCGGTCGAGCCCGATGGCCTCGGCTTCGGCCGCTCCCTCGCCCGCCGGGCCCGCACCGGTCAGGCCCAGGGGCCCGAAGGGGGCTTCGGAGAGTTCAGGTACGGACCGTCCTGCCCGGCCGCGCAGTACGGCCGGCGCACCGCTGGGCGTGGCCAGCTCCTCGAGCACGGCGGCGGCCAGCGAGGCCGGTCCGCCCGGCCCGGGCAGCCCGTCCGGCAGCAGGTCGATCACCGAGGCCGCGGTGCCGGGGTACTCGCGGGCGATGCTGCGGAAGAGCCCGCCCAGGCCCGCCGCCCGCTCGCCGGTACGGCCCTCGTCGGCGCAGCGCACCGCGATCAGAGTGCCGGGACCGGCGCGCAGCGCGGCCTGGATGGCGGCGAAGGACCCGGGGAGCACCGCCGGTCCGGACTCCGCCAGGGGGTCGAGGAGAATGACACCGTCCAGCGTCCCGTCCTGGTCCGTGAGCAGATGCCCGGCGGGGAAGCCGACGGCCGTGGCACCGGCGTCGGTGAGCCGCTGCGCCAACGCGGCCGACACACCCGCGCGTTCGCCGTCACCGTCGCCGATCAGCGCGAAGCGCCGCCCGGTGAGCCGGGCCGCGTCGGGTGCGGCGGTCTCCGGCAGGGGTGCCGGGCGCAGGACGAACCGCTTGGGCGCAGCCACCGCGAAGGGCGTCGCGTCCTGTGTCCCGGTCACGGCGGCCCCTGCGACCGCCGTGGAGTCAGCGGCCACCACGGACGAAGGGGGCGGGTCCGCGGGCGCATCGCCGGGCGACGCGGTGGCGAGGGCGGCGATCCGCCCGGCCAGCGCCTCCGCGGTCCTGGCCTTGGCCAGATCCTCCATGGCCGCGTCGTCCAGGGTGGCCACGTCTACCGCCACCGCGCCCGCGGCGACCAGCCGTGCCGCCAACTCGCCCACGATCTCGGTGCGTTTGATCGAGTCGATGCTGAGGTCCGCTTCGAGATCGAGACCGGGTTCGACCATGTCCGGTGGATAGCCGGTGCGCTCGCTGATGATCTCCACCACCATGCGCAGCACGTCGGCATCGGACAGTGCGGCGTCCGGGCCTGTCGTGGCGCTCTCCGGAGCGAGGGCTGCCGGGCCGGCCAAGGCCAATGGCACCGGATCGGGTGAGGAAGACCGGGTCGCCGCGGGGTACACGGAGCGCGGCGCTGGGACGGGGCCCGCGTCGGCGGTGGTCTGGCCGCCCCCGAAGTAGGTGAGCAGGACATCGCGTTGTGCCGCCACCATCTCCCTGCTGGTCCGCAGGAATTCGGCGATCAGCGCGTCCTGGCGTGCCGCGGCCCCGTCTGCGCCGTCGAGGCCGTCGAGGCCGTCGAGGTGGTTTGTCGTCACAGTCGTCTCCACCGTTTCCACGAAACGTCGGGCCGGTGCCAGCGCACCGGGCAGAAGTTCTCCGGAGGCGGTACGGACCAGATGACCGTCGACCGTCCAGCCGGGTTGCCGTTCGGCGGCGGAGCGCCCCGGGTCGACCGCGTCCCGACCCTGGAACATCCAGCCGGTGCGCACCGGCAGTCCGGCCACGGCCAGCCGGGCGAGCGCGTCCAGCAGTCCGGGCAGACCGCTGTCCGGCCGGGGCTCGCAGGCGATGGCGAGGTGCGGCCGGTCGCCGAGGATGTCATCGACCAGCCGGGTCAGCACCCGGCCGGGGCCTGCCTCCACGAAGATCCTGGCGCCGGCCGTGTACATCGCCTCGATCTGTTCGGCGAACCGCACCGGCGCGCCGATCTGCGCGGCCAGTTCCGCGCGGATCGCGTCCGGCCCTTGCTCGTACGGCCGCGCGGTGCGATTGGACCAGACGGCGAACTCCGGCTCCCGTAGGCTGCGTTCGCCCAGCACCTGAGCAAAGCGCTCGCCCGCGCCCGCCACCAGGGGGCTGTGGAAAGCGCACGCCACCGGGAGCCGCTTGGCACCGTGGCCCGCTTCGCGCAGCAGTCGTACGGCGGCGTCGACGGCCGCAGTCGGTCCTGAGACCACCGTCTGGCGCGGTGCGTTGTGGTTGGCGATGACCAGTCCGGAGACCTCGCCCGACGACCGGGCCGGGCCGAGGGCCCGCTCGACGTCCCCCACGGACGCGGAGACCGCGGCCATGGCGCCCGGGTCGCTTCCGGCCGACGCGAGAATCGCCGCGGCCCGCTCCCTGCTCAGCTCCAGCAGGGTGCCGGGTTCGAGAACACCCGCCGCGCACAGGGCGACCAGTTCCCCGTAGCTGTGTCCCGCCGCCATGTCCGGCTCGATCCCGGCCCGGGTGAGCAGGGCGTGGGCGGCGAGGCCCACCATGCCGAGGGCGGGCTGGGCGGCCCTGGTGTCCATGAGAGCGGTACGCAGCCTGGTGCGTGTGTCGTCGGCGAACGCGGCGGGTGGATGAAGCGTCGCGGCGGTGCCGCCGTCGCAGGCCAGCAGGTGGTGCAGCCCTGGGAAGGCCGTGAAGACCTCGGCGTACATCCCCGGGCGCTGGCTGCCCTGTCCCGGGAACAGAAACGCCACCTTTCCCGGCGTCCCCGTACCGGGACCGCCGGTCCCGGTCCCGGTCCCGGTCCCGGTCCCGGACCCCGACCCGGAACCGCCAGCGGTGCTGTTCGCGAGGTGGATGCCCGCCTCAGGAGCACCCTCCCCGGCCAGTATCCGCCGCAGCCTCTCGCACAGCTCCGCCTGATCCTTTGCCACCACGGCGAAGCGCACCGGGCCGCGACCCGTGTCGCCGCGCCGGGATGCGGCCAGTGCCAGATCCCGCAGCCGCCAGCGCCCCGGCCCGTCCGCGTCGGCCGACGCCAGGGCCAGCAGTTCATCGACCGCCCTGCGCGCCGCCCCGTGGTCCGTACCGCGGAACAGGAACAGCTCGGCCGGCCAGACGTCGCGCCCGTGCGCCGGTGGTGTGTCGTCGTCGTAGGCACTCAGCACCACATGGAAGTTGGTGCCGCCGAACCCGAACGCGCTCAGCCCCGCGAGCCGCCGACCGGCCCGGGCGGTCCACGGCAGCGCCTCGCGGTGGAACACGAACGGGCTCCGGCCCTCCTGCCAGGCCGGGTTGGGCCGTTCCAGGTGCAGCGTCGGCGGTCGCACCCCGGTGTGCAGGGCCAGCACGGTCTTGATCAGTCCGGCCAGCCCGGCCGCGCACTTGGTGTGCCCGATCTGGGACTTGACCGAGCCGAGGACACAGCTCCCCGGGGCCGCGCCCGCGGCCTCGAACACCTCGGTGAGGACATCCAGTTCGGTACGGTCGCCGACCACCGTGCCGGTGCCGTGCGCCTCCACGAGGCCGATGTCAGCGGGCGTGGTCCCCGCATTCCGGTGCGCCCGTTCGAGCGCCCTGCGCTGCCCCTCCGGGCGGGGTGCCGTCAGCCCGAGCGAACGGCCGTCGCTGGAGCTGCCGACGCCCTTGATCACACCGTAGACGCGATCGCCGTCGCGCTCGGCGTCGGCCAGCCGCTTGAGCACCACACAGGCCACGCCCTCGCCGAGTGCGATCCCGTCGGCCGCGCTGTCGAACGCCCGTGAGCGGCCGGTGGGCGAGAGCGCGTGCACCGAGGTGAACAGCACGTAGTCGTTGATGCCGTTGTGCAGATCGGCGCCCCCGCACAGCATGACGTCGCTGGTGCCCGCGGTCAGCTCCTTGCAGGCCACGTCCACGGCGGCGAGCGAGGAGGCACAGGCGGCGTCGACGGTGAAGTTGGGACCGCCGAGGTCGAGCCGGTTGGCGATCCGTCCCGAGATCACATTGGACAGCATCCCGGGGAACGAGTCCTCGGTCAGCGCGGGCAGTTGCTCGTCCAGGCCCCTGGGTACCGTGCCGTAGTACGAGGGCAGTACGGCCCGCAGCGTCGCCGCGTTGGACAGGTCGCTGCCCGGCTCGGCGCCGAAGACCACACCGGTGCGCATCCGGTCGAAGTCCCGTCCGTCCGGGCCGAGCCCAGCGTCCTCGAGAGCCCGTCGCGCGGCCTCCAGCGCCAGGAGCTGTACGGGCTCGATGCTGCCGAGCGAGGCCGGAGGTATGCCGTAGCGCAGCGGGTCGAACGGGACGGGCGGGAGGAAGCCGCCCCAGCGCGAGGCTGTGGCACCGCTCGCCTCGGGGCCGTGCACATCGGGGTCCCAGCGCTCGCGCGGGACCTCGCCGACGGAGTCCACACCGTCGAGGACATTGGCCCAGAAGGAGGCGAGGTCAGGCGCGCCCGGGAACATGCATGCCATCCCGACCACCGCCACATCCAGCGGTCGGGGCGGCTCCGGTTCCGCGCCCGCCGTGGTGTCCGGGGAGAGCCCGGGACGTGCCCGCAGTGCGGTCCTCCGCTCCTGGAGGAACTCCGCGGCGCCGTCGCAGACCGCGGTGTGAAGCGCCGCGACGGAGGTGCCGGCGGACCGCAGAACGGCGACTTCGCCGGCCATGAACATGCCTTCCGCCAGCTGCCGTTCCTCGTCCACGGCGGACAGGGCGCCGTCCTCGGCACGTTCAAGGCCTTTGGCGGCCAACCGAAGCCGCCCGACGTTGAGCCGTTCGAGCCGCTCCCAGACCTCACGGTCGCCGAGCCCTTCGCGGCGCAGATCGTCGCCGAGGGTGCGGAAGGAGTCGCTGAAGGGGCTCGGTACACAGCGGGTCGCGTGGCCGGGCGCCGTTTCCAGCAGGGTCGTCCGCTCCGCCGCGATCACCCGTCGCTGGAACAGCGGCTGGACCGCGCCCCGGGTCACGGCCTCCTCCGTGAACAGATAGGCCGTGCCCATGAGCACCCCGACGGCGCAGCCGCGCGCGGTGAGCGGGGCGGCGAGTGCGGCGGCCATCGCGGCGGACCGTTCGTCGTGGATGCCCCCGGCGAGGAACAACTCGATCCGCTCAGCGGCCTGTTGTGCCCCGGCCCCGTCCACGCGGTCCCGGTCCCGGACGCCGTCAAGGAACTCCTCCAGTACGGCGAACTGAGCCTCCCACAGGGGAAAGCTGTTGCGGGGTCCGATATGACCACCGCACTCGGCGCCCTCGAAGACGAACCTGCGGGCGCCCGCGTCCAGGAACTGCCGCAGCAGACCGGGCGACGGCACATGCAGGAAGGCGTTGATCCCCGCCTCCTCCAGCACGCGCGCCTGCGAAGGCCGGCCTCCGGCGACGATGGCGTGCGTGGGGCGCGCGGCGACCACCGCCTCCAGTTGGGCGGCCCGTGTCTGCTCCGGGGCGAAGCCGAGTATGCCGACCCCCCAGGGCCTGCCGCCGAGGGCCTCCCGGACCTCCTCCAGCATCGTCCGTGACTGCTCGGCCCCGGCGAGCGCCAGGGCGATGAAGGGGAGGGCGCCGTCTTCGGCGACGGCGTCGGCGAAGCCCGCACGGTCGCTGACCCGGGTCATCGGACCCTGCGCGACAGGGAGCCGGGTGCCGAGCGCCCTGCTCATCGCGGAGCCGGGCCGCAGCGCGCGTACGGCGGTGTCCTCGCGCACGGCGTCGCGTACGGCGTCGGCGACGGCGCGTACGGCGCGGCCGGTGTCGCCCCAGCGTTCGGTGAAGCGCGACGCGAGGAAACCGTCCTGGCCGACGGGGAGTCGGTCCTCCCACGTGCTGCTGCCCGCCGCTGAGGCATGGGCCGGGTGGCGGCGCAGGGTCCGGCGTCCGTCCACGACGACCGTCTCCGAGCCGTCCATGGTGCGTAGCACCGCCGCGACGGACTCGGGCAGCTCGGACTCGGCCAGCAGCGCCAGCTGGGTGTCCAGCACCACTCCGGCGGCGCCCCCGACGACCGCCGCTGCGGCTGTCCCCGGGGCGATGCCTCCGCAGGCCCACACCGGGGTGCCGCGTAACTCGGTGTCCGCGAGCAGCTGTTGGAGCAGTACGAAGGTGCTCAGCTCGCCGACGGGGCCTCCGCACTCACTGCCACGGGCGATCAGCCCACCGGCTGCGGCCCGCACGGCGGCGCGCGCCGAGTCCAGATCGGTGACCTCGACGAGCACACGGTGGCCGTGCGGGACGTCCCCGGGCGCCCAGGCGGAGTCCGGTGCGAGGACCACGGTGTCCGGGCCGGGGGGGCGGTCGAGTGCGTCGCCGGACCGTACGGCGGGGGACGGTGCGGCGCCGATTTCGTCCGGGCCCAGTCGACACCGAGGACCGACGCGTATGCCGAACCGGCCCGGCGCCCAGCGGCGCAGTGCCGCCAGGGCATCCCTGGCTCTTCTGTCACCAGCCCCCAGGTCGAGCACTCCGAGTCCGCCGGCGCGGCTGACCGCGGCGGCGAGTCGGGCGTCCGGCTCACCGAAGGGGGTGGTTCCGATGACCAGGTCCACGATGTGCTCTGCCGACGTCATAATTCTCCGAATAAGCGTTGGCGTTGCCCGGAGGTTAAATTTCGGTCAATCAGAAGCGCAAGACGTACGGAGTCCCGCAATGCCTGGGGAAAGAAATTCGGGCTTCTGCGGAACGGCTTGAAGATAGCGTCGGGTTACTCAACGGTCAACCAGCGGCGGATGGCCGAATGACCTTGGCTTTACGGCCTGTTGGGGAGCAGGAGAGAAGGCGGGCATGCCGAAATGGGGCGGCGAGTAAGGGAACTCGCGACCCAAGACCGCCAAGGAATTGAGCGAGGAAAGGTGTAGGGGAGAGCGCAAGGGGAAGAGGTGGGGGATTCCGGCGGCGCGGCCAGCCATCTTTTCGCGTTGGCGGTGGACTGTCAACAACGCCGACGGAGATCATCTGACGGTTCATCAGTCAACGGTGTCCGGTGTGTGGTCACCGGCTGGGGAAATCCGCCACACCCTTCTCGTATCTAGGCCGGACTCTCCTTGTTGGCCTTGAGTTTGCGCCAAACGGCACTCAGTGTCTCCAGATCCTCCTGGTCCAGGAGGTCGGTGAAGACCGCAGCCAGACTCGCCCGCCGCGTCTCGTCCGCTTCCGCGAACAGTCGGTGGCCCTCGGGTGTGAGTGCCACCTCGATGGAGCGTGCGTCCCGGGCTGACGGGGTGCGCGTGACCAGCCCCCGGGCCTGGAGGGCGTCGATGACGCGGGACACCTGGCTGCGGCTGAGCATCGTGCTGTTGCCGAGCACCGACGCGGGCACCGGGTCCGGACTTGAGGCCAGCCACAGCATTACCTCGAACCAGGAGACGGGGAGGTCGTGGGCCTTGCTGAGGGCGCGGTCGACGCGCTCCGTGAGTACGGTGCCGGCCCAGACCAGACCGTAGAAGGCGTGGTCGGCGACGGGCATCTCGGCCTGCGTGAGCTTCCTTTTCGGCATAGCCTGAGTCTACGGGTTGCGTGTGTGCACACATAATGGTTATGGTGTGTGTACACGCACAGATTTGCATCGCAGTGTTTCCCGCTTTGCCATCGAAAGGCCCCGCCATGTCCTCAGAGTCCGTTCAGTCCGCCCCCGTCGTCCTGATCACCGGCACCTCGTCCGGTATCGGCCTCGCCGCCGCCGTCGCCGCGGCGCAGGCCGGCTGGCGCACCGTGGCGACCCTGCGCGACACCGGCCGCACCGACGCGCTGCGCAAGGCCGCCGCCGACGCGGGGGTGGAGCTCGACATCCGGCAGCTCGACGTCACCGACCCCGCGTCCGTCACCGCCGCGATCGACGGAGTGGTGGCCGACTACGGCCGGCTCGACGCCCTGGTCAACAACGCCGGAGCCGGACACCTCGGCACGCTCGAGAACGAGACCGTGGACGATGTCCGGCAGGTCATGGAGGTCAACTTCTTCGGAGTGCTCACCGCCTCCAGGGCCGCCCTGCCCCATCTGCGGGCCTCCGGTGGCCGGCTGATCACCGTCACCAGTGTCGGCGGCATCATCGGCCAGCCGTTCAACGAGGCCTACTGCGCCGCCAAGTTCGCCGTCGAGGGCTACATGGAGAGCCTGGCCCCGGTGCTGGCCAGTCTCGACGTGAAGGTGTCCGTCATCGAACCGGGCGCCGTGGCCACCGAGTTCGTCAACAACCTCGGCGTCGACCTCGAGGGCGTGGTCGCCGACGCCGGTGTGTACGCCCCCGCACTCCAGGCGTACATCACCCGCACCACCTCGCAGTTCCTCAACGGTGCGCAGACCCCGGCCCAGGTCGCCGAGTCCGTCATGGAGGCGCTCACCGCCGACAGCCCCGCGTTCCGCATCCAGACCTCCGACTGGGCCCGCGGCTTCACCGGCACCAAGATCGCCGACCTGGACGGTTCCGCGGTACTCGGACTCACCGGCGCCTGGATCGCCTGACCGTTCCCGCGCTGCTCGACCCCCGGGCCGGCCGCCCCACAGGACCTGTGCCAGGTCCTACGTGGGCGCCGGCCCGGCGTCCGTCGTCAGCGAGCCCGTACGGCCGCCCGCCCATGCTCCCAGCGCGGTGGCGAGCTGGGCACGGGACCGGACATCCAACTTCTGGTAGATACGTGTCAGCCGCGCCTCGACCGTCTTCACGCTCAGATACAGCCGGGCCGCCGCCTCCTGGTTGCTGGCGCCCTGGCCCACCATCTGCGCCAGGCGCAGCTCCGCCTCCGTCAGCGACGACAGCGCTCCACCGCGGGCGGCCGGAGCCGGTTCGGGGGCACCGGCCGGAGTCTCCTTCGCGAGCGCCAGCCAGGACGCCGCGCCCGCCCGCTCGAAGACGGCTGCCGCGGTGTGCAGCGCGTGCTGCGCGGCCGAACGCCGCCGCCTGCGGCGCTCCACCCGGGCGAGCGCCACCAGCGCCCGGCCCTGCTCGAGCGGCAGACCGGCCGACGCGAAGCACTCGGCCGTGCGGGTCAACAGCGCGGCGGCCTCGTCCGTCTTCCCGCCCGCGGCCAGCAGCAGCCCTTCGGCGCGATCGCATCCCAGCAGCACCGACCAGCGGCCGAGGCGCTCGGCGACCGGGCGCACTTCGGCGAGCAGCGCGGCTGCCTCGTCGAGGGAGTCGCTCGCCACCAGCGCCTCCGCCAGCTCCTCGTGCCAGCGGAGCATCGAGGGGTCGACGGCGGCCTGCGCCCGCTCGCCGGACTGCACCCGGCGCAGTGTCTCCAGGGCGTTGGCGACGTCCCCCATGACGAGCTGGACGCGGCCGAGTGCGTACAGGCTCCGCGAGAGGAAGACGTTGTCGCCTTCCTCTTCGGACGCCTGCGCACTGCGACGCGCGTAGCTCGCCGCGCGGGCGAAGCTGCCGCCCGCGGTCTCGGCGAGCGCCAGCGCATACCAGGCCGGCCCGGGGGACAGCCCGGCCTCCAGGGTCAGTGCGAGCGACCGCCCGGCGTGCGCGAGCGCGGCCGTGCACTGGCCCTGCCTGGCCTCGACCTCCGCGAGCGTACGGAACAGCTCGATCGCGTCCTCGACCGAGCCGCGCCGCTCGACCAGCGGCAGCAGTGTGTTCAGCCCGTCGCGTGCGTCCATGAGCCGGTCGTCGAACAGGGCATGGCGGATGGTGAGAATCTGCGCGGCGTTGCGGATGCCGAGTGGGCGATCGGCCATCTCCAGCTCCCTGGCCTCCTGGAGCACGCGTTCCTCTTCCAGGGAACCGAGGACACGTTCCATCCGGGCCTGGACGGTCAGCGCCTTCGCCGCCGTCATCCGGTCACCGACCGAAGCGGCGAGCGCCGCCGAGTCGATCGCGGCGGCCCGGGAGCGCACCGGATCGCCGTCGGCCAGCACGTACTTCACCGAGAGGCGCAGTTGCACGGCGGCCCTCAGCGCGGTGTCACTCTCCGAGTCCTCCATCGCATGGGCGTAGATCTCGTCCAGCCCCGTCAGCCCCTGGCCCGCCGTGTCCAGCACCGCGAGCCGGGCCCGTACCCGGTCGGCGGGGGAGGCGTCACGTGCCAGCAGGTCCGTGGCGGCGCGCATCGCCAGATCGGCGCGGGCCGCCCGGGCGGCCTCCTCCGCGGCGTCCACGAGGCGGGCGATGCGCTGCGGGCCGTTCCGGCCGGGCGTGGACTCGGCTGCGAGCAGGGCGAGCTCGGCGGCCAGGGCGTTGTTGCCGCGCCGCCGTGCGCTGTCCGCCGCCGCCGCGACCTCTGCGGCCAGCTCCTCGTCGGGGATGTCGGTGGCCAGGGCCCGGTGCCTGACCTCCTCGACGGGGTCGTCGACGACCCGGGCCAGCGCCGCGTGCCCCTCGCTGCGGTCGGTCCAGCAGGCGTCGTGCACCAGGGTCGAGGGAAGGATGCCGGCCCGGAAGGCCACCGTTCCGTCCTCGGTGAGCAGGACGAGACCGGCCCGTTCCGCGGCCGCCAGATCGGCCTCGGCCGTGGGGCGTCCGGCGCGGCGGATCAGGGACGCGGTGGGACGCAGGGCCAGTGCCGCCAGGAGCAAAGTGCCCCTGACCGCGGGTGAGACCAGCCCCAGCAGCTGCCGGGACAGATCGCGGGCACGTCCCGAGAGCGACAGTGCCTCCGCGTGGTGCACGGGCGTCCGCGCGTCCGCGAGCGAGCGGCCGACGGCGAGCGCGAGCCGGGGATTGCCACCGCTGGCCTTGTGGATCCGCCCGGCCATCCGGGACGGCAGCCTGTGGTGGATGAGGAGCTCGGCGATGTCGTCGGCGTGCAGCGGAGGCACCAGCAGCACATCGGCCTCCGACGGTACCCAGAGCTGCTCGGGCCCGGTGGCGCCGGCGTCGGGGTCGTGCGCCTCCGGGGTCTCGATCGCGATCACCCGCAGCGCCGGCGGGGCCAGATGGAGGGCGAAGCGCAGCAGATCGGCACTGTCGGGGTCGATCCGCTGTACGCCGTCCACCACGAGCAGCACCGGACGGTGCCCCGCGAGGGTGCGCAGTATCTGGGCGAGTGCCAGCCGCAGGGCGATGGGGTCCCAGCCGCCCTCGGGCACGGGCGCTTCACGGCACAGCATGGCGACGGCGTCGCGCTGGGGACCGGGCAGCCCGTCACGAACGTCGTACGAGCCGGCACGGGCACTGCCGGGCGCTGAGAGGACGGAAGGCGCGGCGGGCGCACCGGCGGACGGTGCGTCGCCGGGGCGGGTCATGTCCGCGGCGCCGCGGACCGGGCCGTCGGCACCGGCGGGCGCCTCGGCGCCGTGCGGTCCGAGCTGCCCCGCAGGGGACAGGGTCGCGGACACGGAGGCGACGAGCGCGGCCGCCGTCGCACCGGGGATGGAGCGATCACCGGGGAGGGTGGCGAGCCACAGCACGGTCTCGCCGCGCGACTGGGCACGGGCGGAGATGGCAAGGGCGACCTCGGTCTTACCGACTCCCGCCGACCCCGTGAGCAGGGCGCGCCCGCGCGCGTGGAGCACCCTTTCGAGGCGTTCGATGACCTCTGCCCGGCCGACGGGAGCAGTGCGTTTCTGGATCGACGTCACGCACCCACCACCCCCTTCCGGCCCGCGAGTCCCCTGCCCGTGTGTGCATGCGTGCAGTGAGGATACGAAGTCCATCGTCCCAGTCCATGCCTGGTGTCCGGCATGCGGACAGGACCTTACCCGGAAAGCGGCCGGGCGCGCCCGCGGCTTTCGCCTGCGAACGCGCCCCTGACCAGTGAAAACAGGCTTCTGTCAGCCGTCTCAGAAGGTGAGACCCCAGCTGTCGATGTAGCCCGTGTCACCTGATGCCACATCGCGCACCTGGAGCTTCCAGGTGCCGTTGGCGACCTCGCTGGACGCGTCGACCGTGTACGTCGCGAGGACGTTGTCGGCGCTGTCGGAGCCCGAGGTGGTCTTCAGGCTGCGCACGGTGCCGTCGGGGGCGATCAGGTCGATCGCCAGGTCGCCGCGCCAGGTGTGCTTGATGTCCACCGCGACCTTGAGGGCGGAGGGCGCGTTGCCGGTGCGGCCGGTGACGCTGATCGACGACGACACGGTGGCGTTGTCGCTGATCGTCACGTTCGTGCTGTTGGTGAAGGTCGCGCCGGAACCGGTGTCGGTGCCGAGCACGGCGTTCACGGTCTTGGCCGCGTCGGCGATACCGGTGCCGCAGCCACCGGAGCAGGTGCCGGGGAGCGTGCGGGCGTTCCCCTTGATCGCGGTCTCGATCTCGGCCGGGGTCAGCGAGGACTTCGCGGACTTCAGCAGTGCCGCGAGGCCGGCGATGTGCGGTGCGGCCATCGAGGTGCCCTGGTAGGGCTCGTAGTTCTCGGACGACTGAGTCGTGTCACCGGAGTTCAGCGTGGAGAGAATGCCGTTCTCGGGGGTGGTGACGGTGCCGGGCGTGTCGGTCCCGCGGCGGGTCTCGCCACCGGGCGCCGAGACGTCGACGGTGGTGCCGTAGTTGGAGTAGAAGGAGCGGTTGCCCTCCCGGCTGGTGGACGCCACGGTGATGACGTTGGGGCAGTTCGCCGGGGTGGATCCGGACGCGTTGGAGTTCTCGTTGCCCGCCGCGACCACGACCGTGGTGCCACGCGAGACGGCGGCATTGATCGCGTTCTTGTAGACGCTGGGGCAGGTGGAGCTGGAGCCGCCGAGGCTGAGGTTGATCACCTTCGCGGGGGTCGGG
This sequence comes from Streptomyces sp. NPDC059828, assembly GCF_042731955.1. NCBI lineage: Bacteria > Bacillati > Actinomycetota > Actinomycetes > Kitasatosporales > Streptomycetaceae > Streptomyces > Streptomyces sp. NPDC059828. Next base: position 43,913 of record NZ_JBHWIW010000014.1, on the reverse strand, counting down.
TTGGCGGTGACACCCGGGACACTGCCACCGGAGGCCCAGGTGATCGCGTCGGCGATGTCGGCGGACGAGCCACCGCACTTGCCGAGCACACGCACGGGCTGGATCTTCGCGTTGTACGCGATACCCGCGATGCCCTTGTTGTTGCTGGTGGCCGCGGCGATGGTGCCCGCGACATGCGTGCCGTGCCAGGAGGAGTCACTGGCCTCCGAGCCGAGGCCGCACTCGCCGTCGGTGGCGTTCCAGTCGCCCTCGTCCTTGGGGTTGCTGTCACGTCCGCTGCCGTCACGGGCGTCGGCCGAGTCGGAGATGAAGTCGTAACCCGAGACGACGTTGGCGGCCAGGTCCGAGTGGGTGGCGTAGCCGGTGTCGATGACCGCGACGGTGACGCCGCTGCCGGTGGCCTTGTCCCAGGCGGTCGGCACGTTCATGCCGCCGGTGGCCTCGAAGAGGTCCCACTGGGCGGTGTACTGCGTGTCGTTGGGCGCGATCGCCATCGGGTACGCGCGGATGTCCGGCTCGACGGACGCGACCGAGGGGTCGGCGCGGAAGGCGGCCATGACGTCGCTGAGGTCCTGCTTGGAGGCCGCGCCGCCCAGGTCGACGAGCGCGGCGCCGCCCGCGAGGCGGCGCTCGAAGGCCAGCTTCTCACCGGTCTCGGTGGCCTTGGCGGCCGCGTCGCTCTTGGCTGCGGTGTTCGAACTGGCCTCGGTGGACTGCGTCTTGTAGGTCACGATGACCTTCTCGACCGGCGCGCTCGGCAGCTTGGGGATCGACTGCGCGGCCGGTGCGGGCTTCGGCGAGGAGTCCGCCGGGGCGGCGGCGAACGCCACGGCGGAGGTGGCGGCGACACCGACGATGGTGGCGGTCGCGGCCACGACGGATATGAGTCTCCGTCCGGAACCGTTCAAGGTGTTCCCTTTCAAGGAGCTGGGGATCGCAGACGGGCGGCGCGGAACCGCGGTTCGCTGTGGGGGTGCGACCCGCGGTTCCCGGGCTCCATCGCCCGTGCGCCGCCGCCTGCATGACGGCCCCTGGTCAAGAGCCGCCGCCGGACGAAACACCGTGTTCACATGCGTTTACATGCACCTGACATCACCAGTCAGGGACGCGGAATCGCCGGTGCGGCAGACAGTAGGGAACGGCGAGATGAACTCGATACGGGGAAAACCCTTGCCTCACAGAGGGCTCCCGGCAGGGACCGCCGGAGGTCCCAGGCGCGCCGCCGTGCGCGAGCCCTTCGCCGCTGGAGCTGCCGACTCCCGGGGAAGCCGGGAAACTGGAAGCCGGTCGATCACTCCGTTTCCGGAGGTCACGATGGATGTCCTGGTGCTGATTGGACGCATCAGGCCGCCGTGGTCCTCGCATCGGTCGGATACGCGGCAAGCCTGCTGCTCCAGGAACGACTGCTGGCGCTGACCCCGGACGAGCTGAGTGGCCACGCCCTCGGCCTCCAGACCTCCGGCATGCTCGCCATGCAGGGCGTCGCGGCCGCCCTCGCGGGCGGTGTCGCCCAGTACACCTCGCCCGCCACGGCGATGGCCCTGATGTCCGCCGCCTCGGTCGCGGTCACCCTGGCCCTGGCACCCGGACTGCGCCGCCCCGTGGGCACCGCCGCCGCTTCCGTCGCGTTCGACGACGAGGTCAGCGACCGCGATTCCCGCGATCCGGTGAGCTGAGCCGGGCCGCCCGTATCGTCAGATAGTGCCGCTCCGGCAGGCTCGGAGTACGACTCGCGGCGGCCCGGTACTGCGCTGCGGCGGCCTCCCGGTCACCGGCCATGTCGAGCAGGTGCGCCCGCACCACGGACAGCCGGTGATGGTCTCTCAGCACCGGCTCCGCCGCCAGGCCGTCCAGCAACCGCAGCCCCGCGTCGGGGCCGTGCACCATCGCGACGGCGACGGCCCGGTTGAGCGCGTACAGCGGATTGGGGGAGAGCTGCTCCAGCACTCCGTACAGCGCCAGGATCTGCGGCCAGTCCGTCTCCTCGACGCTCTTCGCCTCGTCGTGCACGGCCGCCACGGCGGCCTGCACCTGATACGGACCCAGCCTGCCGCGCGGCAGCACCTCGGTGATCAGCGCGATGCCCTCGGCGACGGCAGCGGCATCCCACAGCGTGCGGTCCTGATCCGCCAGCGGGATCAGTTCACCGCCCGGACCGGTCCGTGCCGCGCTGCGGGCATGTGTGAGCAGCATCAGCGCCAGCAGCCCGGCCACCTCGCTGTCGTCGCTCTCACCGGGCAGCATCCGCCGCAGCGCACGGGTCAGCCGGATCGCCTCCAGGGACAGCTCTACCCGCTGGAGGGTCTCGCCCGCCCCGGACGCGTACCCCTCGGTGAACATGAGATACAGAACATGCAGCACGGAGTCGAGCCGCCGCTGCCAGTCGTCCCGGTCCGGCATCCGGAAACGCGCGCCGGACACCTTGATACGTTGCTTCGCCCTGCTGATCCGCTGCCCCATGGTGGCTTCCGGCACCATGAACGCGCGGGCGATCTCACCGGTGGTGAGCCCGCCCACCGACCGCAGGGTCAGCGCGATCGCCGCCGAAGGCGTCAGGGACGGGTGGCAGCAAAGGAACAGCAGGGCGAGGGTGTCATCCCGGCCCGAGTCCTGCTCCTCATCCGCCCCGGGCGCCGCCCACCGGTCGGCACTCTCCCGCCTACCGACCAGATCCTCGCGCCGCCGCCGGGCCTGTTCGCTGCGCACCTGCTCGGTCATCCGCCGACTCGCCACCTGGATCAGCCAGCCCCGCGGATTGCGCGGAACCCCCTCATCGACCCACTGTGCGGCAGCCGCGAGCAGAGCCTCCTGCACCGCGTCCTCCGCCGTGTCGAAGTCCCCGTACCGCCGAGTGAGCACACCGACGACCTGCGGCGCCAGCACGCGCAGCAGGTCCTCGGCGTCCCGGTCGCCCCGGTCGGCTCCGTTCAGTGCTTCACACGTCCTCGGTCGGCGCCGACAGCACCTGACGCACCTCGATCGGCATGTTCAGAGGCGCACCACCCGGCCCTGGGGCAGCCGAGATGTGCGCGGCGAGCTCCACCGCCCGCTCCGGTGTCTCGCAGTCGACGATCCAGTACCCCGCGAGGAACTCCTTGGTCTCCGGGAACGGCCCCTCGGTGACGACAGGCAGCCCGCCCTCAGCTCCGGCCCGGACGATCCTGGCCGCCTCCGGCATCGCCAGCCCCTGCCCGTCGACGAACTCACCGGCCTCGACCAGCTTCGTGTTGGTGTCGTGCATGAACCCGATATGCGCCTGGATCTCCTCCGGTGTCCAGGTGTCGATCCGCGGGAAGTCGACGTTCGTCTCGCTGAACTGCATCAGCAGCATGTACTTCATGGTTGGCTCCTCTGCCTTCCGTACATTCCGTATTCCGGCGCCTTCACGGCGCTGTCACGGGTAGGTAGAAGCACGCCCGGCGATTTCGACATCCGCGCCGGAAAATCCACCAAGATTTTTTGGCCGGGCTCGCACGGGCCCGCGTCTCCTGACCCGGGAGGCCGGCTCCACCGCGTCCCAGCGTGCCACGGCAACGAGGGGGGGCCGGGGAACACCGCGTGTCGGCCCCCGGCCCGGCCCGGCCGTCGGACGGCAGTCCGGCACCACCACATGCAGCGCCGCGCCGGGTCCAGCCGGAGCTCGCCGGACAGCAGGGCTGTCCCGTCATCCCCAGCGGGCGCACGACGCCGGCCGATCATTACGGGGCAGTCCTCAGGACCCCTGATGCCGAATGGTCTGAATGCGCGCGGTTGCGGTGGCCACAGCCACCGGCTTGCCGTCGGTGCCTATGAGCTCACCGGCCAGAAAGCACATGTCCCTACCGCGCTGCACGATCCGTCCCCGCCCCACGATCCGTCCGGGGCGGGCGGGACGGAGGAACTGGACATGCAGATCGACGGTCGGTGCGAATTGGTCCTCGGGCAACGTCGCCACCAGCGCCGGCCCCAGAGTGTCATCGAGCATCGCTGCCAGGAACCCGCCCTGGATCACACCGACGGGGTTCGTGAACTGATCACCCGCCTGAAACGCCACCTCGATGGTTCCCAGCTCCGGATTCACGTCGACCAGCTCCCAGCCGAGAAGCACCGCCGCGGGTGGCGGCGCCGTCCGCCCTGCCTGTACATCCCAGAACAGCCCTTGCCGTTGTGCAGGTATCTCCATGGTCCGCATTGAACAGGGCGCCACTGACAGCCCCGGGAGGATCCGGCGCCTGCGCCGCCCCACAGGGGCTTTGGACCGCCACCCACCACATCCCGGTGTGCCGGGAGCATGTGTCCGGCTCGCCCGGGCCCGTCGTGCCTGGTGTGCCGTCAGCGCCCCGGCATATCCTCCGCCCATGCGCGTCGCCCTGTTCGTCACCTGTCTCAACGACGCCGTATACCCCTCCACCGGAGTGGCCACGGTACGCCTGCTCGAGCGCCTCGGTGTCGGGGTCGATTTTCCGGCCGCGCAGACCTGCTGCGGACAGCCGCAGTTCAACACGGGCTACCGGGGCGAAGCAGAACGACTCGTGCGACGCACGGCCCGTGCGTTCGCGGGGTACGAGTATGTCGTCACCCCCTCCGGCTCGTGTGCCGCGATGGTGCGGCACCAGTATCCGCGGCTCGGTGGCGCGGAGGCCGCGTCGCTGGCCTCACGGACCTACGAGCTCACCGAGTTCCTGGTCGACGTCCTCGGAGTCGTCGACGTGGGTGCCAGCTTCCCGCACAAGGTCACGTATCACCCGTCCTGCCACGGGCTGCGGCTGCTTCGTCTGGGGCAACGGCCGCGGCGGCTGCTGGAAGCGGTCGCCGGGCTGGAACTCGTGGAGTTGCCGGGTGCCGAGGAATGCTGCGGGTTCGGCGGTACGTTCGCGGTCAAGAACGCCGATGTGTCCACGGCGATGGGCCGTGACAAGGCGCGCAGCGCGTTGGCGACCGGGGCCGGGGTGCTGTGTGGTGGTGACAACTCCTGCCTGATGCACCTCGACGGCATCCTGCGGCGCGCGGACGCGCCCGTGCGCGCCTTGCACATCGCCGAGATCCTCGCCGCGACGGAGGGGCAAGGGACGGGAGAAGGGAGGGATTCCGCATGAGCGGCACGTTTCTCGGGATGCCGTCATTCCCGTCGTTCCCCGACGCGGCACGCGCAGCCGTACACGACGAGACGCTGCGTGCCAATCTGCGGCACGCCACCCACACGATCCGTGACAAGCGCGCCAAGGCCGTGGCCGAGCTGGACGACTGGACGCTGTTGCGTGCGGCCGGGAAGCAGATCAAGGACCTGGCGCTGAGCCGGCTCGACGCGTATCTGGTCCAGCTGGAGGAGAACGTCACCGCGGCCGGCGGCACCGTGCACTGGGCGGCCGATGCCGCCGAGGCCAACCGGATCGTCGCAGAGCTGGTGAAGGCCACCGGCGAGCGGGAGGTCGTCAAGGTCAAGTCCATGGCCACACAGGAGATCGGGCTCAACGAGTTCCTCGCGTCCGAGGGCATCGCGGCCTACGAGACCGACCTCGCGGAGCTCATCGTGCAACTGGGGGACGACCGGCCGTCCCACATCCTCGTGCCCGCGATCCACAGGAACCGCAGCGAGATCCGCGAGATCTTCCGCAAGCGCATGGGGGACTGGGGCCGTCCGGCACCCGAAGGACTCGGCGACAGCCCCGCCGAGCTGGCGGAAGCGGCCAGGCTCCATCTGCGCGAGAAGTTCCTGCGGGCCAAGGTCGCCGTCTCCGGTGCCAACTTCATGGTCGCCGGGACCGGCACGCTCGTGGTGCTCGAATCCGAGGGCAACGGACGGATGTGCCTCACCCTCCCCGAGACACTGATCTCCGTCGTCGGGATCGAGAAGGTCGTGCCCACTTGGCGCGATCTGGAGGTCTTCCTCCAGACGCTGCCACGCTCGTCCACGGCCGAACGGATGAACCCGTACACGAGCATGTGGACCGGAGCGTCAGCCCGGGAGACCGCTGACGGCCCCTCCGCCTTCCACCTCGTACTCCTCGACAACGGCCGCACCCGGACGCTCGCCGACGAGACCGGCCGCCAGGCGCTGCGCTGCATCCGCTGCTCCGCCTGTCTGAACGAGTGCCCGGTGTACGAACGCGCCGGGGGCCATGCCTACGGCTCCGTCTACCCCGGCCCCATCGGCGCGATCCTCACCCCGCAACTACGCGGCACATCGAGTGAGATCGACGCCTCCCTGCCGTTCGCCTCGTCGCTGTGCGGGGCGTGTTACGACGTCTGCCCGGTGGCCATCGACATCCCCGAGGTACTGGTCCATCTGCGCGAGCGTGTGGTGGAACGGGGCGGTGGCCTCGGGCATCGCGTCGAGAAAGCCGCCTTCAAGGCGGCGGGCTGGCTGCTCGACCACCCTGCCGCCTTCGCCGCGAGCGAGCGGCTTGCCGCCAGGACTCGCCGCGTTCACCCGGCGCGTCCGCCCGGGGCCGGAGCCTGGACGGCGACCCGTGACCTGCCCGTACTGCCGGCGGAACCGTTCCGCGACTGGTGGCGCAGACACCGTGCGCAGGGCGGGGAGGACGAAGGGGGCCCGGCCGGTGGCACGCCGGGTGAACAGCGGGCATCGGGTGCGGCCGTCGGACCCGTGCGCCCAGCGCCCACCGCGTCGGCCGGGCACGGCGACAGCGCGAGGGAGCTGATCCTCGCGCGGATCCGGGCGGCCGTCCGCGGAGCGCCCGACGCACCCGGCACACCTGATGCGCCCCCCACACCCCACACACACCACGCGCCCGACGTACGCCGCGACTACCTGGAGTCCCACACCCCCGGCGACACGGCGTCCGTCACCGATCTGCTGCACGAGAACCTCGCCGACTACCGCGCCCTCGTCCATCGCACCGACCAGCAGGACCTCCCCGCACTCCTGGCGCGGCTGCTCGCCGCCCGGGGCTCCCGCACCATGCTCGTACCGCCCGGACTCCCGTCGCACTGGCTGGAGAAGGCGACGTACATCACCGAGGTGGCGGACCGGGCGAGCTCCACGGCACGAGAGCTCGACGCCGTCGACAGCGTCATCACCGGCTGCGCCCTCGCCATCGCCGAAACCGGCACGATCGTGCTGGACGGCGGCCCCGATCAGGGGCGCCGGCGGATCACTCTCGTCCCCGACCACCACATCTGCGTGGTGCGGGCACCCGAACAGATCGTCGCATCTGTGCCGCAGGCACTGACCAGACTGGACCCCGCCCGCCCGATGACATGGATCTCCGGGCCCTCGGCCACCAGCGACATCGAGCTCGACCGGGTCGAGGGCGTGCACGGCCCGAGGACCCTGGAGGTCGTGCTCGTCACGGGCTGAGGCGCAGCCGCGGTGCCCGATCCGCCGCCGATACGGCCGTGTCGCCCCGGCGCAGCTCCTCCGTCAGTGCGCCCGCCCAGCGGGTGAGCCCCTCCACGTCGACGCCGTGCAGACCGGAGGACGGAGCAGAGGTCGCGTAGGACGCCACCGAACCGGCCCCACGGGCCAGCAGCGCCGCGCCGCCCCTCGCATTGCCCCGCGCCGCATGGGTCAGCCCGACCGCGAGCTGCGCGAGGCCCCGCCACAGCTCTCTCTCCTCCTCCGGCCCGGACTTCCAGGCATCCTCCAGCACCTCATGGGCGTGGAACGGCATCCCCGCGTCCAGCAGCCGCTGGGCCTCCACCAGTGTCTCCGGCGGTGTGCGCACCAGACCCTCCGGTTGCCGGGGCACGCCCTCCACCCCGTACGGCAGGGGGCGCCCGAGCCCGTCCCGGGGGCGCGCGCTGCGGGCCTTGCCCTCGTTGTCGCGGTCTCTCGGCGTCCTGTTCACGCCTCGATTGTCACTCGCAGGGCGTGCCGTGGCAGAACGGTGTCCGCCATCGGCGCGACCGGACTACTCTCAGCCATCTGACACCTCGTGGGGAGGGGAGGTCGCCCATGCCGTACCGGGCGCAACACCATGAACGTACAGCGCTCCTGGAGCGCGAGCCGGAGGTCGCAGCGGCTGCGCGCGCCGTGGAGGCGCTGCGCTCGGAACGCGCCACCGGCGGTCTGCTGATCTACAGCGGCGAGGCGGGCCTCGGCAAGACCGCGCTCCTCGCCGAGGTGAGCGGTATCGCCAGCGCCCGGGGCTGCACGGTCCGCACCGCGCGGGGCAGTGAGACCGCCACCTCCGTACCGTTCCACGTCGTCCGGCAGCTGCTCCAGCCGGCGCTCGGCGGCATGGCACCGGACGAGGCGCGCGAACTGTTCGGCGACTGGTACGACATCACCGCGCCCGCACTCGGCATCGCGACCCCGTCCGGGCCGCCCGCCGACCCGCAGGGTGTGCGCGACGGACTCGACCGGGTCGTCACCGCGCTCTCCGAACGGCTGCGCAAGCGGCCCCTCGTCGTCCTCGTCGACGACGCCCACTGGTCGGACGGCGAGTCGCTCGGCTGGCTCGTCTCCTTCGCCACCCGGCTGAGTACGCTCCCGCTCCTCATCGTCCTCGCGCACCGCCCGGAAGACGCATCCGACGCCTCGTCCGTGCTCCTGAACACCGCGGGTGCCGCGGCGCGCCTGCGTATCCCGCTGCACGAGCTGACCACCGAGGCCGTGTCGGAGCTCGTCAGGGCCATCGTCGGCGAGGCTGCCGACGACGCGTTCTGCCGCGAGGTCTGGGCCGTCACCCACGGCAACCCGTACGAGGCGGTCGAGCTCATCGCCAAGGTGCAGGACCACGCTCTTGAGCCCGTCGGGCCCCGCACCCGCGAACTGCGCGCCCTCGGTGCCACCGCACGGGGCAGCGGGCTGGTCACCAGGCTCGAGGGGCTGGGGCCCGACGCCACCAGGTTCGCCTGGGCCGCCGCCGTCCTCGGCACCGACATCTCGCTCGAACTCGCCGCCTCCCTCGCCGGGATGCCGGCGGCCAAGGCAGCCGCATGCGCGGAGCGGCTGCGCGACGCGCGTATCGTCACCGGGCCCGACCCGCTCGAGTTCGTCCACCCGCTCATCGCCACAGCCGTCTACCGAGCCATCCCGCCGGCCATGCGCACCGCCATGCACGGCCGCGCCGCCTGGGCCGTCACAGATGCCGGACTCGGCTCGGGCGCGGCCTCCCGCCATCTCCTCGAAGTGCATCCCGACGACGACCAGGAAGTCGTCCAGCAGCTGAGGGAGGCCGCAGCGGACCATCTGGCGGTCGGCGCGCCGGAGGCGGCCCGCCGCTGCCTCGAGCGGGCACTCGAGGAGCCGCCGCGCAGCGGGACCCGCGCGCAGGTGCTCTACGAGCTGGGCTGTGCCACCCTGCTGACCTCCCCGCCCACCACCATCCGGCATCTGCGCCAGGCACTGGAACTGCCCGGACTCGACCGTGGACTGCGCGTAGACGCCACCTACCGCCTGGCCCAGGCGCTCGCCCACAACGACCAGCTCAACGAAGCGGCCGTCACACTCGCCGCCGAGGCAGCCGACACCCCGCCCGGCCCGGCCCGAATGCGGCTCCAGGCCGCGCAGTTCCTCTGGGAGGGCACCCAGGCCAGGGAACACGACGGCCCGGCGCGCTCACGCCGGCTCGCGGAACTCGCCGACCGGCTCCAGGGCCGCGACAACGCCGAGCGCGCCCTGCTCACCATCCGGGCCTTCGACGCGATGCTGCGCGGCGAGGACGCCGAGCTCGTCGTGGAACTGTGCGACCGGGCCCTGGTCGACGGGCATCCGGCACCCGGGCTCGGCTGGACCGACACCGAATGGGGCTTCGAGCCACCGGCACTCGCCGGCATCAGCTACGCGTTCACCGACCGGCTGGACCGGGCGGAGGCGCTGTTCACCGAGGCCGTCCGGGCGTACGAGATCTCCGGCTGGAGCGGGGCGCACCTGGCGTTCGCGCACACCCTGCTCGGTCTTGTGCACCGACGCAGGGGCAATCTGCACGAGTCCGAGGCGTTTCTCCGCGAAGGGCTGAGACTGGCCGACCGCATAGGGCGCGGGCTGCCCGTGCACTGGATCTCGGTGGGCCTGCTCATCGACACCCTGCTGGCACGCGGCGACACATCCGGAGCCGAGGCGGTGGCCGAGCGATACGCCTTCCGGCCGCCCTACCCCAACGCCATCGTGATTCCCGACGGCCCGAGCGTACGCGGACGCCTGTTGCTGGCCACCGGGCACACCAAGGAGGGAGTGTCCGAACTGGAGGCCGGTGGAAGGGACTTGGAGAGCCGGGGACGCCACAACGGCGTCTGGGCCCCCTGGGCCGGTGAGCTGGCCCGTGCCATCGCCACCGAATCCCCGGCGCGCGCCGCCCAGCTGACCACCCGGGCCCGGGCCCACGCCGAGCGCTTCGGCACCGCAACGGCCATCGGAGAGGCCCTTCGCTGCGCCGCCGCCCTGGCTCCCGAAGCGGAGGCCATCCCGCTGCTCGCCCGGGCCGTCCGCCACCTGGAGGCCTCGCCGTCCGCGTACGAACACGCGCTGGCCCGCTATGAGTACGGCCTCGCCCTCCGTTCCCCACACGAGCTCACCCGAGCCGCGGACCTGGCCACCACCTGCGGCGCCGCCACCCTCGCGGCACACGCCCGGGAAGCCCGCGCGTCCATCGTGGCTCCGGAGTGAGGTAATCTTGAGCCTGCGCGCACAGCAGGGGCCCGGCCCCGGCCAGCGCGCATCGGGACGTGGCGCAGCTTGGTAGCGCACTTGACTGGGGGTCAAGGGGTCGCAGGTTCAAATCCTGTCGTCCCGACTATACGAAGTCGCTGGGCAGGGGCAGTTTCAGAGCAGTCTGAAACTGCCCCTGAGCGTTTACGTCATCTCGGCACGGGGAGCACTGCCCGGATCCCCGCTGCCCCGGACAACGAAATCCCACTGCCGGTCCTCGTCAGCTCTGCTGGAGTCGAAGGACTCGCACTGCGGGTGGGAACGGATCGCGGCGACAGTGTCGGCGATCCGGGCATCCGGGTCCTTCTCCCGGTAGAACATCAGCAGAGACGTCCGGCGGCCGCCGTTGTCCGTGTACCTGAGCAGCTGGTCCAGCGCGTCGGTGACCGACTTCGGCCCGGTGTGGAAACTTGCACTCGGAGATCGACACGTTGCGCTCTCCGACTCGGATCAGGATGTCCGTCTTGCCCTTGCCGTTCAGGGTCTCGCCCGTGGACTGCCCTTCAAGGTAGGCGTTGAGGGCGACGAGCAGCACGTCTCGCAGCCGCTCTTCAGGCATGTCGGAGATCAGGAGGCCCAACCGCTCCCTCGCGTTGCGGGCACCCCGCAGAAGCCTGAGGGATTCCGCATACGCCCTGGCGTCGTGACGCGCCAGCTCGGGCCGCCACTCGCCGACCGGCAGGATCCGGAGGGTCGGGCTGAGCTGGTAGCCGTCCCGTGCCAGCGCGGCTGTGGGACGAAGACGACGACTGCGGGCAGGAGTGAGTATCAGGAGCCGATCGGATCAATCCGTGACGGGCAGGCACTCGGCGAGCAGGGCGACGATGTCACGCCAGGCTCGCTGTGCGTGCCGTGGGTGGTAGCCGACGCCGGGAGGCACGGTGTGGTCGACCGGTGGGTGGTGGAAGGCGTGAAGTGCTCCTCCGTAGACCACGAGGCGCCAGTCGACGCCCGCGGCCTGCATCTCTGCGGTGAACGCCTCCCGTTGCGCGGGCGGCATGATGGGGTCTTCCGACCCGACCCCGGCCCACACCGGGCAGCGAATGCGTGCCGCCTCGCCCGGTCGGCCCGTGGTCAGTGCGTTGACTGTCCCGATCGCGCGCAGGTCGACGCCATCGCGACCGAGTTCCAGTGCGACTGCGCCCCCGGTGCCGTAGCCGACGGCGGCGGTCCGGTCGGGGTCGGCCCGTGATTCGGCACGCAACACGTTGAGCGCGGCGTGACCGATTCCTCGCATGCGGTCGGGATCGGCGAGCAGCGGCATGCAACGGGCCAACATTTCCTCTGGGTCTTCCAAATAGCGTCCGCCGTGGAGGTCGAAGGCCAGCGCCACGTACCCCAGCTCGGCTAGAGCCTCGGCCCGCCGGCGCTCGACATCGCTGAGCCCTATCCCCTCGGGTCCGATCAGGACTGCGGGCCGGCGCTCGGCACCGGCCGGGAGCGCGAGGTATCCGATCATCGTCAGGTTGTCGGCCGGGTATTCGACCGTACGGGTTGTTACCGTCGTCATGCGACTGGACGGTAATGACCGTTGCGCCCGCTCGGGGTGGTGTTCACCGATGGCACACAGAGGCCTGTCCGACTACATCACCCGGACGCGTCGTCCGCCTGTCGTCAAACGATCGAATGGCGACAGGTTCGGCGGACGCCAATGAACCCTCGGATTCTCGGGGCCTGACGACGACTTGGATCCAATGAGATCCGATGGCAGTTGACGACAAGGTTGGATGACAGCCGAGGTCCGGAGCGGCGACGACGGTGATCTGTCGCAGCAAGTGGTTGAGCGTTCTCATCGAACCTTCAGTGGTGCCGCCGTCAGGAGGACACGGTCAACGCCAGTGAGGCGACGGCGGTGGCGAAGTAGAAACCGGGAAACGCGAGGTTGTAGAGCACGCGGGCGCGCAGATGGAAGACGAGCGCGCCCAGGTAGAGCAGGACGAGGCCACAGGCCGCGGTGGCGCCGAGGAAGCGCGGTGCGGCGTCGGTGAGGCCGAGGAGGAGGCCCGCCGCACCAGCCAGCTTGAGGGCGGCCAGCCAGGGCAGCCAGGATCGAGGGACACCCACCTGCGCCGCGTTGGCCAGCACGAGGCGCGCACCGGTGAGGTCGGCGGCCGCGATACCGACGTTGACGGTGGCGGTGAGCAGGGTGACGACGAGGAGCGCGAGATGGGTGCCGGTCATGCCTTCAGGGTCCGCTGGCAATTCGGCACCGTCCAATACCTGCTTCTATAACCTGGTGGCATGGACCTGCACACACGTCTGCTCCGGTACTTCGCCGCGGTGGCGGAGGAGGGCAGCCTGACCGGGGCGGCGGAGAGGTTGTTCGTCTCGCAGCCTGCGCTGACCAAGCAGATCCGGCGCCTGGAGGACGGTCTCGGGGTACGGCTCTTCGCGCGTTCGCGGTCGGGGATGGAGTTGACCGCGGCTGGTCGTGAGCTCGCCTCGCGGGTGCCCGCACTGCTGGACGGCTGGGACGAGGCGGTGCAGGCAACCGGCCGGGCGGCGCGGGTGCTGCGCCTGGGCTTCCTGGACGCGGGCGCGGTGGGTGCGGTCCCTGAGGCCATCGCTGGGTTCCGCCGGTCACAGCCGGAGTGGCGGGTGGAACTGCGGCAGTTCGACTGGTCGGACCCGAGCGCCGGCCTGGCTCGGGGTGAGGTGGATGCGGCAGTGGTGCGTATGCCGTTTCCGGGGCAGGAGAGGTTCACAGTGCGGGAGTTGTTCGTCGAGGAGCGGGGGGTGCTGCTACCAGCTCGGCATCCGCTGGCGAACAGCGAGACGGTGGAGCTCCGGGAGTTGTCGGAGGAGCCGTTCGTCGCGGCCGGAGTCGAGACCGGAGCGTGGAGGGAGCACTGGCTGGCCGCGGAGGAGCGGGACGGGCACCCCGTCCGCGTCGGCGCGGTCACCAGCCGTCCCGATGAGTGGCTCGGAGCGGTGGCCGGCGGCTGCGTGGCGCTGGCCCCGGCGTCGGCGGCCCGCTTTTACTTCCATCCGGACGTGGTGTTCCGTCCAGTCTCCGGAATCTCGCCCAGCCGGGTGGGCTTGGCCAGGCCTCGCGAGCGGACGCGCGAGGCGGCGCTGGATGAGCTGCTGGAGGCCATCGCACGGCGGCTGAGCAGGAGTTGACGACGGAGCCGACAGACCGTCAGTGCGCTGCCGGCCGCATCGTCCGCCTCATCATCGACGACATCACCGACGACGGGACCACCGTCACGGTCCGGCTGGGAGACCCGCCGTCCCCGCTGCCGAAGCCGTCGCCGACCTGATGCGGGCCTACATCCAGTCCCGGCAACACCTGCCCTACGCCAGCAGCAGGAGCTCACAGTGCCCTTTCCCCGGCCGCTAGCCGGGACAGCCCATGAACCCGGTCACCCTCCACGTCCACCTGTGTGAGATCGGCGTCCCTCCGCAGCGCGGCAGGACGTCCGCGATCCGTCAACTCGTCCTTCAAGCCCCGGCCCCCGTCATCGCGAAGGCACTCGGCCATCACGACAAGACCGCCACCCGCCTGGTCACCGAAGCCGGCGGGACCTGGAGCCGATGCGCCCTAGGCGACCACCAGCGGTGAAGCGCGGCTGCCTACGCTGGGGCCGCTGAATCTCGCTTGTCCTCAACGTGGACGACGTGAAGCTCGGTGCCGTCCCGGTGGCGCTTGGAACGTCCGAACAGCCCGACAGCGATCTGCGACTGATCCTGAGGCTCATCGGGGCCGACATAGGTAAGGACGTCGTTGTGATGCCCGGTGACGACCCATCCCTCGACGTCCTTGGGGTCGATGACCCCAAAGTCTCCTGCCGAAGATCCGGCATGCGCCGGGCTTTCCCCGGCGGTTGCTGCACGCCCCGGCCCCCGCCGCAGAGTTGGTGGGTGGCGTGGAGAGGGCGTGAACGTGTGGTGATCGGCCGTTGATCGGTCGTAGAGCCGTGCCGTGGACCATCGGCACCAAGGGGAACACGGCTCGACGGTCACCGCCGTTCGCCGACGCCCTCGGCGTGCCACGCGCTGCCCGGGCCCCCGGTCCACAGTGCTTGGCCAACCCACGGAAGGTGGACGAGGCATGGACGGTTTTCAGTCGCTTCAGTCGACGGCGGGCTTCGGAGCACTGCTCAGGGTCCGGCGTGAACGGGTCGGCCTGACGCAGCAGGTACTCGCCGATCACGCGACCCTGAGCGTGCGGGCGATCCGGGACATGGAGACCGGGCGGGTGCAGCGCCCCCGGCAGGAGACGGTCCGGCTGCTGGCCGACGCGCTGCGGCTGGAGGGCCGCAACCGGTCGAACTTCGAGGCGGCCGCGCGCCGGCAGACGCTCGCCGAGGAGCCGCGCGACGAGCCGACCGCGCCGCCGGTCGCCCGGGGCGCGATCGTCGGCCGGGAGCTCGAGACCGAGGTGCTGACCGACGCTCTCGCCGTGCACGGCGACCGGCTGGTCACGGTGGCCGGTCTGGGTGGGGTCGGCAAGACCCGGTTGGTCCTGGAGGTCGCGCGACGGCTGCACCTCGCGTCCCGGTGGTCGGTGCGCTGGATCGACTGCGGCCGCCAGCCGACCGCCGGACTGGAACGCCGCGAGGACCTCGCCCGGGCGATCGGGGAACGCCCCACCCTGCTGGTCCTGGACGGCGCCGACGTCGGCGTTGACACGATTCTGCTGGACGAGCTGTTCCACCGCTGCCCCGGCCTGCGGGTGCTGATCACCGCCCGGGTCCCGCAGCCGCTGCCCGGTGGCCAGGTGATCCCGCTCGCCCCGCTGCCCACTCCCGGGCCGGAACTCGACCACGACCCGGTGGCGCTGGCCGAGGTGAGCGCCGTCCGGCTGCTGCTCACGCACCTGCGCCGACTCCGCCCCGGTTACCGCATGGGGCCCGACGACGCACCCGCCATTGCCGCGCTCTGCCGTCAACTCGACGGCCTGCCAGGGGCATTGGAGCTCATGGCCGACTGGTCGGCGGTGCTGTCCCCGCGCCAGTTGGTGGCGCAGCTGGCGGACGGTCCGTTCCACCTGGCGTCGCCGCCGGCCGGGTACGGCGGCAGGGCGGACGTGGGTGCGGCGCTGGGGGCCGCGCTGGACCGGCTGACGCTCGGCCAGCGGGACCTACTTGAGCAGCTCGCGGCCAGACCGGGGGACTGGTCGGGCGAGGATGCCGTCGAGCTGAGCGGCCGGCCGCCGCAGGAGTGCCTGGCGGCGGTCCACGAGCTGCTGGCGAGCGGGCTGATCCGCAGCGTCCCCGCCCGCGACGGCGTGCGATTCACCGTGCTGAATCTCTGCCGGCGCCTGTGCGGCACCGGTGCGTACCCGGAGCTGGCGACCGCGAGCTGAGCCCCGTCCGACGGCCCCGGCCTGGGCCGATACTGCCCGCATCCTGCCGGACGAGCTGCCGGTCCGGCGCCCGGATCCTCCCTAGCGTTCTGTCCACGGCCGGGCGAGCCGGACTTCCATTCGCCCCGGACACCCGGAGTCCCACCACTCCCGGGACTCCCCACCACCAACTGACACAGAGGGTTTGCGCCGTGGAGCAGCATGCCGTGGAGCAGCACGGAAAGGCCGAGCCGACCGGTCTGGACATCGTCGTGACGACCATGGCCTCGGACTCGCACACCTGGAACCTGGTCTTCCTCCAGCTGCTGCTGGAGGAGCTCGGCCACCGGGTCACCAACCTGGGCGCGTGCGTGCCCGACGAGCTGCTGGTCGCCGAGTGCCGCCGGATCGAGCCGGACCTGATCGTGCTGAGCAGTGTCAACGGGCACGGTTTCCATGACGGACTGCGGGTGATCGCGGCGCTGCGCGACTGCCCCGAGCTGGCCCGCACGCCGACGGTGATCGGCGGGAAGCTCGGGATCGCGGGCTCCGGCACCTCGGCCCGGCAGCGGGCGCTGCTGACGGCAGGCTTTGACGGGGTCTTCGAAGAGGGCGGCTCGGTGCTGGAGTTCCAGTCCTTCGTCGGCTCGCTGCCCGCCGGATCCAGTTCCCTGCCCGCCGGGTCGGGGGTGCTGCTGTGACCGGCTCCGGGGACTGCGTGGGCGACGCGCTCACCGCCCGCCGGGAGGGGCCCGCCGACCGCACCTCCGCCCCCGCCGCGCTCACGTCCGGCTTCGGTGCCTTCGTCGCCAGGACCCGGGCGACGGGCGCCCTGGTCGTCCAGCCCAGGATGGGCATGGCCGACCCGCAGCGTATGCGCGGCGGCCTGCTCGCCACCCGGGACGCGGACGCCGTCACCGTCGGCACCATCACGCTCGACAGCTACACCCGCACCGGCGACCTCGCGGCCGCCCGGGAGGCCCTCGCCGAGGGGGTCGGCCTGAACGGATACCCCATAGCCACCCACTCCGCGGACACCACCCGGGCGGTGCTGCGGGGCATCGCGGACGCACGCTTCCCGGTGCAGGTCCGGCACGGTTCGGCGATGCCGGAGCACATCGTCCGCGCGCTGCTGGCAGTCGGTCTGGACGCCACCGAGGGAGGTCCGGTCTCGTACTGCCTGCCGTACAGCCGGACACCGCTGCGTGAGGCGGTCGCAAGCTGGCGACGGAGCTGCGAACTATTGCTCTCGGCAAGGGAGTTCGGCGTCGAACCGCATCTGGAGACGTTCGGCGGCTGCCTGATGGGTCAGCTCTGCCCGCCGAGCCTGCTGATCGCGGTCAGTGTGCTGGAGGCACTGTTCTTCCGGCAGCACGGCCTGCGCTCCATCTCGCTCAGCTACGCCCAGCAGGCCGATCCGCGCCAGGACGAGGAGGCGCTCACCGTGCTCGGACGGTTGGCCGGCGAACTGCTGCCGGACGTCGACCACCACGTCGTCCTCTACGCCTACATGGGCGTCTTCCCGCGCTCGCCCGGCGGGGCACGGCTGCTGCTGGAGGACGCGGCCCGGCTGGCGGTGCGGGCGGGTGCGGCCCGGCTGATCGTCAAGACCACCGCCGAGGCGCACCGGATCCCCACCGTCGGCGAGAACGTCAGGGCGCTGGAGACGGGTGCCGCGGCAGCCGCCGACGAGCGGTCCCGCACACCGCTGACCGCTGTGCCCGGCACGTACATCGAGGACACCGGTATCGAGGCGGAGGCACGCGCGCTGATCGGTGCCGTGCTGGAGCTGGACGCCGACGTCGGCCGAGCGCTGATACGGGCTTTCGCCGCCGGCTACCTGGACGTCCCCTACTGCCTGCACCCCGACAACGCCGGCCGGGCCCGCACCTCGCTCGCGCCCGACGGCCGGCTGCACTGGTCGAGCGTCGGCTCGATGCCGATCGCGGGCCTGGCGGACGGTGGCCCGCGTCCCCCGATCCTCGGCTCGGCCGGGCTGCTCTCGGCGCTCTCCCACCTCCAACGGACCTACGACGCCCGCGCCGCCGCACGGTCGGCCGTCCGGTCCGGCCCTGGCACGACCCTCGTCGGGGCCGCCCCCGGCACAACCCGCACGCCCGTACCGCCTCACCCGCCCGTACCGCCCCGCACGACGTCCACGCCACGACGAGAGTTGGGACCCACCACGCCATGACCACCGACGGGCTCACGAGCCACGCACCGATCCCGGACCCCGGTCGCCATCTGACCGCCCCGACCACTCGCAGCGCGCTCCGGATCCAGCACCAGCTTCTCTCCGCGGCCCGTGAGTTCCTGCGCGAGCAGGGCTTCACCGAGCTGCTCCCGCCGATCATCGGCCCGGTCACCGACCCCGGCTCGCGCGGTTCCAAGCAGGTCGACGTCGACTTCTACGGTCACCGCTACAAGCTGATGACGAGTGCCATCCTCTACAAGCAGGCCTCACTGCTGACCTTCGACAAGATCTTCTGCATCGCTCCCAACGTCCGGCTGGAGCCGCTGGAGACCGCCGGCACCAGCCGCCACCTGGCCGAGTTCCATCAGCTCGACGTGGAGATGGCGGGTGCGACCAGAGACGACGCCGTCCGGCTGGTCGAAGAGCTGGTGGTGCACATGGTCGACAGCGCGATCCGCGAGCTGCCCAAGGAGTTCGCCGAACTCGGCAGGGACGCGGGCGCCTTCGCCGAGCTGCTGAAGGGCTCCTTCGGCCGGATGCGGCACGCCGAGGCGGTCGCCGAACTCCAGGGGCTCGGCCACCCGCAGAGCGCGGACGCCGAACTCGACTGGACCGGCGAGGCGTTGCTCTCCGCCCAGCGGGACAGGCCGTTCTTCGTCACCGACTACCCGAAGGGCTCGCGCGGCTTCTACGACCGGGAGGATCCGGAACAGCCCGGCCTGCTGCGGAACTTCGACCTGATCGCGGCCGAGGGCTACGGTGAGCTGTGCAGCGGCAGCCAGCGCACCAACGACTACGCGGAGATCGTCACCCGGATCCGGGAGACCGGCGAGAATCCGCAGAAGTACCGCTGGTACCTGGACCTGGTCCGCGAGGGTGTGCCCGGCAGCGCCGGTTTCGGCATCGGCGTCGAGCGGCTGACCCGCTACGTGGCCGGGCTGGACGCGGTCTGGCAGGCCAGCGCCTTCCCGAAGCTGGCCGGGGTGGTGTCGCCGTGAGCGACCTCTCGGCGCCCGGTTTCCCGGAGGAGGAGGTCCGCCGGCGCGCCCGGGCCGGGACGGCGGCGGCCTTCCCGCCGCCCGGGGAGTACGGCCGGGTCCTGTTCGGCGCGGAGCACCGGGACGGCCGGCGTGCGGACGGCGAGCGGGACGCGCTCGACGCGCTGCGGATCATTCCGCCGGTCTTCATGCCGCAGCGGCTCGCCCGGCTGATCGACCTCGGTCGCGAGCCGGACTACCGCGACGTCGAACTGGCCACCACGATCGGCGGGTTCACCTCCGACCTGCCGGTGTACGTGTCCGCGCTCGGCTCCACCCGGGCGGCCGGGGGCGACCTCGGTCTCGCGCTCAGTCGGCAGGCGGGCGCACTCGGCCTCCCCATGGTGATCGGCGAGAACATCGTCCCGGTCAACGGCTACGGCCGGCTCGGTGAGGAGGCGGACCGGGCACTCCTCGGCCGCATTCGCGCCTACGCCGACGAACTGCCCGACGGGCGGGGCGGGGTCGCCGTCCAGCAGTCGACCGAGGATGCCGATGCCGAGGTGTGGAACCTCGTCTACAGCGATCCGGCGGCGCTGCCGCTGCTCGAATCGGGGCGGCTGGCCTTCGAGCTGAAGCTTGGGCAGGGTGCCAAACCGGGCCTCGGCGGGATGACCGTCCTGGAGGCCGAGGCCGCTTCCCGGCTCGGTGACCGGTACGGACTGGACGATGTGTTCGGTGACGGCCGGGTGCTGCGCTCCAGTACCCCCGGCACCTTCACGGCGGAGATCCTGCGCCAGCAGGTCCGGCTGATGCGCAACAACTACCCCCGGGCCCGGATCTGGGTGAAGCTGCACCCCGGCCGGGACGTCGCCGAAGCCGCCCGGGTCGCTGCCGATGCGGGGGCGGACGCCGTCACTGTGGACGGCGCCGAGGGCGGCACAGGCTGGGCCCCCGGGGCCTTCCCGGACCAGGTCGGCCTGCCGCTGGCGGAATGCCTGCGTCGGCTGGCGACTGCGGGGCCACCGCCCTGCCTGCTGGTCTCCGGACGGATCTGGGAGGGCGGCCGGGCGGTGAAGAGCCTGGCGCTCGGCGCCCGCGCGGTGGGTCTGGGCCGGGCAGCCCTGCTCGCCACGGCCGAGGATCCGCAGGCCGGGCTGATCCGGTTCGCGGAGTGCCTCGCGCTCGAAATCCGGTTACTGATCAGCGCGCTCGGGAAATATACGCCAACCGCATTGGGTCATGACGATGTATGGTCCCCGGAATTCGCCGGGATTCCCGTCAGCTGATAACTGAAATGCTTTACCCGCAGCCCACCGAGGCGCCCCTGTGTGCCTCGGTGGGCTGTTCTGTTCGCGTCAGTGCACAGCAGTGAAGCGGCAGTTGAAACTGCCGATGGTCTTCCGGGAATTCTGCCGATCGGGCCGGAAGTGCCGCCCTATCGTCGAGACCACTACCCGCAGCGTCGTTAATTCATCGGGGTTGGATGATGGAATCTCGCGGTTTCCCGTTCGTATCAGTCGCACGCCGGTTTCCGGACCGCACGGCCCTACGCCTCGGCGTCCGGTCCGTCACCTACCGGGAGCTGGACGAGCTGAGCGGTGCCCTGGCTGCCCGGATCGCCCCCGGGCGTACGGTGGCCGTCACCGGCAGGGACCGGCTCGACCATGTGGTCGGCCTGCTCGCCGCCCTCCGTGCCGGCGCCACCTACCTGCCGCTGGACAGGGAGGCGCCCGAGGAGCGCAACCGCTGGATCCGCGAGGACGCCGGAGCCACCCTCGCCTTGACCGACGGCGAGCTCGTCGGGGCCGACGAGCCCGGACCGGACTTCGCCGGATCCGTGAGCGAGCCGCACCGGGACCGGGGCCGCCACGGCCCCGAGTCCGCCGCGGGCTACCTCATCTACACCTCCGGCACCACCGGCCGCCCCAAGGGCGTTCATGTCCCGCTTGCCGCGCTGGCCGGTCACCTGGCCGCCGCCGTCGAGCGCTTCGGCCTGACCGAGCACGACGTGGTGCTGCACTTCGCCCGACCGACCGTGGACGTGGCCGTCGAACAGGTGCTCACCGCCCTCTCGGCCGGTGCCTGCATCCTCGTGCCCGAGCAGCAGTTGCTCGCCCCTGCCGCCGTGCTGGAGCTGCTGGAGGCCGAGGGCGTCACCGTGGCCAACCTCGCCGCCGGGTACTTCCAGGAAGTGGTGGCCGCGCTGCGCGAGGACGTCCGGCCGCCGCGCACCCTCCGTCTGATGATCTCCGGCAGCGACCGGCTCTACCCGGACGCCGCAGCCGGCTGGTACGCCGCCACCGGTGTCCCACTGCTCAATGCCTACGGGCCGACCGAGACCGTGGTCACCGCCACCGTCCACGAGCTGGCGGGCCCGGCCGCGGGGGAGGGCGACACGGTCCCGATCGGCCGCCCGCTCGGCGACCGCCGCGCGTACGTGCTGGACGACCGGCTGCGGCCGGTGGCGCCCGGCACGGCCGGCGAGCTGTACATCGGTGGCCCGCTGCTGGCCTCCGGCTACCACGGCCGCCCGGGACTGACGGGCGCTCGGTTCGTCGCGGACCCCTTCGCACCGGAACCGGGTGCCCGGATGTACCGCACCGGTGACGTGGTCCGGCAGGCCGGTGCGCATGCCGTGCTGGAGTTCGTCGGCCGAGCGGACCACCAGGTGAAGATCCGCGGCTTCCGGGTCGAGCCCGGCGAGATCGAGCAGGTGCTGGTCGGCCAGCCGGGCATCGCCGGGGCGGTCGTGGTGGTGCACGAGGGCCGGCTCGCCGCCTACGTGACCGGTACCGTCCCCGACATCGGCGAGCTGCGCGCCTACCTGGCCGAGCGGCTCCCCGAGCACATGGTCCCGGCGACCGTCACCCTGCTGGCCGCCTTCCCGCTCACCGCCGGCGGCAAGGTGGACCGGGCGGCGCTGCCCGAACCCCAGCCCGTGCCCGCCGCACCGGTCGCCGCCCGCCGCCCTCCGCGCACCCCCGCCGAGCAGCTGATCGCCGCCGTCTGGGCGGACGTGCTCGGGGTTCCCGAGGTCGGCGCCGACGACAACTTCTTCCACCTGGGCGGGGATTCGCTCACCGCCGTACGCGTGGTCGGCCGGGTCTTCGACGTCTTCGGCATGATCTCCCCCTACACCATCTTCGACGCACCGACCCTCGCCGAGTTCGCCGCCGCGGTCACCGCGGCCTCGGACGAAGGCGAGCGCCCGGCGCTGAACCGGACCGGTGCCACCGAGGCGCCGCTCGCGAACTTCCAGCGCGGGCTCTGGTTCCTGGACCAGTGGAACCCGGGCGCGCCGACCTACACCGTGCCCTGGGTGTTCCGCTTCGCCGGACCGGTCGATCCTGAGCTGCTCCGCCGGGCCCTGGCCGGCGTGGTCGACCGGCACGAAGCGCTGCGCACCACGTTCGAGCTGGGCGAGGACGGCCCCCGGCAGATCGTCCACCCGTCCGTCGATCTTCCCTTCACCGTCGTGGAGACCTCACCGGGCGCCCTGGAAGGTCTGCTCGCCGAGGCCGCACTGGTGCCCTTCGACCTGGAGGCCGGGCCGCTGGTCCGCGCCCATCTCTACCGCACCGGTGACACGTCCACGCTGCTGCTGCTCTGCCACCACATCGTCTGGGACGAGGGATCGCTCCCCGTCCTGGAAGCCGAACTGGCGGCCCTGTACGACTCTCTGGGCACCGGCCGCCCGGCCGCGCTTCCCGAACTCCCGGTCCAGTACGCCGACTACAGCACCTGGCAGCGCCAGGACGGCACCGCCGAGCGGCAACTCGACTACTGGCGCGAGCACCTGCGTGACACACCCACCGAGCCCGCGCTCCCCACCGACCGCCCCCGCCCCGAGCAACAGTCCTTCCGCGGCGCGTTCCACCGTTTCACGATGCCCCGCCCGGTCGCCGAAGCCGTCCGGGCGCTGGCCCGCAGCGAGGACGCGACGCCGTTCATGGTGCTGCTGGCCGGGCTCGCGCTCACCCTGCACCGGCGGACCGGCCGGCGCGACCTGGTGCTGGGGTCGCCGGTGAGCGTGCGCGGCCGTGCCGAACTCGACGCCCTGATCGGCTACTTCGTCAACCTGCTGCCGCTGCGTGTGCGACTCGAGGAGGGGATGGACTTCCGCGAGCTGGTCCGGCACGTCCGTGAGGTGGCGATCGGCGGCTACCGCCACCAGGAGGCGCCGTTCGACGCCATCGCGGGCGCCGTCATGGAGGAGCGGCCCGACGACCGCACCGAGGACCGCAACCCGCTCTGCCAGGTGCTGCTGGAACTGCACCCGCTGGACACCCGCCCGCTGACCATCGGCGGCACCGAGGTCACCCGCGAGCTGCACTCCAACCCGGTCTCCCGCTTCGACCTGTCGATCTCCGTCGACGATCGGGGCACCGACTTCACCGGCCGCTTCGAGTACGACTCCGACCTGTTCGATCCAGCCACCATGGCCGGACTGTGCGAGGCTTGGCTCGGCACTCTCGCCGCCGCCGTCGAGGTGCCCGTGCACACCCTGTTCGAGGACAGGGCCGCGCGGGACCCGCACGCCCTCGCCCTGGTCTCCGGTGAGGACCGCCTCGACTACGGCGCCCTGAACGAGCGGGCCAACCGTCTCGCCCACCACCTCGGCGGCCTGGGCATCGGCCGCGGTGACACCGTCGCGGTCCTGGTCGAGCGCGGACCGGACCTGGTGGTCGCCCTGCTCGCCGCGCTGAAGGCCGGCGCCGCCTACACCTTGCTCGACCCGGACTTCCCGGCCGGGCGGCTGGCCGGCGCGGTCGCCGACAGCGGTGCCGCACTGCTGGTCACCCAACGCGACGCGAGCCCGCCCTTCCCGGTCGCCCGCCACCTCGACCTGGACGCCGCGGCCGCCGCCGTCGCGGCCTGTCCCGGCCACGATCCGGGTTCAGCGGTGACCGGTACCGACCTCGCCTGCGTGATGTTCACCTCCGGGTCCACCGGTCGCCCCAAGGGCGTCGCCGTCCCGCACCGGGCCCTCACCGGCACGTATCTCGGCCAGGACTACGCCCGCTTCGGGCCCGACGAGGTCTGGCTCCAGTGCTCCCCGGTCTCCTGGGACGCCTTCGCACTGGAGCTGTACGGCGCGCTCGCCTTCGGCGGAGTGTGCGTGCTCCAGCCCGGCCAGCGGCCCGACCCGGGGGCCGTCGCCGAACTCACCCGCCGGCACGGAGTCACCCAGCTCCAGCTGTCCGCCAGCCTGTTCAACTTCCTTCTGGAGGAGTTCCCGGAGACCTACGACGACCTCAGGGTGGCCTTCACCGCGGGGGAGCGGGCCTCCGTCACCCATGTCGGCAAAGCGCTCGAACAGTGGCCGGACCTGGTCGTCGCCAACGGCTACGGTCCGGTCGAGAGCCTCGGCCTCACGACCTGCCACCGCGCCACCCGGGAGGACGCCGCCGGCGCGTCCATCCCGATCGGCCACCCGCTGCACGGCAAGGCGATCCACGTGCTCGACGCGCGGCTGCGTCCCGTGCCGGACGGCATCACCGGTGAGCTGTACGCGGCCGGCGGCGGGCTCGCTCTCGGATACGTCGGCCGGCCCGGGCTGACCGCCGAGCGGTTCGTGGCCTCCCCGTTCGGCGCCCCCGGCGAGCGGCTCTACCGCACCGGCGACCTCGGCCACCGGACGGCGGAGGGGGTGCTGGAGATCACCGGCCGGATCGACGACCAGGTGAAGCTGCGCGGCTTCCGGGTCGAGCCGGGGGAGATCGAAGACGCGCTCACCCGCCATCCGTTCGTGCGGGAGGCCGTCGTCACCGTCCATGAGCCCGCCCCGGGCGACCGCCGGCTGGCCGCGTACGTCACCGTCGCAGCCGGAGCTCCGGTGCCCGGCCCGGACGCGCTCCTCGACCACCTGGCAGGGCTCCTGCCCGAGCACATGGTGCCCGTCACCTATGACGTGTTGGACACACTGCCGCTCAACGCCAACGGCAAGGCCGACCGCCGGGCTCTGCCCGCACCGGTCGGGCGCCCCGAGGCCGCCCCGGCCGACCCGTTGACCCCGGACCAGCGGCTGGTGGCCGAGGCCGTCCGCACCGTCCTGAAACTGGCCGAGGACCTCGGTCCGGACGCCGACTTCTTCCGGATCGGGGGCGACTCGCTGGCCGCCGTACGGGTCGCCATGCGGCTTTCCCAGCAGACCGGCACCCGCGTCCCGCCGCAGGCGGTGTTCCGCGGCCGGACGGTCAGCGCCATCGCCGAACGGCTGGTCTCGCGATGACGCGGCACCAGTGCCGCCCCGCCCAGCCCATCAGCCCACCCGCCCGACCGAAGGGAACGAGGCCGTGAGCCCGTCTGCCGACCTGCCCGCCGCGCGGCCGACCTTCCCGTCCGCCGACCTGCCCGCCGTACCGCCGACTTCACCGTCCGCGGTCCTGCCCGCCACCGAAACGGCTGCCCGGGCAGCCGTGCCGGCCACCGATGCCGACCTGGTCCGCACCGCGCCGGTCTCGGGCCTCCAGCGCGGCCTCTGGTTCCTCGACCGGTGGAACCCGCAGGCCGCCACCTACACCACCCCCTGGACGTACGACGTCACCGGCCCGCTCGACCTCGCCGTGCTCCAGCGGGCGCTGGACGGCGTGGCCGCCCGGCACGAGGCGCTGCGCACCACCTTCGCCCTGCATCCCGACGGCCCGCGCCAGTGCGTCCACCGCACCCTCGCCATGCCACTCGCCGTCACCGACCTCCGCGAGCTGCCCGAACACCAACGTGGCGACCGTGCCGCGCAGTTGATGGCCGAGCGAGCCTCCGAGCCGTTCGATCTGACCGCGGGCCCCCTGCTGCGCGCCGAGGCGTTCCGGCTCGCCGACGACCGCACCATGCTCCTGTTCGTGGTCCACCACATCGTCTGGGACGGCTGGTCGGCCGAACTCTTCGACCGAGAACTCGCCGAGTTCTACGCGGCGTTGAGCGAGGAACGGGTACCCGTACTGCCGGCGCTCGCCGCCCAGTACGCCGACTGGGCGGAGGAGGAGCAGTACGCCTCCTACGAGGAGCACCTCGCCCACTGGAAGCAGAGTCTCGACGGTGCCCCCACCCTGCTGGAGCTGCCCGGCGACCGGCCGCGGCCCGCCGAGGGCAGTCAGCTCGGCGCCACCGAGCCGTTCGACCTCGCACCCGGCACCGCGGCCCGGGTGCGGGCGCTCGCCGAACAGGAGGGCGTCACCCCGTTCACCGTTCAGCTCGCCGCATTCGCCCTGCTGATGGGCCGCTGGACCGGTGCCGACGACCTGCTCGTCGGCACCCCGGTCACCACCCGCAACCGTCCCGAACTCGGCGATCTGATCGGCTACTTCGTCAACCTGCTGCCGATGCGCGTCCGGCTGGCACCCGACGCCACCTTCCGCGGGTTGCTCTCGGACGTCCAGGACGGCGCCTTCGACGCCCTCAGCTACCTCGATGTCCCCTTCGACCAGTTGGTCGACATGCTCGGGGCCACCCGCACCCCGCAGCACCCGCCCCTGGTCCAGGTGGTGTTCGGAGCCCACGCCGAGGACCGGGCGCCGTTCGCGCTCGGTGCCGCCACCGCCGAGCGCACCGTCCGCTCCAACGGCACCAGCAAGTTCGACCTCACCTGGTCCGTCTTCGAGGACACCGGCGGCGGCGACCTGCGCGGTGAAGCCGAGTACAGCAGCGACCTCTTCGACGCCGACACCGTGCGCCGGCTCGCCGCCGACTACGCCGGCCTGCTGGACGCCGCCCTCGCCGACCCCGACGCCACCGTGCTCCGGCTCACCTCCGCCGGGCGGCCGCACCGCCCTGCCCGGCTCGGCCCGGGCCACTGCCTGCACCACCTCTTCGAGCGCGCCGCCGACGCGTACGGCGACCGGCCCGCCGTCAGCGACCAGGACGGCACCCTCAGCTACGCCGAACTCGACCGCCGTGCCAACCGGCTTGCTCACGCCCTGCTCGCCCGCGGAGTGCGCCCCGGCGACCGGGTCGGCCTGCTGCTGGAACGCACCGCCGCCGTACCGGTCGCGATCCTGGCCGTGCTGAAGACCGGCGCCGCCTACGTGCCGGTCGACCTCGCCGCCCCGGCCGACCGGGCGGCGCTGGTCTTCGGGGACACCGCCGTCACCCTGGTCATCACCGACCGGCCCGACCGCGCCCCCGACGGCCCCTGGTCGACCCTCGACCTCGCCGCCCGAGCCGAGGAGATCGCCGACCACCCGGCGGTCCGGACCTCCCCCGCCGGCCGCCCCGGCGACATCGCCTACCTCATCTTCACCTCCGGTTCCACTGGCCGTCCCAAGGGTGTCGCCGTCGCTCACGAGCACGTCAGCCGCCTCCTCGACTCCGGCCGGGACCACTTCGGCTTCGGCCCGGACACGGTCTGGACGCTGTTCCACAGCTACGCCTTCGACTGGACGGTCTGGGAGCTCTGGGGCGCTCTGCTGCACGGCGCCCGCCTGGTCGTCGTCCCCCACCTCACCAGCCGCTCGCCCGAGGAGTTCGCCGGTCTGCTCGACGAGGAACGGGTCACCCATCTCTGCCTCACGCCCTCGGCGCTGCGTCAGCTCGAGCCGGCGCT
This sequence comes from Streptomyces sp. NPDC059828, assembly GCF_042731955.1. Lineage (NCBI taxonomy): Bacteria > Bacillati > Actinomycetota > Actinomycetes > Kitasatosporales > Streptomycetaceae > Streptomyces > Streptomyces sp. NPDC059828. Next base: position 16,313 of record NZ_JBHWIW010000014.1, on the reverse strand, counting down.
GCGCAGCCACCCCCGGGCCCTGCCCGCGCTGCGGTGGATCATGCTCGGGGGCGAGGCGCTCGACCCGGGCGTGGTCCAGCGCTGGCACGACCTCGACCCGCTGCCGCCCGCCCGACTCTGCAACCTCTACGGCATCACCGAGACCACCGTCCACGTCACCACCCACGACGTCGCCGAGGGCGGCGCGGGCTTCGAGCGAAGCCTGATCGGCGAGCCCATGCCGCACCTCACCGCGCTCGTCCTGGACGACTGGATGCGCCCCTGCCCGCCCGGTGTCCCCGGCGAGCTGTACATCGGCGGCGGCAGCCTGGCGCACGGCTACTGGGGCCGCCCAGGCCTCACCTCCGGCCGCTTCGTCGCCGACCCGTACGGACCGCCCGGCGCCCGGCTCTACCGGACCGGTGACCTCGCGAGGCGGCTGCCGGAGGGCGGGCTCGAGTACGTCGGCCGGGCGGACTTCCAGGTGAAGCTGCGCGGCTTCCGGATCGAGCTCGGCGAGATCGAGAACGCCGTCGCCGCTCACCCCGAGGTGGACGCCTGCGTGGTCACCGTGCACGACGACCGGCTCGCCGCGTATGTCACCGGGTGCTCATCGGACGGGCCCCGGGACCTGCGCGACTTCCTCGGCCGCTCGCTGCCCGAGTACATGATCCCGGCGAGCACCACCGTGCTGGACGCGCTGCCGCTCACCGTCAACGGCAAGGTCGACCGGGCCGGGCTGCCCGCGCCCGACCGGGCCGCGCCTGCTCCGGCCGGCCGGCACGTCGAGCCGCGCACGCCGGAAGAGGAGTTGTTCGCCGGGGTTTGGACCGAGGTGCTCGGGGTCGGCGGGATCGGCGTCCACGACGACTTCTTCCACCTCGGCGGGGACTCGATCCGCGCCGTCCAACTGGCCGGAGCCCTGCACGACCGCGGCTGGCAGGTCACCCTGCGGGACGTCTTCAACGCGCCGACCGTCGCCGAACTGCTGCCGCTGGCCCGCCCGGTGGCCGCCGACCCCGCCGCGGACCGGCCGTTCGCGCTGATCGCCGACGAGGACCGGGCCGAGCTGCCGCCCGGGATCGTCGACGCCTACCCGATGGTCTCGATGCAGCTCTCCATGGTCTTCCACATGGAGGTCGCCGGCGGCACCGACAGCTACCACAACGTCAACTCCTACCGGATCACCGGCGCCCTGGACGAGACCGCGCTGCGCCGCTCGGTCGACGAGGCGATGGCCCGGCACGCCGTTCTGCGCACCGGCCTCGACCTCTCCGGCTACGGCGAACCCCTCCAGCTGGTGCACGGCACGCTGCCCGTCCCCGTCGAGTTCGCGGACCTGCGCGAGGCGACGGAGGAACAGCAGGACGAGCAGATACGCGGGGTCTTCGACGACCATCGGGACCGGCCCTTCGACCTCGCCGAACCGCCGCTCTTCCGGATCACGGTCCAGCGGCTCGCCGGCGACGCCTTCCAGCTCACCATCTCCGAGCACCACGCCATCCTCGACGGCTGGAGCTTCACCTCGCTGCTCACCGAGATCCTCGAACGGCACACCGCGCTCGCCGCCGATCCGGCCTCCGCGCCCGTCCCGCCGCCGCGCACCGCCTTCCGGGACTTCGTCGCCGTGGAACGCGAGGCCGCCGCCGACCAGGAGTCCCTGGCGTACTGGCACCGGCGGCTCGACGGCGCCACCGGCCAGCTCTGGCCCGGCAGCGAGGACGCCCACGAGCTGCCACGCACGGTGGAACGCGTGCTCCCCGACGCCCCCGGGCAGCTGCGCGCGGTCGCCGACGCGCTCGCCGTCCCGGTCAAGTCGGTCGCGCTCGCCGCCCATCTGCACGCCCTCGCCCGGATCACCGGCCGCCGCAGGGTCACCACCGGGCTGGCGATGAACGGCCGACTGGAACGGCTGGGCGGTACCGAGGTGTACGGACTGTTCCTCAACACCGTCCCGCTGGTCGCCGAGCCGGACGAGGACCTGGCCGCCCTGGTGCGGCACGTGCACCGGGAGGAGCTGGACATGATGCCGCACCGCCGGGTGCCGTTCGCCCGGTTGGCCCGGATGATGGCCGACACCGCGCTCGACAGTCAGTTCGGCTACCTGCGGTTCCACGCGCTGGGCCGGCTCAGCGCGGCCCGGATCGAGGACAGCCGGATCGGCTGCGAGCCCACCCTGCGGCACGAGCCCAACAGCTTCGCCTTCGGCGCCTCGCTGATCCAGGACCCGGTCTCGCACCGTGTGCTGCTCGCCGTCGACCATCAGCGCGCGGTGGTGGACGACGCCACGGCGGAGGAGTTCATCGACGCCTACGCGGAGGCGCTGGCGCGACTGGCCGCCGAGCTCTGACGCGCCACCTGGCGCGTGGCTCCGGGCCTCATGCTGCCGGTGCGCGTACGGCAGGGCAGGCACGTCCGGTGCCGCGTACGGCCGGACCGCGCTGTCGGTCACCTGCGGCCGGACCGGTACCGCCGGTCACGGGTTGCCGGTGCCGCGTCGGCAGCGTCGCGCGGCGGGTCACATACCGCCAGCCGTCCAGCGGCCCGACCGCTGCCGGCCACGTACGGTCCGCGCCACGTCGGACGGGGCCGGCGCGGCCGGACCAGCGCCGCTGGTCGCGTGCTGCCGCTGCCGCTGCCGCTGCCGCTGCCGCTGCCGCTGCCGCGTCGGGCCGGGCCGGCACGCGGTCGTGCGACGCCGGTGGCGCGTCGTCAGCAGTCGGCCGGGCACGTGTCCCGGCCACGCAGGGCAGGACCAGCGCGGGCGGCCGCGCGAGGTCGACGACGAACGGGCAGGCCCGCACGGTCGGACCGGTGCCGCGTCGGCAGCGTCGCGCTGCCGGGCATGGCTCCCCGCCCTCTGCGCCGGACAGCTGCCGGCCACGTACGGCCGGTGCCGGATGCGGCCCCGGACCAGCACTGCCGCTCAGTACCGCCGGTCACGCCCCGCCCGCCCGTTCTGCCCGCCCGACACCCTCACCCGACGCGCGCCGTGGGCCGCGTCCGGGCGGTGGGCCGGGACGGTTCCGCCCGCCGCCCCGACGCGGCACCCCTACATCGTGATCCACCCATCTCATCGACCACCGAGGAGCGCCCTCGCATGACCACCTTCGCCGAACCGTCCCTCACTGCCGCCGCACTCGGCCACAACCCGGCCCCCGCTGCCGACCTGCTGTCCCGTCTGCGCACCGCCGTCGCCGCCCACCCCGGGCGGTCCGCCGTGCACGCCGTCGACGGCAGCCTCGACTTCGCCGCCCTCGACCGCCGCACCGCCGCCCTCGCCCGCGCCCTTCGGGCGCACGGCGTCCGGCGCGGCGACCGGGTCGGCATCCACCTCGCCCGCACCGCCGACCTGCCGGTCGCACTGCTCGCCGCCTGGCGGTCCGGCGCCGCGTACGTCCCGCTCGATCCGGCTTACCCGGCCGAGCGGATCGCCTTCATGGCCGCTGACGCCCGCCTCGCGGCCGTGGTCAGCACCGACACCGCGCCGCCCGTCCCGGCCGGCGTACCGGTGCTCCGCCCGGACGCCCTCGCCCCGGCCGACTCCGACACCGACGACCCGGCGACCGAGGTCACCCCGCACCCGCTCGACTCCGCCTACGTCATCTACACCTCCGGCTCCACCGGCCGCCCCAAGGGCGTGGAGGTCCCGCACGGCGCCGTCGCCGACCTCGCCGCCGCCCTGGAGCGCAGCGGCGCCTACCGCCCGGAGCCCGGGGTCGTCGCCTGGAACGCCAGTGTCTCCTTCGACGCCTCCGTCCAGCAGTGGATCCGCATCTGCCGGGGAGACACCCTGGTGGTGATCGACGACGCCTGCCGAGCCGAACCGGCGCGCCTCGCGCAGCTGCTCGCCGAACACGGCGTCACCGACCTCGACCTGACCCCCTCGCACTGGCAGCTGCTCCGCGAGCGGCTGGCCGGCGCCCGCGTCCCGCGGCTGTTCATGGGCGGTGAGCCCGTGCCTGCCGGGACCTGGCGCGAACTGGCCGACGGCGGCATCGACGCGCTCAACCTGTACGGGCCCACCGAGTGCACCGTCGACGCGATCACCGCACCGGTCACCGGCCCCGGACCGCACCTGGGCGAGCCGCTGCCCGGCGTCCGCGCCTACCTGCTGGACGGCCGGCTCGCCCCTGTGACGGACGCCAGAGCGGTCGGCGAGCTGTATCTGGCCGGGCCGGGCCTGGCGCACGGCTACCCGGGCCACCCGGGGCTGACCGCCGGCCGGTTCGTCGCGGACCCGTTCGCGACGCAACCGGGCGCCCGGATGTACCGCACCGGCGACCAGGCCCGCCGCTCCGCCGAAGGCCTCCTGGAGTACGTCGGCCGGGTGGACCGCCAGGTCAAGCTGCGCGGTTTCCGGATCGAGCTGGGTGAGGTCGAGCACGCGTTGGGCGCCGTCTCCGGAGTGAGCGCCGCCGCGGTCATCATGCACGAGGCCGCGCCCGGGGACCACCGGCTGGCCGGGTATGTCACCGGCGCGGCCGTCCGCCCCACCGACCTGCTGGCCGAGCTGCGCCGCACCCTGCCTGCCCACCTGGTGCCGTCCACCGTGACCGTGCTGGGCGCCCTGCCACTCACCCCGAACGGCAAGGTCGATCACGAGGCCCTGCCCGCCCCGGCGGGGGACGCCGCCGGGCCCGAGTCGGCCGGCGAGGCGCACGCGGCAGGGGGAGTGGAGGAGCAGGTCGCCGAGGTCTGGCGCACGGTGCTCGGTGTCCCCACCGTCGAGCCGACCGACGACTTCCTCACCCTCGGCGGCCATTCACTCGCCGCCCTGCGCGTCGTCCACCTGCTGCGCCGCAAGCTCAACGTCGAGCTCCAGCTCCGCCACCTGCTGGACGCCGCCGACCTGGCGGGCTTCACCGCCGCCGTCCGACGCGCAGCCGAGGCCGGGCCCGCAGCCGCCCGCCCCAGCCTCACCGCCCGTCGTGAGGCCGTCCGATGACAACCCTGACCACCACGCCCCGCAGTCCCGCCGCGAGAGCGGCCCGCCCCCGGGCCGAGGGCGACTGGCTGCTGGTCCCCGCGCCCCAACCCCACCGCCCTGTCCGGCTGTTCTGCTTCCCGCACGCCGGCGGCGACGCCACGGCCTACACCCCGCTGGCCCGCGCCCTGGCCCCCGTCGCCGAGGTCTGGTCACTGCGCCCGCCGGCCCGTGGCGGCCGCAGCCGCCACCCGATGCCGCCGGACTTCGACGCCCTGGTGGCGGCCGTCGCCGAGGCGCTGACCCCGCACCTGACCGGCGGAGACGGCGGCCGGTTCGGCTTCTACGGACAGAGCTTCGGCGCTCTGCTCGCGTACGAGGTCGCCCGGGCACTGCCCGCCGACCGCCGTCCCGAGTTGGTGGTGACGGTGGGCGCGCCGTCGCCTGCCGAATGGGCCGAGCGCGAGACCAGGGACCTGGACGCGACCGAACTCCTCAGACTCACCGGGCTGGAGGAGCTGGTCCGGGCGGATCCGGACCTGGTCGAGCTGGCTCTCGGCGCCATCCGCACCGACCTTGCCGTCAGCGCCACCTACCGCCACCGTCCGCACGCCCCGATCGGTTCCGCGCTCCACGCACTGGCCGGGGCGGACGACCCGATGCTCGCCACCACCGGCCTCACCGGGTGGGCCGCCCACACCCGCGGCACCTTCACCCACCGCGTCGTCCCCGGCGGGCACCTGCTCGCCACCGTCGACCGGCCCGGCCCGGTCGACCTCCTGGCCTCTCTACTGGCGGACCGTCACGCATCCGCCCCGTCACCCACCGCACTCAGGGAGCTGTGATGCCGACCATCACCACGACAGCCGTCGACCTCACCGACCCCGGCCTCTGGGCCCGGCCCGACACCCCGGAGCTGGTCGCCGAACTGCGCCGCGAGGCCCCCGTGCACCTCACCGACACCGTCGACGACGGCCCCGTCTGGTCGGTCCTCACCTACCGGGAGTCGGCGGACGTGCTGCGCAACGCGGCCGTGTTCAGCTCGGAGTCCGGCTCGCTGCTCGGCTCGGGGGAGGGCAAGGTGCCGGTCGGATCCGGCCGGATGATGGCTCTCACCGACCCGCCCCGCCACCGCGAACTGCGGGCCCCTGCGAACCCGTTCTTCTCCAAGGGCGGGGTACGCGGCGCCGCCCGCTCGATCGCCGAACGGGCCGGCGAGCTCTTCGACCGGGCGGTCGAACAGGGCGAGGTGGACCTCGTCGACGTGGTCTCCGCACTGCCGCTCGCGGTCATGTGCGACCTGCTGGACGTCCCCGAGAAGGACCGCGACATGATGGTCCGGGTCTGCGACGTGGCCTTCCTCGGCCGCACACCGGAGGAACGGCGAGCCGGACACCAGCAGTTGATCCCCTATCTGCTGCATCAGGTGATGCTGCGCCGCTCCGATCCGCGCGACGACTTGATCTCCATGATGGCCACGTACAAGGTCGGCGGGCGACTGCTGCCCGTCGAGGACGTGGTGCTCAACCTGGACAACATCGTGGTGGGCGGCGTCCAGACCGTCCGCCACACGGCCGCCATGGGATTGCACACCCTGGTCCAACGTCCGGACCTCTGGCGCAAGTTGCAGCAGGGCGAGGTGTCCATGGACTCCGCCGTCGACGAGCTGCTGCGCTGGACTTCCGTGGGCCTCCACACCCTGCGCACCGCCACCCGGGACATCGAGCTGGGCGGACGGCAGATCCGCCGAGGCGACCGGGTCGCGGTCTGGGTGTGGTCAGCCGACCGTGATCCGGAGGCCTTCGACCAGCCCGAGGAGATCCGGCTCGACCGCTCGCCCAACAAGCACCTCGCGCTCGGTCTGGGCGCCCATTACTGCATCGGTGCCCCGCTAGCCAAGGCGGAGCTGAGCGCGCTGTACGCGGCCGCACTCGAGAAGGCGGCCCTCATCGAGCCGACGGGGCCCGTCCAGTACAACCGCTCGATCATCAACTTCGGCCTGGACCACTTCCCCGTCCGCCTCACTCCGCGATGACCCACCCGCTCACCTGAGGACACGGCAACGGCCCATTGGGCGACGGCATCCCGGCGGGTAAGACCCCACGCCGGAGGGGGCCGGGCAGCCCGGATTGTCAGACTCCGCCCAGCCGGCAGCAGGAACCGCCACCGGGCACCGGCACCCCGCCCGCGCCGTCAGAACGGCTGCCACAGCGACCGGGCCACGGCGATCGGAGGATGACGCTCGAAGCGCTCGGCAGCTGGACAGACCGCGTGGTCGACCGCTTCCCCGCACCGCTTGAGAGGTGGTGTCATGGGTGGCAGTCCAGGCCGTCGAGACTGCCGCCACGTCCGTCGCGCAAGTCGTTGTGACTCCCGAGGGCACGCGGAAGCGCACGCCGTGGACGGCGCCGCCGCGCCGTACGGACCAGAGCCACCGCGTACCGCCCGGCCCGACTGCCGCCGTCGGCGCCTTGGGCGACCGGGACGCACCAGGCCATCTCGGACGACCCCGGCTTCGCCGACGCCGGCACGGACGACCTGGACGTGAACGTGGACGAGGCTCGGCGTCAGCGCCCTGACCGGGGAACCGGACAGGGCGCTGACGGCGTTGGAGCCGGCGCTGCGGGCCGAGCGGTCGCGAGCCCGCGCTGCGCACGTCCCCACTCCCCACCTCGGAGTGCCGACCTCTGCTGCCCCCGCCACCTCGCAGCCGCCTCCGCAGGGGCATGACCGCCCCACCCGGTGAATCCTCCCGGCCAGAGCACCAGGTGGCAGCCCGCTGCCACCCCGGCAGGTTCCTAACTGCCTCTCACCTGCCGCATCTTGTGCCGCTCACGCCGGGCCGGCGCCCCTAATTTCGAATCGCACCCCAGAGCATCTCTCACCTACGGAGACCACCATGAGCAACCCGTTCGAGGACGACAACTCCGGCTACCTGGTCCTGGTCAACGACGAGAACCAGCACTCGCTCTGGCCGGTCTGGATCGACGTGCCGGCCGGCTGGACCACCGTCCACGGCGAGGCCACCCGCCAGGAGTGCCTCGACTGGATCGAGGCCAACTGGACCGACATCCGCCCGGCGAGCCTGCTCGCCACCCTCGACCAGCGGTGAGCGCCGCCATGCCGAACTGGGAACTGAACCCCGGCCGCCCGGCCCTCGCCCACGTCCCGGCCACCGCAGGCCTCGCCGAGGCCTGCGAGTGGCTGCGGGCGAACGAGGCCGCGCTGACCGCCGCACTGCACGAGCACGGCACGATCTTCCTGCGCGGACTGCCGGTGGCGCAGAGCGCCGACGTCGCCGCCGTACGTGATGTGCTGATCCCCGAGCCCACCCCGTACCGGGAGAAGGCCACTCCGCGCAGCGACTTCGGCAACGGCGTCTTCTCGTCCACCGACCTGCCGCCCGACCAGTCGATCCGGATGCACAACGAGAACAGCTACACGCTGACCTTCCCCGGTCGGTTGCTCTTCGCCTGCCTGACCGCCCCCGAAACGGGGGGTGCCACCCCGACCGCCGATGTCCGCAAGGTCCTCGCCGGACTCCCCGACCACCTTGCGGAGCGGGGCCGGTCCTCGGGCTGGACGCTCACCCGCACCTACTCGGACTACATCTCGCTCGGCTGGCGCACCGCCTTCGGCACCGAGGAGCGTGCCGACGTCGAGCGGTACTGCCGGGAGAACGGCATCGCGTGGGAGTGGCAGCCGGACGGCAACCTGCGTACCAGCCAACTGCGTTCGGCAACCGTCCACCATCCGGGTACCGGGGAGGAGGTCTGGTTCAACCACCTGGCCTTCTGGAACGAGTGGTCGCTGGACCCGGACATCCGGGAGGCGATGGTCGACGAGTTCGGCCCGGACGGCCTGCCGTTCAACACCGGCTTCGGCGACGGCGATCCGCTCTCCAAGGAGGACGTGGACGCCCTCAACGCGGCTTATGACGCCGCCACCGTCCGCGAGCCCTGGCAGGTCGGGGACGTGATGCTGGTCGACAACGTGCTCTGCGCGCACGGCCGCGACCCGTTCCGCGGCGACCGGAGGATCGCCGTCGCGATGGGCCGCCCCGTAGACCTCCTGGACTGCCGGCCCACGGTGCGCCCCACCACCGCGGTCGCGGCCTAGGCAACCCCCCAACACCATCCACGCCGTGACGTGAGCAGAGGAAGCACCGTGATCCCGGTTTCGTACGCACAACAGCGTCTCTGGCTTGTCGACCAGATCGAAGGGCCGACCGCGCTCTACAACCTGCCGTTCGCGGTTCGCCTGCGCGGTGTGCTCGACATCGCCGCGCTGCGCGCCGCCACGGCGGACGTGGTCGCCCGGCACGAGGCCCTGCGCACGGTGTTCCCGGTGGCCGGGGGAGTCCCGGTGCAGCGGATCCTGCCGTCGGCGGAGGCGGAGATCGCCTTCGAGACGGTGGACTGCTCGCCGGACGAATACCCCGCACTACGGGACCGGGCCGCCGCCCGCACCTTCGATCTGAGCGCCGAACTGCCCATCCGGGTCACGGTCTTCTCGCTCAACCCCACCTTGCCCACACCGCCCACCTCGCCCTTTGGCGATCCGTCCACCGAGCACGTGCTGCTCGTCGTGCTCCATCACATCGCGGGCGACGGCTGGTCGCTCGGCCCGCTGCTGCGCGACCTCGCCGCCGCCTATGCCGCCCGCCTCGACGGTTCCGCCCCCCCATGGGAGCCGCTGCCGGTGCAGTACGCGGACTACGCGCTCTGGCAGCGCGAGCTGCTCGGCGACGAGACCGACCCCGACAGCCTGATGACCCGTCAACTGAACTACTGGAGAGGAGTGCTGTCCGGTCTTCCGGAGGAGCTGGAGCTGCCGGTGGACCGCCCCCGTCCACCCGTCCCGACCGGGACCGCCGACGCCGTGTCGTTCGGTTACGGCCCCGAACTGCACGCCGCGCTGGCCGATCTGGCCCGCGGACACCGCGCCACCCTGTTCTCCGTCCTCCAGGCCGGACTCGCCGCGCTGTTCACCCGGCTCGGCGCCGGCACCGACATCCCGCTCGGCACCGGCGTGGCCGGCCGATCCGACGAGGCGCTGAACGACCTGGTCGGCTTCTTCGTCAACACCCTGGTGCTGCGCACCGACACCTCAGGAGACCCGTCCTTCACCGAGCTCCTCGGCCGGGTCCGGGAATCCCAGCTCGATGCCTTCGCTCACCAGGACGTGCCGTTCGAGCGGCTGGTCGAGGAGGTCAACCCGGTCCGCTCCCTCAGCCGCCACCCCCTGTTCCAGACCCTGCTCGTACTGCAGAACCACGAGGAGGGTGAACTCGCCCTCCCGGGACTGGAGCCGGCGCCCGAACCCCTCGGCCTGCGCGTCGCCAAGTTCGACCTCAACATCGGCATCACCGAGCGGCACACTCCCGACGGCGCCCCCGCCGGCCTCACCGGATCGGTCGAGTACGCGGCCGACCTCTACGACCGCGCCACCGTCACCACCCTGTTCGAGCGCCTGGGCCGGTTGCTGGCCGCCGCGGCCGACAGCCCCGAGGCGCCGATCGGCACCCTCGACATCCTCGCCCCCGAGGAGCGCGGCCGCCTGTCGGACGAGTGGAACGCCACCGCCGCGCCCGTCCCGTGCGGCTCGCTGCCGGAGCTGTTCGAGGCCCAGGCCGGTCGTACCCCGGACGCGGTCGCGCTCGCCCATGACGGCGGCACCGTCGGATACGCCGAGCTCAACACCCGCGCCAACCGGCTGGCGAACCATCTGATCGCCTGCGGTGTCGGCCCGGAGTCCCCGGTCGCCCTGCTGATGGAGCGCTCGGTCGACCTGATCGTCGCCACCCTGGCCGTGCTCAAGGCCGGCGGCTGCTACGTCCCGATGCACGCGAGCCTGCCACCGGAGCGGATGGCCGCGCTGCTCGCCGACACCGCCGCCCCGGTCCTGCTCACCGACCGCACCGACCCGGGATTCCCGCACACCGCCGTCGTGGTCCGACCCGGCGACGAGGCGGCCGCCCCGGCGCACGACCCGGCCATCCCGGTCCACCCCGACCAGCTCGCCTACGTGATGTTCACCTCCGGCTCCACCGGCACCCCCAAGGGCGTGGCGGTCCGCCACCGCGACGTGGTCGACCTCGCCGCCGACCGCCGCTGGCAGGACGGCCGACACCGGCGGATCCTGCTCCACTCCCCGCACGCCTTCGACGCCGCCACCTACGAGTTGTGGACACCTCTGCTGTCCGGCGGCACCGTGGTCGTCGCCCCGCCCGGCAACCTGGACGCCGCCTCCCTGCATGCCGTCACCACCCGGCACGGCGTCACCGCCGTCTTCCTCACCAAGGCGCTCTTCGACCTGGTCGCCGAGCAGGCCCCGGAGACCTTCCGCGCCCTGCGGACCGTCTGCACCGGCGGCGAGGCCGCCTCCGGCACCCTGATGCAGCGCGTCCTCGACCGCTGCCCCGACCTGCTGCTCGCCCACGTCTACGGGCCGACCGAGGCCACCACCTTCGCCACCCACCACCACCTCGTCCCCGCCGACCTGGCAGGCTCCCGGCCGCCGATCGGCGCCCCGCTCGACAACATGCGCGCCCACGTCCTCGACGCCCGACTGCAGCCCGCCCCGCCCGGCGTACCCGGTGAGCTGTACGTGGCGGGCGCCGGCCTGGCCCGCGGTTACCTCGGCCGTCCGGCGCTGACGGCCGAGCGTTTCGTCGCCGACCCGTTCACACCGGGGGAGCGGATGTACCGCACCGGCGACCTGGTCCGCCGCCGGACCGACGGCGCGATCGAGTTCCTCGGCCGCGTCGACGGCCAGGTCAAGCTGCGCGGCTTCCGGATCGAGCTGGGCGAGATCGAGGCCGTGCTGTCCCGCCACCCGGCCGTCCGCCAGGTCATCGTGATCCCCCGCGAGGACCGCCCCGGCGACACCCGGCTGGTCGGATACTGCTCGGTGCTCGGCTCCGCCCTCGATGGGAACTCCGCACTCGGCGCCGACCTCAAGCAGTTCGCCGCCACGACCCTCCCCGGCTATATGGTCCCCTCGGCCGTGGTCGTACTGCCCGCCCTGCCGCTCAACGCCAACGGCAAGGTCGACCGGCGTGCGCTGCCCGCCCCCGAGCTGGGCGCGGACACCGCCGGCCGTGGTCCGCGCGACGAGCGGGAACGCACCCTGTGCACCCTCTTCGGCGAGATCCTCGGCATCGACGACATCACCATCGACGACGACTTCTTCGAACTCGGCGGCCACTCCCTGCTGGCCACCCGCCTGGTCGGCCGGGCGCGCACCGAACTCGGCGCCGAACTCGCCATCGGCGACCTCTTCCAGGCCCCGACCGTCGCCGCCCTCGCCGCCAGGCTCGCCACGGACCCGGGCCGGCCCGTCCTCCGCCCTGAAACCCGGCCCGAGCGCCTGCCGGTCTCCTTCGCTCAGCGCCGGCTGTGGTTCCTCGGCCAGGCCGAGGGCCCCGCCGCCACCTACAACGTCACGCTCGCCCTCCGGCTCACCGGACCACTGGACGCGGATGCCCTGGAACGCGCCCTCGGCGACGTCGTCGCCCGCCACGAGACGTTGCGTACGGTGTTCGGCGAGTACGACGGCGTCCCGTACCAGCGGATACTGCCCGCGCCCCCCGCCCCGCTGCTCACCGTCACGGACCGCCCGGTGCAGGAGCTGGTCGGCCACACCTTCGACCTGGCCGTCGACGTACCGGTCCACGCGTATCTCCGCCCCGAGTCGCCCGACGAGCACGTGCTGCTCCTGGTGATGCACCACATCGCCAGCGACGGCTGGTCGCTGCGGCCGCTCTTCCGCGACCTCGCCGATGCCTACGCGGCCCACCGTGATGGCTCGACACCCGAATGGGAGGCACTGCCGGTCCAGTACGCCGACTACACCCTCTGGCAGCACCGGCTGCTCGGTGCGGAAACCGACCCGCAGTCACAGATCTCCCGCCAACTCGACCACTGGAGGCAGGCGCTGGCGGGCCTGCCGGACGAGCTGCCGCTCCCGCTGGACCGCCCCCGCCCGGCCGTCGCGAGCCACCGGGGCGATGTCGTCCCGCTGGCGCTGGACGCGGACCTGCACGCGCGGCTCGCCGAGCTGGCCGCCGGCCACGGCGTCACCCTCTTCATGGTGCTCCAGGCCGCCTACGCCACCCTGCTGCACCGCTTCGGCGCCGGCGACGACCTGCCGATCGGCACCCCCCTGGCCGGCCGCCTCGACCCGGCCCTCGACGAGCTGGTGGGCTTCTTCGCCAGCACCCTGGTGCTGCGCACCGATCTCACCGGTCGGCCCACCTTCGCCGAGCTGCTGGCCCGGGTCCGGGAGGCCGATCTGGCGGCCTACGCGCACCAGGACGTGCCGTTCGAGCGGCTGGTCGAGGAGCTCAACCCGGCCCGCACGCTGGCCCGGCACCCGCTTTTCCAGGTGATGATCGCCTTCGACAACACCGCGGGCGGCGGCCCCGCGTTCCCCGGCACCCGCACCGCCTATGAGCCGCTCGGCCTGCCCACCACGGCTTTCGACCTCACCCTCAACCTCTCCGAGCGTCACCACCCGGACGCCACCCCGGCCGGCCTTGAGGGGGGCCTGGAGTTCGCCACCGACCTGTTCGACCGGGCAACCGCGGAACGCCTCGCGGACGCCCTGCTGCGTCTGCTCGCCGAGGCCGCCGACGACCCGCACCGCCCGGTCGCCGAGCTGGACGTACTGGGTGTGGCCGGCCGGGCCGGGCTGGCCGAGTGGCACGACACCGCCCGGCCCGGTACCGACGTCCTCGTCCCGGTGGTTTTCGCGGCCCAGGTGGCCGCGACCCCGGATGACACGGCCCTGGTGTTCGGGGAGACCCGGCTGGACTATGCCGGGCTGGACGCCCGTGCCAACCGGCTCGCGCACGGCCTGCTCGCCGCGGGCATCGGCCCGGAGAACGTGGTCGCGCTCGCCCTACCGCGTTCCGCCGATTCGCTGGTCGCCGTGCTCGCTGTGCTGAAGGCCGGTGCGGCGTTCCTGCCGCTGGATGCCGAGTACCCGTTGGAGCGCACCGCTCACATGCTGGCCGATGCCCGGCCTGCGGCCGTGCTCACCAGCGCCGGCTGGCCGTTGCCCGAGGCGCTGGAGGGTCTCGCCGTCCTGGACGCCGACGAGCGGGCCTGGGCCGACCAGTCGGCCGACGCCCCGCCCGTCCGCGTCACCCCGTCGAACGCCGCCTATGTGATCTACACCTCCGGCTCCACCGGCCGCCCCAAGGGCGTGGTGGTGAGCCACGGCGGCCTCGCCAACCTGCTCGCCTTCCACCGTGACGAATCCATCGCCGCCACCCGACAGGCCCACCCGGGGCGGAGGTTCAGGTTCGCCCAGACCGCTTCGCTCTCCTTTGACACGGCCCTCGAGGCCCTGCTCTGGATGGTCGCGGGCCACGAACTCCACCTGCTCGACGACGACCTGCGTCGCGACGCCACCGCGATCGTCCGCTACGCCGAGCGCACCGGCACCGACGTCCTCGACGTCACACCCGGCCAAGCCGAGCGGCTCGTCGAGGAGGGCCTGCTCGACCGCTGCCCGCCGGCCCTCATGATGGTGGGCGGCGAGGCTCTCGGCCAGAATCTGTGGACCACCCTCACCGCCGCCGACGACACCATCGTGCTGAACATGTACGGCCCCACCGAGTGCACCGTCGACGCGCTTCACCACCGCCTCTCCGGCGACCCGCGCCCGCTCATAGGCCGCCCGCTGCCCAACCTCCGCGCGCACGTCCTGGACCCCGGCATGCGGCCGGTCCCGCCCGGGGTCCCCGGCGAGCTGTACCTGAGCGGCGTCGGCCTGGCCCGCGGTTACCTCGGCCGTCCGGCGCTGACGGCCGAGCGTTTCGTCGCCGACCCGTTCATGCCGGGGGAGCGGATGTACCGCACCGGCGACCTCGCCCGGCGCCGCCCGGACGGCCGACTCGAGTACCTGGGCCGCACCGACCACCAGGTCAAGATCCGCGGCTTCCGGATCGAACCCGGCGAGATCGAGACCGTCCTGACCGCCCACCCCGACGTCGTTCAGGCCGCGGTGCTGCCATACACGGACGGCACGGACGGCGCCGCAGGCACCCGGCTGGTCGCCTACGTCGTGGCGCACACCCCGCTCGACCCGGCCGTGCTGCGCGCCCACGCGGCCGCCGCTCTGCCGGACTACATGGTCCCGGCGGCCTTCGCCACGCTCGAAGCACTGCCGCTCAACGTCAACGGCAAGCTCGACCGGGCCGCGCTGCCCGCGCCCGACTTCGCGGCGACCACCGGCGGCCGGGCGGCCCGTACGGCGCGCGAGGAGATCCTCTGCGGCCTGTTCGGGGAAGTGCTCGGTGTGACGGGACCGGTCTCGGTCGATGACGACTTCTTCGCTCTTGGTGGGCACTCGCTCCTCGCCACCAGACTGCTCAGCCGAATCCGTTCGGTGCTCGGCACCGAGATCGGGGTGCGGGATGTCTTCGAGGCGCCGACGGTGGCGGGCCTGGCGATGCGGCTGGACGGTGCCGGGGCCCGGCTCGCGCTGACGGCCGGTGAGCGCCCGGAACGGCTTCCGCTCTCCTTCGCCCAGCAGCGGCTCTGGCTGATCGACGGAATGGAGGGGCCGAGCGCGCTGTACAACATGCCGCTCGCCCTGCGTATGACCGGGCCGCTTGATCTGGCCGCCCTCGAACTCGCCCTCGGCGATCTGGTCGCCCGGCACGAGATCCTGCGCACCGTCATCGCCGAGCACGACGGCGAGCCCCACCAGCTGGTCCTCGCCCCTGCCGACGCCGCGCTCCCGGTCGAACTGCTGGACTGCGCTCCGGAAGCGGTGGACGCCGAGGTCGACCGGGCCGCCCGCCGCTCCTTCGACCTGGCCACCGAACCGCCCGTCCGGGTCACTCTCCTCCGGGTCGCACCCGAGGAGCACGTGCTGGTCGTCGCGCTGCACCACATCGTCGGCGACGGCTGGTCGATGGGCCCGTTGCTGCGTGACCTGGCCGCGGCCTACGCCGCCCGGTGTGACGGCGCGGCCCCCGAGTGGCAGCCGCTGCCCGTCCAGTACGCGGACTACGCGCTCTGGCAGCGCGAGCTGCTCGGCGACGAGGACGACCAGGAGAGTCTGGTCTCCCGCCAACTCGCCTACTGGCGCGCTACTTTGGCCGACCTGCCGGAGGAACTCACGCTCCCCGTCGACCGGCCGCGCGGTGCCCGCGCCGACCATCGGGGCGACCGGGTCGCCCTGCCGATCGGTGCCGAACTGCATCGGGCGCTGGTCGAGCTGTCGCGCGAGCACCGGGTCACGATGTTCATGACGCTTCAGGCCGGGCTGGCCGCTTTGCTCACCCGGCTCGGTGCCGGTACCGACGTGCCGATCGGTTCGGTGGTCGCCGGACGCTCGGACGAGGCACTGGACGACCTGGTCGGTTTCTTCGTCAACACCCTGGTGCTGC
>NZ_JBHWIW010000013.1:0-126684 GCF_042731955.1 Streptomyces sp. NPDC059828 | reverse complement strand
CGGCATGACGGCATGCCGCGCGCTCCGCGCCGACCAGGATTGCTGCGCGCGGTTCTTCGGCAAGGGTGGCGCCCCGCCGTCACTTGCTGCGGCGGCCGAAGTAGAGCGCCGTACAGAGTGCTCCCAGGATCGCCGCGGCCAGCAGGGCCAGATACAGCGGCATGACCACTTCGGGGATCAGCAGCCTGACCGTGACCTTGCGGGTGTTCTCGAAGATGAAGACCAGCGTGAGGACCGCGAGCACCAGGAACACGACCCTGCGGGTGGTGAACCGGCCATGGGAGCCGCCTGTGCCCGTCGGATGTCCCGTTCCCTTGTCGCTGCGCGATCCGCCCTTGGGACTCATGGGACCAGGATGGACGGATCCTGGCCCCATGAGGCTGGGGGAGCGGGCCGAACGGGTGAGGCAGCCGGCGCACCGCGCCGAGGGCGGGCAGCGGCCTCCCCGGGACCGCCGAGGCCGCCCTGTCGGATCTTGTCAGACAAGGTGGAATGCGGCACCAGACTGACATCTACCTGCGTAGACCCACAAGGCCCTGCTCGCGGTGAACTACGGTGGGCTCGAGGATGACAGCGGTGGCGGCGAGGAGCGCATCGCCGCGGCAGTGAGCAGACAAGTGAGCGCGGGGAGACACAGTGGCAGTCAGCGGATCAGCCAGCGACCCGCAGCGCAGGCCGGTGGTCGTCCTGTACGAGCGGATCGCGGACGCCATCCACGACGGCACCTACCCACCGGGCTCCACCCTGCCGTCCGAGCCCCGGCTCGCGACGGAGCTCGGCGTCAGCCGCCCCGCCCTGCGCGAGGCCCTGCTGCTGCTCCAGGAGGACGGGCTGCTCACGGTGCGCAGGGGCGTGGGGAGGACCGTCAACGATCAGCCGCCGCGGCGCGGGTTCGAGCAGATCCAGCCGCTGGAGGAACAGCTCTCGGCGGGTGGCGCGCCACTGCGGGTACGGGCCCTGCTGCGGACCGTGGAGGAGCCCACCGACTTCACCACCCAGCATCTGCACGCACCCGCCCGCGCGGAGCTGCGCTTCTGGGAGTCCCTGCTGACGGGTGACGGCGCTGCGGCGCTGAGCCAGGAGTGGGCCGCGGCCGACGACGTGCTGGAACGGGCGCACCCGGCGTTCGCCGGGGCGCTGCGCACGGCCGGGAGCGCAGAGCGCATCTCCATGCTGGCGGTGCTGGCCGGAGCATCGCGAGGTGTACCGCTGACCGCCCACTCAGGGGTGACGGCGACCTCGCTCGGACAGCGGCGCGGGGCCCAGCTGGACCGGCCCGCGGACACCCCCGCCGTGCTGATCACCCAGGTCGTGCGGGCGGGCGACATACCGATCATGGCCGCCAAGCACATGCTGCCGACCGGCGCTCCCGCGCTGTCCGTGGTGCAGTCGGGCTGAGGCCGGGCCGGCGGACGCACCGCTCCCGACCTGGCTCATGCCGCCGGTCCGGACGACGTGTGCCGCCCCGCGTACCCCGCCGGTCCGGCTGACGCGCACCCCCGCCGCGCCTGCGTACGCCCCTGTGTGCCGAGCGGTGTGCGCCCCACAACGGCGCCCGGCGCATCGTTGCCGTACACTCCCGCTGCATGCACTTGTCTGACAACTCCCCGGCCGACCTCGCCGCGAGCCCCGCCCCTGTCGCCGACTGGATCCGCCGCGCTCCCAAGGCCGTCCTGCACGACCACCTGGACGGCGGTCTGCGTCCCGCCACGATCATCGAGCTGGCGCATGAGTGCGGCTACGGCGATCTGCCCACCGAGGACCCCGAGGCTCTCGCCGTCTGGTTCCGCGACGCCGCGGACTCCGGGTCGCTGGAGCGCTATCTGGAGACCTTCGCCCACACCTGTGCGGTGATGCAGACCCGCGAGGCCCTGTTCCGGATCGCCGCCGAGTGCGCGGAGGACCTGGCCGCCGACGGAGTCGTCTACGCCGAGGTGCGCTACGCACCCGAGCAGCACCAGGAGCGCGGCCTGAGCCTCGACGAGGTCGTCGACGCGGTCAACGAGGGCTTCCGCGAGGGTGAGCGGCGGGCCGGCGGCCGGATCACCGTCGGCGCGCTGCTGACGGGTATGCGGCACACCCGGCGCTCGCTGGAGATAGCCGAGCTCACCGTGGCCCACCGGGGCCGCGGGGTTGCGGGCTTCGACATCGCGGGCGGCGAGATCGGCAACCCTCCCGCCAACCACCTCCCCGCCTTCCAGCACCTGAAGCGGCACAACTGCCACTTCACCATCCACGCGGGCGAGGCAGTCGGCGCCGAGTCCATCCACGAGGCGGTCCAGGTCTGCGGCGCCGAGCGGATCGGCCACGGCGTGCGGATCACCGACGACATCCGGGTCGCCGACGACGGCACGGCCTCGCTGGGCCACCTGGCCGCGTATGTCCGCGACAACGGGATCGCGCTGGAGGTCTGCCCGACCTCGAACCTCCAGACCGGCGCGGCGAAGGACTACGCCACGCACCCGATCGAGCTGCTGCGCCGCCTCGGCTTCCAGGTCACGCTCAACACGGACAACCGCCTTGTCTCCGGCACCACGATGAGCCGCGAGTTCCAGCACATGGCGGATGCCTTCTCCTACGGCCCGGAGGTCTTCGAGCAGTTCACGGTGGCCGCCGTCGAGTCTGCCTTCCTGCCGCTCCCGGAGCGCCGCCGCATCATCGACGAGGTGATCCGGCCGGGTTACGCCGCGCTGAGCTGACGCTCCCACCGCACGGGCGCCGGCCGCTGAAGGCCGGCGCCAGGGCGCGCGATCGACGCGGAGGTCACTCCGTCCTCGGACCAGCGCCGTCAGACCAGTGCCGGCACGTCGAGCACCAGCGCCCCGGCATCCGCGTCCAGCACCGCCGGAACCCCGAGGGGCATCGTCAGCGCCGTGGCCCCGTGCCCGAAGCCGAGCTCCTCCACGACCGGGACTCCGAGGCCGCCGAGCCGGTCCAGGAACACGGCCCGCAGCTCCTCGTAGGGCCCGCAGCCCTCCCACGATCCCAGGGCGATCCCGGACACTCCGTCCAGCCATCCGGAGCGCAGCAGCTGGGTGAGGACCCGGTCCAGGCGGTACGGCTCCTCCCCGGTGTCCTCGATCAGCAGCAGCCCGCCACGCGCGGACGGCCGGGCGTGCGGGGTGCCGATCCCGGCCGCGAGCAGGCTCACGCAGCCGCCCAGGGTGATCCCTCGGGCGCGGCCGGGAACCAGCGACCGTGCGCTGCCGAGCCGCAGCGTCCGCACCGATTCGGGTGCGAAGAGGGTGGTGCGCAGGGACTCCTGGGTGTCCGGGTCCTCGATGAACGTCAGCGCGGCCGCCATCGGGCCGTGCAGGGTCGCCAGGCCCACGCGCTGGGCGAAGGCCTCATGGAGCGCGGTCACATCGCTGTAGCCG
Source organism: Streptomyces sp. NPDC059828 (assembly GCF_042731955.1). Lineage (NCBI taxonomy): Bacteria > Bacillati > Actinomycetota > Actinomycetes > Kitasatosporales > Streptomycetaceae > Streptomyces > Streptomyces sp. NPDC059828. The sequence goes on along the minus strand of NZ_JBHWIW010000013.1, from coordinate 123,307 downwards.
ACGAAGACCTTGGGCCCTGCCGCGCGTACCGCGTCCCAGTCGACCAGGTCGGCCATCCGCTGGGCTCCGTACCCGCCCCGGGCGCAGATCACGGCGGAGACCGAAGGATCGCACCAGGCCTCCTGGAGGTCGCGGGCGCGCCCCGCGTCCTCGCCCGCGAGGTAGGGCAACCGCGGATGTCCCGCGAGCACGTGTGGCAGCACGAACGGCTCCAGGTCCCAGCCGCGCAGGATGGCGAGACCCTTCTCCAGGCGGTCCGCCGGTACGGGGCCGCTGGGGGCGACGACGGCGACCCGGTCACCCGGCCGCAGCCGCGCGGGGCGGGTGAGGGGCCGGGCCGGGGCCTGCGAACGCTGCCGACGGCTCACTTCACCAGCCCGAGCACCGGGACATCCCCCCGCGGGGTGCCGAAAGTCTGTACGTACAAGGACAGCTCGGCCTCCAGGGCGCGGATCAGGGTCTCCGCACGGCGGAAGCCGTGGCTCTCGCCCTCGAAGGCGAGATAGGCATGGGGTGTCCCGCGTCCGGCGAGCTGAGCGAGGAAGCGCTCGCTCTGCGCCGGCGGGCAGATCGGGTCGTCGAGGCCCTGGAGCAGCAGCAGCGGGACGTCGATGCGGTCGACATGCTCGATCGGCGAGCGTTCCCGGTAGCGTCCCGGGACCTCGTCGAGCGGGCCGATCAGCGACTCCAGGTACCGGGATTCGAAGTCATGGGTGCCGTCGGTCGCCCAGCCCAGCAGGTCCAGTACGGGGTAGCGGATGGCCCCGCAGGAGTAGACACCGGTGGTGGTGAGGGACACCGCGGCGGTCCAGCCGCCCGCGCTTCCGCCCCGGATCGCCAGCCGGTCCGGATCGCCCGTGCCCTCGGCGGCAAGGGCTTCGGCGACGGCGGCGCAGTCCTCCACGTCGACCACGCCCCACTGCTCGCGCAGCCGCTCGCGGTACTCGCGGCCGTAGCCGGTGGAGCCGCCGTAGTTGACCTCGGCGACACCGATGCCGCGCGAGGTGAAGTAGGCGATCTCAAGATCGAGCACGAGGGGGGACCGGCCGGTGGGACCGCCGTGCGCCCACACCACGTAGGGCGGCAGCTCGTCGTCGGGGGCGACGCGGTCGGGGCTGTGGGGCGGATAGACGTGCGCGTGGATCTCGCGGTCCTCCGGCCCGGTGAAGACACGGATCTGCGGCTCCGGGTAGTACGCGGGGTCCACCCGGTCCTCGTGCGCCGCACCGATGACGCGGGCCCGGCCCGTGCAGATGTCTAGCTCCACGATCTCGAACCCGCTGCGCGGGCTGGCCGCAACGCCGACGACCCGGGTGCCGTGCGCGGCGAGGGTCGGCGCCCACTCGGTCCAGGGGCCCGCGGTGTCGACGAGCTCGCCGGTCTCCGGGTCGAGTATGCCGAGGGAGGTCGCGCCCCGGCCGTGGATGGCGGCGACAAGGCCGTTCTCCAGGGGCTGGAACCAGCTGAGGCCCAGCTTCCACAGCGGCCCGCCGAACTCCTCGTCGCGGCCGGGGCACAGCGCCTTCGCGGTCGGTGCCGTCGCGGTCGGCCCGGCGGCGTCGAGCTCCCTGGCCGGGATGGCACACGGCTCCCACCAGCCGCCCGCGTCCGAGACGTACAGCAGCGAGCCGTCGCGGGCCCAGTCGACCTGGGCCACCGACTCGCCGGTGCCACCCGCGACCTGGCGCACCGCGCGGAAGGGGCCGTCCTCCACGACCTCCCCGAGCATCACCTCGGTGCCGTCCCAGGGCATTCGGGGGTGGTCCCAGGCGATCCAGGCGGCGCGCCGCCCGTCGGGGGAGAGCCGTGGCCCGCTGACGAAGCGGTGGCCGTCGCCGGTCAGCTCCCGTACGGCCGTACGGTCGTCGGCCGCCGAACCGTCGAGCGGTACGGCGGCGATGACCCGGCGCACATCGGTGGGCGCGTCCCCGGTGAACTCTTCGAGTACGCACCAGACTTCCCCCCGGTCGAGGTGGATGACGGGATCCGCCCAGCGCAGCCCCGCGCCCACGTCCGACACCGGGGTGAGCGGTCTTGGCTCCGCGCCGGTGTCGGGCTCATGGGCATACATCCGCTGATCGTCGTGGTGGACGAACACGATGAGGGCCCCGCCCTGGTCACGGTGCGCCCCGGCCCAGGGCAGGCCGCCGTACTCCATGACCCGGCTGCGTACGTTCCACGGAACGGGAAGGACCGTTTCCTCTGCGCCGTCGGCCCTGCGTCTCACCAGGGTGCGGCGGCCATCCTCGGTGGGCCGGGGCGCCGTCCACCACACCTCGTCGCCTACCATGCCGACGAACTCGGGCCGCCCGTCGTTCGAGGCGGCGAGCGCGGCGTCGATCGGCGACGGCCAGGTCCCGTAGGCCTCTGTGGGCACCATTCCCCATCCCCCTAAGCGGACTTGAGATAGCGGTCGAGTACGCGGACGCCGAAGTGGAGTGCGTCCACGGGGACGCGCTCGTCGACTCCGTGGAACATCGCCCCGTAGTCGAAGCCTTCGGGCAGTTTCAGCGGCGTGAAGCCGTAGCCGGTGATGCCGAGCCGGGAGAACTGCTTGGCGTCGGTGCCGCCGGACGTGCAGTACGGCACGACACGGCCGTCGGGGTCGAAGGCCTCGATGGCCGCGCGCAGTCGGGCGAAGGTCGGAGAGTCGACGGGGGCTTCGAGCGCCACCTCGCGGTGCAGGAACTCCCAGTCGACATCCGGTCCCGTGAGTCGGTCAAGGGTCTCGCGGAACTCGTCCTCGGTGCCCGGCAGCATGCGCCCGTCGACGTAGGCGGTGGCATGTCCCGGGATCACGTTGACCTTGTAACCCGCTTCCAGCATGGTCGGGTTGGTGCTGTTGCGCACGACCGGCTCGACCAGCAGCGCCGCCCGGCCGAGCTTGTCCAGCAGTGCGTCCACGTCCAGGCCGGGTGCGCCGGCGTCGACGGTGAGCCCGTGCAGTGCTGCGAGCTCGGACAGGGCGGCGCGCACCGTGGGGGTGAGCCGCACCGGCCACTCGTACTCCCCGATCCTGGCGATGGCCGCGGCGAGCCTGGTCACCGCATTGGTCCGGTTGACCTTGGAGCCGTGGCCCGCCCGGCCGTGGGCGGTGAGCTTCAGCCAGGCGGTCCCGCGCTCGCCCGCCCCGATGGGATAGAGCGTCATACCGGGTGCGGCGTGGAAACTGAACGCCCCGGATTCGCTGATCCCTTCGGTGCAGCCTTCGAACAGCTCGGGGTGGTGGTCGGCGAGGAAGCCCGATCCGTCCTCCGCGCTGGCCTCCTCGTCCGCCGTGTACGCGATCACGATGTCGCGGCGCGGGCGGATTCCGGCGCGCCGCCAGGCACGTACGACGGCGAGGACCATGGCGTCCATGTTCTTCATGTCGACGGCGCCACGTCCCCAGACGACGCCGTCGCGGACCTCGCCGGAGAAGGGATGGACGGTCCAGTCGGCGGGTTCGGCGGGGACCACGTCGAGATGGCCGTGCACCAGCAGCGCGTCCGCGGACGGATCCGTGCCCTCGATCCGCGCCACCACGTTCGTCCGGCCTTTGGTGCGCTCCAGGAGCATCGGCTCGAGACCCGCGTCGGCGAGACGTTCGGCTGCGTACTCGGCGGCGGGCCGCTCGCGGCAGTCGCCGCCGCCGCGGTTGGTGGTGTCGATGCGGATCAGCTCGGAGGTGAAGGTGACCACCTCGTCGAGCGCGAGGTGGTCAACGCCGCTGACGTCGTCGTTGTTGCCGGTGTGCATGTGCGCGGTTCCTGGCTCGGGGAGTCTCACATCAGCCATACTGCTCCTCCACCGCGGCCGAGACGATCGTCGTGACCGCTTTGAACGTGCGAATGGCTTCATACATCGTCACGCTCGTATACGAGACGCGGCGCTCACCGCTCACCGCCGCACCGGGGACGACCGTCGCCGCCCCGGCCAGATGCTCGGCGTCGAACTCGACCTCGACGGTGAACGGCCCTCCCCGCACGGGCTCATGGCGTACGGCGAGCACGGTGGCCTCCTTGGCGGCGGCGCGGATCTGCGCGGCGGTACGGGCCGGGGTGCGGCATACGGCCGCGTACCGGGAGATGTGGTCCTTGACGGCGACCTTGAGCGCCTCGGGCGCGTAGCCGAGGGCGTCCTCACAGGTCAGGTCGTCCCCGGTGACCAGCACGACCGGCACTCCGTACTCGGCGACGACATGGGCGTTGAGCAGTCCCTCGCTCGCCCGCTCGCCGTTGAGCCAGACGCCCGTGATGGAGTTGGCGAGGTAGGTGTGCGCCAGCACACCCCGGGTACCCGCCCCCGTGTGGTAGCCGACGAAGGCGACACCGTCGACATCGCCGTGCTGCACACCTTCCACCATGGACAGCGTCTTGTGTCGCCCCGTCAGCAACTCGGCCCGGTCGTCCAGCTGTTCCAGCAGCAGATTACGCATGCTCCAGTGCGCTTCGTTGATGACCACCTGGTCGGCGCCGCCGTCGAGGAAGCCGAGCACCGCCGCGTTCACGTCCGAGGTGAAGAGCGGTCGGCAGCGCTCCCATTGGGGAGTCCCGGGCAGCACATCGCCCGGCCAGGTGACCCCCGTGGCGCCTTCCATGTCGGCGCTGATCAGGATCCTCACTGCCGCCTCCGTTCTCCCGGACTGCCGGTCGGCCCGTCCGCGTCGGGCACGGCACCGGCTCCCCGGCATTGTCGCCCGGCGCACCCCTCCACCCGCACCGCCAGTGCCTACCCGGCGCGTCGGGGTCTCAGCCGCCCGTCGGGGGTGGTTTGCGCCCTGATCGTGTCTCGTCCGGCTCAGGGATCACACCCCTGGACCAGCGCCTCCCCCACCCGGGTGCGCGCATAGAACACCGTCCGCCCCATGCGGTGCCCGCTCACCAGCCCCGCCGAACGCAGGGCCGTCAGATGCTGGGACACACCCCCCGGCGAATGACCGGTGCGGCGCGCCAGTTCGGTGGTGGAGGCGGGAGCGTCCAGTTCGGCCAGCAGCAGGGCACGGGTGCGGCCGAGCACCCCGGCGAGGGCACTCGGGCAGGGCCGGGTGCGCCCCTCCCACAGGGTGGCAACGCCCCGGGGCGGGTAGCGCAGCGTGGGCTGCCATTGGTCGTAGCCGATGACGGAGAAGATCCGGGGCCAGACGAAGGCGGAGGGGACGAGCAGCAGGCCCCTGCCGTCGAGCCTCCGGATCCCGCGCAGCCGGCAGTGGGGTATCTGGAGCGCGCCGGAGTCCCAGGTGACCTGGGGATCGAGGCCGGCCAGCAGGGCCTCCGCACCGCCTTCGGCGAACTGCCTGGCCCGGTGGGCGATATCGGCTTCGAGCAGGGCGAGGATGCCCGGCCAGTAGGGCGCGACGGCGATCTCCCAGTAGCCCGCGATCGCGTCGGCGAGCCGGCCGAGTCCTCGACCGGGGTCCTCGCGCAGCGCCGCGACGGCGGCCCGGGTGTCCGGGGACGACGTCCGCAGCAGTTCGGGCGGAGTGGCCCGGAGCACGGCCAGTTCCAGGTCGAGCGAGGGCTGCGGGGTGGCCGGGGGCGGGACGAGGAAGCCGGGAATGGTGGTGGTCGGCACCACGACGAGCGAGGTCAGCGGGGTGAGGTCCAGCTTCGCGGCGGCGAGCCTCGGTCGCACCTCGTCGGCCCACCGGCGGTGCATGGCATGGCCGTCGGCGCCCTTGAGCACGCGTATCCCCGCCACCACCTCCCACAGTGGGGAGATGGCGAATCGTGTACGCGCCACGTCCTCGGCCGTGAAATCGATTTCGAGCGGCCCGCTTGGGGACCGTTGCCGCTGCACCATTCAGCCGAGGCTAAATCATTGGTCCGGTGTGCGTCCCGCCGCGAACGTGAGGTCCATGACGACAGACAGCCCCTGGCGCAGACCCGATTTCCGCATGCTGTTCACCGCGACCGCCTTCAGCCAGCTCGGCTCCGCCGTGGGCCATGTCGCCGTACCGCTGATCGCCGTCGTGGCACTGGACGCGGACGCCGGTCAGGTCGGCCTGCTGGCCACGCTGAGCACGGTGGCCTTCCTGCTCATCGGTCTGCCTGCCGGAGCCTGGGTGGACCGGATGCACCACCGTCCGGTGCTGATCGCCGCAGATCTGGCGAGGGCCCTGCTGGTCGCCTCGGTGCCACTGGCCTGGGCGCTGGACGCGCTCACTCTTGGACAGTTGTACGCCGTCGTGCTGGTGAGCGGCTGCGCGACGGTCTTCTTCGATGTGGCGTCGCAGAGTGTGCTGCCCACCCTGGTCGGCCCGGGCGGGCTGGTGCGGGCCAATTCCGCGGTGGTGAGCCTTCAGGCCGCGAGCCAGGTGGGCGGCCGGGGCGCCGGCGGTGGGCTCGTCCAACTGCTGGGCGTGCCGGTGGCCCTGGTGGGTGTGGCCGCGCTCCATCTCGCCTCGGCGCTGCGTCTGACGGGGATGCGTGCGGCGGCCCCCACCGAGCGGGTGACCATCGCCGGTGGGAACAGGGGGCTGCGGACGGAGATCGCGGAGGGGATGCGGCATGTGCTCGGGCACGGGGAGCTCCGGGCGCTGGCGCTCTCTGCCGCTCTGACCAATCTGGGCATACAGATGCTCAACACCCTGCTGCCCGTCCTGTTCGTCCGTGAGCTCGGCCTGTCCCCAGGCGCGCTGGGCGTCTATCTGGCGGTCGGCGCGATGGGCGTCTTCATCGGTGCCCGCTGTGCGGACCGCCTGGCGGGCCGGCTCGGCCTGGGCCGCACCCTGGGGGCCGCCGGGCTCTGCATGGCTCCGGGCGCGCTGCTGATCCCCCTGATCGACCGGGGGCCGTGGTTGTGGCTTGCCTCCGCGGGGTGGCTGCTGTGCACCTTCAGGGTGGGGGTCGGCAATGTGCTGGCGGTCAGTCTGCGCCAGCGGCTGACGCCCGATCCGCTCCTCGGCCGGATGAACGCCACCTTTCGCTTCATGCTCACCGGCGCGCTCGCCGTGGGGTCCGCCGCCGCGGGCCTGATCGGTCAGTACGCCGGGGTGCGCTACGCGTTGTGGACGGGCGGCTGCTGTGTCGCACTGGCCCTCCTGCCCGTCCTCTTCTCCCCCGTGCGCGGGCGGCGCGGGCTTCCGCAGCAGGCCGTGATGGCTCACGAGCGGGGCAGGGGCCGGGTGGCTCAGGGCTGATTCCCTGCGAGCATGACCCTCATGGACCAGCTGCGGCACCTCGACCGGACGCTCGACGAACTGGACCCGCCCCGCTGGGAGGCTCCCGAATCGGAGGCGACCCATCTGGTCCGCAAGGTGCACGAGTGGCGGCGGGTGCCGCTGGGCGCCCTCGGTGCGGCGGAACTGCGTACGCTCGTCGCTCAGCAGGTGGCCCTGCCGTTCACGCTGCCCCTCGCGGTGCGCCTGCTCGTCGAAGAGCCGCTGCTGGACGCGTACTTCTACGAGGGTGACCTGCTGCTCGCGGCCGTCGCGGCCCCGGCCTCCGCCTGGGCGATGCTGCCGGGCACCGGTGCGCGACTGCGCACGGTGATCGGCGGCATCCCGGAAGAGGACGTCGCGCGGCTGCCTCACGGTGCCGCGGAGGAGCTCGCCCGCTTCGTCGCACGATCCTGATCCCGCACGGGCGGGGTGGCTCGTGCCATCGCCGTGTTGCCGCCGTTTCCGGCCATGACCGGAGGATTGCGTTGGCGTGAATTCGCCGACGGCCGCGGGTCGGTCGGTTCCGGTGCCGGACAGCTGTCTGCGTCGACCTACGGCCCTTCGGGGAATCCGCAGCTCACAGCAGGTTCGACGACTCGTGGGAGCCCTCCGGACGAAGGCCGGTGAAGACCGCGGCTCAGGCCGGAACCGGGGCCCTATGGGACCCGTTTCCGGCCTTGACCCGTCTCGCAGGGCGCTGACACGCTCCCAAACATGTCCACGACGAGCATTCCCGTTGTGCGGCTCCGTGACCTGCGTCGGCACTCCGCGCAGACGACATGTACGAGCCGCTGTCCGGCGCTGCCCCGCGTCTGAGGCCCTGCCTCCGCAAGCTGCGCCTCCGCTCTGACCGGAGCCGATTCCGCCAGTCGCTCACGGCCGGTCTCCTCCGCCGCGCCACACGGACCTTCTCCACAGCACACCTTCTCCTCAGTCGGCCCTCCACAGCCGTCGAAAGGCAGGACATGTCATGACATCAACCACAACGAACACCACCGGCGTCCGTATCGCGCAGGAGCCGTCGGTCCGCAGGGTCGGTGGCCGGATCGGCGCCCTGGTCTCCGGGGTGCGGCTCGGGCCGGATCTCGAAGACGGCACCGTGACCGCACTGCGCGAGGCGCTCCTCGCACACAAGGTGATCTTCCTCCGCGGCCAGGACCACCTCGACGAGGACAGCCACGAAGGGTTCGCGCGACTGCTGGGCACACCCATCGCCCACCCCACCGTGCCGTCCGCCGACGGGCGCTACTCCCTGGGGATCGACTCCGACCACGGCGGCCGGGCCAACCAGTGGCACACGGATGTGACGTTCGTGCCCGCCTACCCGGCCTTCTCCATCCTGCGGGCCGTGACGGTCCCACCCCACGGCGGCGACACCCTGTGGGCCAACACAGCCGCCGCGTACGAGCATCTCCCCCGTCCGCTGCGCTACCTGGCGGACGACCTGCGTGCCGTGCACTCGAACGAGTACGACTACGCCGCGCTGCGTCCCGACGCGCTGCCCGAGGCCCTCGCGCAGTACCGCGAGGTCTTCACATCGACCTCGTTCCGCACCGAGCACCCGGTGGTCAGGGTCCACCCGGAGACCGGCGAACGCTCCCTGCTCCTCGGCAACTTCGTGCACCGCATCAGCGAGCTCACGGGATCGGACTCACGGACCCTGCTGGAGCTCTTCCAGTCGCATATCGAGCGGCCCGAGAACACCGTGCGCTGGCAGTGGCAGCCGGGTGACGTCGCCATCTGGGACAACCGCGCCACCCAGCACTACGGCGTGGACGATTCCGGCGACCATGAGCGCAGGCTGCGCCGAGTGACGGTCGACGGTGACATTCCCGTCGGTGTGGACGGGCGTCCGTCCCGGCCGCTGTCACCGGAGACCGTCCCCGAGCCTGCCTTCGGAGCCGCCTCGGGCGCGTCGACGGAACGCTCAGCGAGCCCCGCCGGCGCCACCGTCGCGACCGCCCGCCCCTGACCACTGCCCGACCAGTCCCCGGGTGCTGCTCAGGCGGCTTCTCCCGATCGAACACCCCCCGAAGGAGAACGTGTTGTCCAGGCTGCTCGCCATCTCTGGAAGTCCGTCCCCCACTTCACGTACCACGCTCCTGCTGGACCACGTGGCACGCCGGCTGTCCCGCGCAGGGATCGACGCCCGACGCCTGGCCGTACGGGACCTCCCGTCGGCCGACTTGCTCGCAGGGCGGCGCGAGCACCCGGCACTGCGCGAGGCTCTCGGCGATGTCGAGGCCGCCGCAGGCGTCATCGTCGCGACGCCGGTGTACAAAGCCTCCTACACGGGACTGCTCAAGGCGTTCCTCGATCTCCTCCCGCAGGACGCCCTCGCGGGCAAGACGGTCCTGCCACTGGTGACCGGCGGGAGTCTCGCCCATGTCCTCACCATCGACTACGCACTGCGCCCGGTGCTGTCCGCCCTCGGCGCACGGCACGTCGTCGCCGGCCGATTCCTGCTCGACACCTCGATCGAGCCACGGCCAGGAGGCGGCACCCGCATCGAACCGGAGGCGGAGCGGCAGCTGTTCCACGCCGTGGAGGACTTCGTCGCCGCCCTGCCCGTCGTCACCGCCCCTGTCACCGGGAGCGGCTCCGTACTGGCCGCCGCCTCCTAGGTCCTGTCCGGGCCCAGGCCCTGTCCGGGCTCGACCGCTGCGGACCGCCGGTCGCCCGCCCGCCGTGACACGCAAACCCTCACGACCTTCCGCAAAGGATCCGCCATGCCCCTCTCGCCACCGACGTCCCGACGCCACTTCCTGACCCTTCTCGGCATCTCGGCCGCCGCTGTCGGCTGCGGCCGGGCGACGGCAGGAGGCGCCACGGCCAACACCAAGACCCTCAGGTACCAGGGCTTCGCGGGGCAGGTGACCCTTCCCGAACTGGCGGAGGACCTCGGCTATCTCGGTGATGTGAAGCTCCAGTGGGTCGGCAACACGATCAGCGGACCACAGGACATCCAGTCGGCTGCCACCGGTCAGACCGACTTCGGAGGCGCGTTCAACGGAGCGGTCGTCAAGCTCGCCGCGAGCGGCGCCCCCATCAAGGCCGTGATCAGCTACTACGGCTCCGACAAGTACGCCTACAGCGGCTACTACGTGCTGAAGGACAGCCCGATCCGCTCGGCACGCGATCTGATCGGCAAGAAGATCGGCATGAACACCCTCGGGGCACACGCCGAGGCCCTGCTCGGCATATACCTCGAACGGGGCGGCCTGTCAGGGGCTGACATCGACAAGGTCGAGCCCCTGGTGGTACCGCCGCTGAACACCGAACAGTCGCTGCGCCGGGGGCAGATCGAGGTGGGGGTGCTCGGCGGCGTCCTGCGAGACAAGGCCCTCGCCACCGGCGGCATACGTCCCCTCTTCACCGACCACCAGCTACTGGGTGACTTCAGCGCCGGCAGCTATGTCCTCACCGAACGGTTCATCGAACGCAACCCCGTCACGGCACGCACCTTCGTCACCGGTGTGGCGAAGGCGATCGAATGGGCGCGCACCACTCCGCGCGAAGACGTCGTAGCTCGTATGACCGAGATCGTGCGCAAGCGGGACCGCAACGAGGACACCGCAACCCTGGGGTACTGGCAGTCCCACGGCGTGGCCGAGACAGGAGGCCGGATCGGCGACAAGGAGTTCCGGCTCTGGATCGACTGGCTCGCGGAGCGCGGTGAGATCGGCAAGGACCGGATCAAGGCATCCGACCTCTACACCAACCAGTTCAACGGCTACGGCAAGGGAAGCAAGGGCTGAGCTCATGACTGACATCAGTGGCAAGGCCCCATCGGGCACACCGAAGATCGTGTTCGAAGACGTCAGCAAGGTGTTTCCGGTCAAGGACCGTACCGGCACGGGTCGTTCGGAACAGTTCACCGCGCTCCACGGCATCGATCTGCGCATCGAGGCAGGCGAGTTCGTGTCCGTCGTCGGCCCCAGCGGATGCGGCAAGTCGACGTTGCTGGATCTGCTCGGCGGTCTGACGCGTCCGAGTGCCGGGCGGATCCTGGTGGACGGCAAGCAGGTGACCGGCCCCGGCACCGACCGGGGCATCGTGTTCCAGCAGTACGCGCTGCTCCCCTGGCGCACGGCGCAGGGCAACGTCGAGTTCGGTCTCGAGGCGATCGGCGTACCGCGCCGGGAGCGGGCCGAGCGGGCCAGGGCGCATCTGGACCTGGTGGGCCTGTCAGGCTTCGAGGACCGTCACCCCCATGAGCTGTCCGGCGGAATGCGACAGCGGGTCGCGATAGCCCGCAGCCTCGCGTACGACCCCGACGTGCTGCTGATGGACGAACCGTTCGCCGCACTCGACGCGCAGACCAGGGAGTCGCTCCAGGACGAGCTGCTGCGGATCTGGCAGCGAACCGGCAAGACGATCGTGTTCATCACCCATGGCATCGAGGAAGCCGTCTACCTCGGCGGGCGGGTCGCCGTGCTGACCTCGCGCCCGGGCCGGGTCAAGGAAGTCGTGCCGGTGTCCTTCGAGTCCCGTACGACCGCCGACGACCTGCGCTCCAGCCCCGAGTTCGCGCACTACCGGCATCTGATCTGGCGACTGTTGCACGACGAGGTCGCCAGGGCACAGCAGTTGGAGAAGGAAGGTGTTCCCGCATGACCCCCGCAACGAGCACGGACACGGCGGCGGCTCGCGCGACAGCCGTCGGGCAACGGACCGAGCGGGCCGCGGCACAGGCGGAACCCGGCCACGCGACACCCGACCGCGCGACACCGGCGGCATCCGATCAAACGGCACCGGCGGCATCCGATCTGACGACACCGGCGGCTCCCGGGCGGGGCCGGCCGACCGGCCGGGTACCCACCGCGCTTCGCCGGGGACGACGCCTCCTGCTCGTCGCGGCCACCAAGTCCGTGGCCATCGTCGCGCTGCTGCTCGTCTGGGAGGTCGCTCCGCGACTCGGCCTGGTCGACCCCACGTTTCTGCCACCGGTCAGCGAGGTCGCGATCGCCTGGAACGAGTTGCTGGCCAGCGGACAGCTCGCCGAGCACACGGGCGCCAGCCTGCTGCGTTCCCTCGCCGGCTTCGGTCTCGCGGTAGCCATCGCCGTACCCCTGGGCCTCCTCATCGGCTGGTACCGCCCGGTGGCGGACCTGCTGGGGCCACTCCTCGAGGTGTTCCGCAACACCGCGGCACTGGCGCTGCTGCCGGTCTTCGTGTTGCTGCTCGGCATCGGGGAGACGTCCAAGGTCTCCATCGTGCTCTACGCGTGCACCTGGCCGATCCTGCTCAACACCGTCAGCGCGGTGCGCGACACCGACCCCACCCTGCTGAAGCTGGCCAGGTCCATGGACCTGTCGGCCCCGCGGCTCTTCCAGAAGGTGATCCTGCCCTCGTCCGTCCCCGCCGTCTTCACCGGGATCCGCCTGGCGGGGGCGGTGTCCATTCTGGTGCTGGTGGCCGCCGAGATGATCGGTGCCAAGGCCGGGCTGGGCTATCTCATCAACGCATCCCAGTACAACTTCGCCATCCCGCAGATGTATGCGGGCATCGTCACGATCTCCGCCATCGGCGTCGTCTTCAACCAGCTGCTGGTGGCGCTGGAGCGGCGGCTCAGCTCCTGGCGGGTGCCCCTGTCCGTCTGATCCCGCCGACAGCACCTGAGAACCCCCGCCCTGTGCACCCATTTCTCGCCGAGGACCGCCATGACCGCCTCACCGCCCCGCCAACTACACCTCAACGCCTTCCTGATGAACGCGGGACACCATGACGCCGCCTGGCGCCATCCCCGTACCCAGCCCGAACGCATCACCGATCTGCGCTACTTCCAGCACCTCGCCCTCACCGCCGAACGCGGGCTGCTCGACTCGGTGTTCCTCGCCGACGGCCTCGCCCTGTGGGGCAAGGTGCGGCACAACGCCCTCGGCGGCTTCGAACCGCTCACCCTGCTCTCCGCCCTGGCGGCGGTCACCGAGCACGTGGGGCTGATCGCCACCGTCTCGACCACCTTCAACGAACCGTTCCACATCGCCCGGAAGTTCGCCTCCCTCGACCATCTCAGCGGTGGCCGCGCGGGCTGGAACATCGTCACATCCGGCACCGTCGACGAGGCCCGTAACTTCGGCCGGGAGGAGCATCTGGAGCACGGCCTGCGCTACCGCCGCGCACGGGAGTTCGTCGAGGTCGCCACCAAGCTGTGGGACTCATGGGACGACGACGCGATCCTGCTCGACCGGGAGCGCGGGGTGTACGCCGACACCGCCAAGGTCCGCGCGATCGACCATCACGGTGAGCACTTCGGGGTGCGCGGTCCCCTGAACGTTCCGCGCTCGCCGCAGGGTCATCCGCTGCTGGTGCAGGCGGGATCGTCGGAGGACGGCAAGGAGTTCGCCGCGCGATACGCCGAGGCGGTGTTCACCGCGCAGCAGACCCTCGCCGACGGCCAGGCCTTCTACAAGGACCTCAAGTCCCGGCTCGCCCGCCATGGACGAAGTGGGGAGGAGCTGAGGATCCTGCCGGGGATCTGCCCGGTGATCGGATCGACCGAGGCGGAAGCCCGTGCCCTGGAGGTCGAGTTGACCGAACTTCAGGTGCCTGAGTACGGGCTGGCCCAGCTGTCCGGGATGCTCGGTGTGGACCTGACCGGTCTGCCGTTGGACGGTCCGCTGCCCGAGCTTCCCGAAGAACGGGACATCAACGGCAACAAGAGCCGGTTCACGCTGGTCGCCGAGCTCGCCCGCCGCGACGGCCTCACCCTGCGCGAGCTGATCGCCCGGCTCGGCGGCGGTCGTGGGCACAGGGTGTTCGCCGGCACCGCCGAGCAGATCGCCGACCAGCTGGAGGAGTGGTTCACCCAGGGTGCCGCGGACGGCTTCAACATCATGCCGCCCCATCTGCCGGGCGGGCTCGAGGACTTCGTCGACCAGGTGGTACCGGAGCTGCAGCGCCGGGGACTGTTCCGTACCGCGTACACGGGCAGGACCCTGCGCGAACACTACGGCCTGCCGCGACCGGGCACCCGTACGGCCCCGGCCGCCCGTCCCGCGTAATCGGCTCAGGTCCGGCTCCCGGAAGCGTCAGTCCTCGTGCCCGAGCTGCAGGTCACGCTCGGTGCGTCCGCCCCCAGCGACCTGGAGCACCGTCGCCACGGGCGGATAGCCGGCGGCGATCACGGTGTACTCACCGGATGAGAGGTCGACGAAGCGGAAGGTGCCGTCGGGTCCTGTGGTGAGGGTGTCGACGACGTTGGCCGCGGCGTCCAGCAGGGTGACCCGCGCGTCCTCGACGGGCCTGCCGTCCCCCGCCCGGACGGTTCCGCGCAGCACGGCGCCACCGGCGAGTTCGATGTCCTGGCGGGTCTCGCGGGAGGCCTGGACGCTGACGGGAAGCGCCGCGGGGCGGAAGGCGGGGGCGCTCGCGGCCAGGGTGTACTCGCCGGCCACCAGCTCGTCGATGACGTAACCCCCGTCGCGTCCGCTGCGAGTGCTGGCCACGACTTCGCCGCGTACGTCGGTGAGGGTGACCGCGGCGTCGCGTACGGGGGTGCCGTCGGCGGTGACGACCGTGCCCGCGAGGCGGCCCGCACCGCCGAGTACGACATCGAGTTCGACCGGGCGTTCGCCGACCGTGACCGCGACGGCCTGGGGCTGGTGGCCACCGGCAGCGGCGATGAGGACGTACGAGCCGGGGCCGGGGACGCTGAGCGCGTAGCGTCCGTCCTCGCCGCTGCCGCCGCGCCCGATCTGCCGGCCGTGCACATCGATGAGGGTGAGGGCGGCGCGCGGAACGGTGGTGCCGTCGTGGTGCTGGACGGTGCCGCACACGGGGACTCCCGCGGAACACGGGGGCGCAGGCGTGGGGGCGGCATGGCGGGCGTGCGGTACGGACAGCGGCTCGGCGGTGGGGGCGTTCTGGGACACCAGCGGTTTCTCCTTGAGGAAGAAGGCGAGGACGAGGCCGAGGACGAGCACCGGCACGAGGTAGAGGAAGATCCGCGGCATCGCGTCCGCGTAGGCCTGGACATAGCCGTCGCGCACGGCGGCCGGCAGGGCGTGGACGAGCTGCGGGGTGATCGACTCCGGATCGGGCAGTCCGGCCGCACCCCCGGCTCCGGTCCCCGGTCCGAACGGGGACCGTGCGGCCAGCGCGTCGCTGATCCGGTTGGCGAAAAGGGTGCCGAACACTGCGGCGCCCACGCTTCCGCCGATCTGCCGGAAGTAGTTGTTGGCGCTGGTCGCGGCGCCGAGATCGGCAGGCGGCACGGCGTTCTGCACGGCCAGGATCAGCACGGGCATCACCAGCCCGATACCGACGCCGAGCACGGCCTGCCACACGGAGTACTCGAGCCGGGGGGTGTCCGCGTCCAGCCTCGACAGCAGCCACATGCCGACGGCCGACACGGCGCTGCCGAGCACCGGGTAGACCTTGTAGCGGCCGGTACGGCTGATGAGCTGCCCGGAGACGACGGACGCCACAACGATGCCGCCCATCATCGGGAGCATCAGCAGCCCCGACTCGGTGGCGCTCGCGCCGTCGACCATCTGGAGGAACGTGGGCAGATAACTGGCGGCACCGAAGAGCGCCACACCGATGACGGCCCCGACCAGACCGGTGACCACGAACACCGGGTCACGGAACAGCCGCAGCGGGATGAGGGGTTCGGGCGCGAAGCGCTCGACGACGACGAAGAGCACGGTGGTTGCGACGGCGCCGGCGGCCAGACCGGTGATGACGCGTGAGTCCCAGGCGTACTCGGTACCGCCCCAACTGGTGAGCAGCACGAGGCAGGTGGAGGCGCCGGTGAGCATGAGCGCGCCGAGGACGTCGAAGCGGGCCCGGGTGGCCGGCTTCGGCAGCTTCAGCACCAGGGTGACCACGACGAGGGTGACCAGGCCGAAGGGCACGTTGATGTAGAAGCACCAACGCCATGAGACGTGGTCGGTGAAGTAGCCGCCGAGCAGCGGGCCCGCCACGGACGCGAGCCCGAAGGCGGCGCCGATCAGCCCCATGAAGCGACCGCGTTCCCTGGCCGGGACGATATCGGCGATGATCGCCTGTACCCCGATCATCAGCCCGCCTGCTCCGATGCCCTGGACCGCCCGGAACGCGATGAGCTGGTCCATGGTGCGGGACCAGCCGGCGAGTGCCGAGCCGGCGACGAAGATGACGATGGCGAACTGGAAGACGCCCTTGCGGCCGTAGAGGTCGCCGAGTTTGCCGTAGACGGGCAGTCCGATGGTGGCCGTGAGGAGATACGCGGTGATCGCCCAGGACATCCGGTCGAGGCCCTGGAGTTCACCGACGATCTTCGGCAGGGCGGTGGCGACGATCATCTGCTCGAGCGCGGCGAGCAGCAGCGCCAGCATCAGACCGAGGAAGACAAGCCGGACCCGGCGGGGGCTCAGTCCCGTGGCCGCGGCGTCGGCGTCCGGCAGGCCGCCCCCGGGCGGGGATGCCGGCGCTTCCTTCGCGCGCTGCGGGCCTCGCGGGTCCCGCGAGGCCCGCGAGCCCCGCGGACCGGTCGGCTGCGGCTGCCCTGGATCGGAGGTTCGGTGGTCCGGGGATCCGACCGCCGCTCCTTCGACTTGACCGCCCTTCGCCAGCGTGATCCCGCCCACTGCTGCTCCCCTCGTCGCGCTGCGCGGCGTCATTCTTCGCATCGCGGACCAAGGCGGGGCAAGCGGGAAATCCGGGGCTGCCGGAAGGGCAAGGGTCTCTGAGCCCGGCGCACGCGGGCGCACTACCAGCGCTCATCAGGCGCTTTTCCCTGACACCCGGCGCCTCGGGTGTCAGGGAAGCCCCCAGGGAAGACCACTCGAAGCGGTGACCTCCCCCGTACACCGCAGCGGCCGGCAACTACGGTGCGGTGACTGCCAGTTCACGACTGCCGGTTCACGACGGCAGTCGGCCGGCTCGACTACTTCTCGACCTCGGCGGCCAGCTTGGCGAGGACCTCGTCGTAGATCCGGGCGAGCCCCTTCGGCGCGAACGTCCGCTCGAAGAATCCGCCGATGCCGCTCGCTCCGTTCCAGACGGTGGTCACGACGGCCTTGGCGCGGCCCTCACCGGCCGGAGTGACCGTCCAGGTGGTGACCATGGAGGAGTTGCGGTCCTTCTCGACGAGCTGCCCCTCGGCCGGCTCGGTCACCTCGAGCAGACAGTCACGGACGCGCTTGCTGGTGGCCTGGAGCTTCCAGTGGACGAGAGTTCCGGCGCCGTCACCGCCCTCACGCACCTGGTACTCGCTGAAGTGACCCGGCAGAAGCTTCGCGCGGGTGTCCTTGTAGTCGGCCAGCGCATCGAACACGGTCTCCGCGTCCGCCGCGATGATCCGCTCCGTCGTGGCCTCGACCTGCGCCATGCCTGTCCTCCAGCACTCGGTTCCGTCAGGGGAGCCAAGCCAATCACCTCCCGCACGGCCCTCCAAATCAGGGGTAGAGGCGATCAAGGGAACAAGTGTTCTATTCTGTGGTCAGTGCTACCGAGGAGGCGCCCCATGCGCTGGGACAATCTCGCCGACGATCCGCAGAACCACCGCCAGAACACCCGGAACGCGCCGCACACCGGGCCCGCCGCACCCGGGGAGACCGCGCTCTTCGGCATGGACGCGGTGACCACCCGCACCTTCGACACGCCCGAGTTCCGCGGCATCACCTTTCACGAGATCCGCGCCCGCTCGATCCTCAACCGGGTACCCGGGGCCTCACGCATGCCGTTCGAGTGGACGGTGAATCCCTACCGTGGCTGCACCCACGCATGTGTCTACTGCTTCGCCCGCAAGACCCACGGCTATCTGGACCTCGACACCGGGATCGGCTTCGACAGCCAGATCATCGTCAAGATCAACGCCCCCGAGCTGCTCCGCCGTCAGCTGGCCTCGGCCCGCTGGCAGGGCGCCCACATCGCGATGGGTACCAACGTCGACTGCTACCAGCGGGCCGAGGGGCGCTACCAGCTGATGCCGGGGATCATCGGCGCCCTGCGCGACTACGCGAACCCGTTCTCGATCCTCACCAAGGGGACGCTGATCCTGCGGGATCTGGATCTGCTGCTCGAGGCCGCCGCGGTCACCGACGTCGGTATCTCCGTGTCGGTCGGCTTCGTCGACCGGGCGCTGTGGCGCTCGGTGGAGCCCGGCACGCCCTCTCCGGACCGGCGCCTGGACGTGGTCCGGACGCTGACGGACCACGGGATCGGTTGCGGGGTGCTGATGGCTCCGGTCATCCCCTTCCTGAGCGACCATCCGGACCAGCTGCGGGCGACCGTGCGGGCCATCGCGGCGGCTGGTGCGACGTCCGTGACGCCGCTGGTACTGCATCTGCGGCCCGGGGCGCGCGAGTGGTTCATCGCCTGGCTCGGCAGGGAGCATCCCCACCTGGTGCGGCGCTACGAGCGGCTGTACGCGGAGGGGGCGTACGCGCCCACGTGGTACCAGCGGAGGATCACCCGCTACGTCCACGAGCTGGCCACCGAGTTCGGCATCGGCCCGGCACAGCGCGGGACACCGCGGCGGATCCCGGCGCCCGACAAGACCGCCCCGGCCGCAGCGGCGCCGACGGATCCGGGCGCCACCCAGCTCAGCCTCCTCTGAATCCATCGCCTCCCTCGCGGCTCCTGAATCAAACGGGTCAACTCCGCGCCGCACACGTCCGCGAGCACCGGAATGCGGGAAGCCCTCGCGCAGGGGGCAGGCGCTCGGCCGTACCCCTGCCGCCACATGGGGAGACCGCATGGACAGACGCACCGCACACACCGCAGCGCTGCTCGCCGCAGGGGCGGTGGTGGGCTCACTGGCGGTCGCCCTGCCGTCCGCGGCGACGAACGCGACGAACGCGACGAACGCAGCAAACCCAACAAACGCTGCCACACGGCCGCAGCCCCGGCAGTCGGATGCCCTCGCCTGGCGAAGCTGTGCCACGAAGGCGTATCCACGGCTCGAGTGCTCCCAGGTGCCGGTGCCGCTCGACCATGCGCGACCAGGCGGCAGGAAGATCACGATCGCGCTGTCGCGGGTGCGCCACACGGACCCGGCCTTCCAAGGGCCGCTCCTGGTCAACCCGGGAGGCCCGGGGGCGAGCGGGCTGCACCTGGCGGGGTACGTGGCGACGTCGCTGCCGGCGAAGGTCTCCGCCCAGTACGACGTGATCGGCTTCGATCCCCGCGGGGTGGGCGCCTCCACACCCGCGCTCACCTGCCGGCCGGGCCACTTCGCCCCGGTGCGTCCCGACCCGGTGCCGCGTACGGTGTCCGACGAGTCGGCGCAGCTCGCCCGAGCCCGGGCCTTCGCCCGGGAGTGCGGGCGGAAGTACCCGGACCTGCTTCCCCATCTGAGTACCGTGAACGCGGCGAAGGACATGGACCTGATCCGGGCCGCCCTCGGCGCCGAGCGGATCAGCTACTTCGGCTACTCGTACGGCACCTACCTGGGCGCCGTCTACGCCAGGCAGTTCCCGCACCGGGTGCGGCGGGCGGTGCTCGACTCGGTGGTGGACCCGGATGGCGTCTGGTACGAGGACAACCTCGGCCAGGACCTCGCCTTCGACTCACGCCACAAGGCCTTCGCCGCCTGGGTGGCCCGGCATCATGCGACCTACCGGCTGGGCACCGATCCGGCCGGCGTCGAGGCGGCGTGGTACACCATGCGGGAGGCGCTGCGCCGGGCGCCGGCGGGTGGGAAGGTCGGTCCCGGCGAGCTGGAGGACACCTTCCTGCCGGGCGGATACGACAACCGCTACTGGCCACGGCTCGCCGACGCCTTCGCGGCGTACGCCCTCCATGGCAGGACCCAGCCGCTGCTCGACGCCTACAGGGCACTCGGCGCGGTGGACAGCAAGGGCGAGAACGGCTACTCCGTCTATACGGCGGTGGAGTGCCACGACGCACCGTGGCCCCGGTCCTGGCCGGCCTGGCGCGCCGACAACACCGCGATCCACGCCAAGGCACCGTTCTTCACCTGGAGCAACGCCTGGTACAACGCTCCCTGCGCGTTCTGGCCTGTCGCGTCACTCGGACCGGTGGACGTGGCGAACACCGCGCTGCCCCCGGTGCTGCTCTTCCAGGCGACCGACGATGCGGCGACGCCCTTCGAAGGTGCCGTCACCATGCATCGCAAGCTGCACGGCTCGCGCCTGGTCGTCGAGCGCGGCGGCGGCAATCACGGGATCAGCCTGAGCGGGAACGCCTGCCTCGACCGGTATCTGACGGACTACCTAGCCACCGGCGCGCTGCCTCCGGCTGTCCCTGGCGATGCGGCGGACGCCTTCTGCGCGGCCAGGCCGGAACCCGAGCCCCCGGCTGCGCAGGCCGCCGGGGAGGACAAGTCCAGCGGCAGGGAAGGGACGCAGATGACGGGGGGAGCGCTGCACGGGCTGCACGGGCTGGGAATCCCCGGTCGCGGAGTCTGACGCGCGTGCTCCGCCGGGCGCCTGCGCCAGAATGGCGCGATGGACACCCATCTGACCCATGTGCACGCGCCCGACGGCGTGTTCCCCGCGTCCGCCTACACGCACGTCGTCGCGGGAACGGGCCGCTTCGTCGCCGTATCCGGTCAGATCGCCCTGGACGAGGAGGGGGAACTGGTCGGCGAGGGCGACCCCGCCGCCCAGGCCCGGCAGGTCTTCGAGAATCTGCGCCGCTGCCTTGCCTCGGTGGGCGCCGGGTTCCCGGACGTGGTGAAGCTGACGTACTTCCTGACCGACATGGCGCACCTGCCCGCGGTACGCGACGCCCGGGACGCGTATCTCGACCGCGACCGGCTGCCGGCGAGCTCCGCGGTGCAGGTCGGCTCGCTGGTCGACCCCCGGTTGCTGATGGAGGTCGAGGCCTTCGCGATCGTCCCGGACGGCGACCGGTAGGCCACACGGCTCAGGGCAGCCGTCCGAGCGCGGCGGAGGCGGCGGCCGACAGCCTCGGGTGGGTGCGGGCGGCCTCCAGGACCGGGCGGGCGCGCTCGTCCGCGAGCGCGCCCAGGCCCTCGACGCAGGCGAGGGCCACCCGCCAGTGGGGGTCGCCGGGGGTCAGCCTCCGGCCCAGTGTGGTGATCAGGGCCGGAGCGGATTCGGGCGCCCGCAGTGCGGCGAGCAGGCGTACGGGTGCGAGGGCGTAGGCGACGCGCAGTTCATTGGTGGCGAGTGCGGCGGCGGCCCGGGCGGTGCGGGGGTCGCCGAGCCGGGTCAGTGCGTGGGCGGCGGAGACACAACGCCCCGGGTCGCGGTGGTTGAGCAGCAGCACGAGGGACTCGAAGGCGCGGCGGTCCCCGGCGCAGCCGAGCCTGAAGGCGGCGATCTCGCGGGCCCATAAGGGGCGTTGGGTCTCGGTGAGCACGGCGGCCAGCGCGTCGGAATCCTCGGTGGCGGTCAGCCGCAGGTGCAGTTCCTCGTCGGCCGGCCCTGACAGCTCTTCCCGGGTGCGCAGCGCCAGGTCCTCGAGATCGGCGTCCATGAGGGGCAGCGTAGGCCCGCCGGAGGGGTCGACGGGCCGGAACGGCCGCAGCCGGGCGCCGGCGATCATCCGGCCGCAGCGGCGCAGATCACATCGCCTGCTCCCGACGAAGGGCTGGCGCGCTCGTTACCCGCCAGTTAAGCTCAGGTGAGCGGGTACCACCCGTTCGACTCCCGGTGGCCTGGTGACGCAGCCACCGAGAGGTATCCCGTGCCGGACGGCACGCGGAGTTGTCGGTTCGGCAGTACGGCGCGACCCCGGGACAGGGTCCGTCTCCTCTCCACCGCGCCCGCCGCGGTGACACCACGACACACATCGCCGCGCGCTCGCATCCCTCGTGTTCGCCGCTCGCGCGCTCTCCCTCAGTCGTCACTCATTTCTGGAGTCCCGTGATGGACACCCCTCTCTCTTCCCCCGCATCCCTCTCGACCATCGCCGTCGTCGGCCTCGGCACCATGGGCACCGGCATCGCCGAGGTCCTGGCCCGCTCCGGCCGCGAGGTCATCGGTATCGACATCAGCGACACCGCCGCCCGCCACGCGGTCGCCACGCTCGAGGCAGCCACGGCCCGCGCGGTGGAGCGTGAGCGGATCACGGAGGAGGAGCGCCGGAACATCCTCGCGCGTTTCCGCACCTTCTCCGATCTCCAGGCGGCGGCCGATGCGGACCTCGTGATCGAGGTCGTCAACGAGGACTACGAGACCAAGCAGCAGGTGTTCCGCGCGCTCGACGGCATCGTCCGCCCCGAGACGATCCTCGCCACCGGCACCAACGCGCTGTCCGTCACCCGGCTCGCCGCCGACTCGGCCCAGCCCGAGCGGGTCCTCGGTCTGCACTTCTTCAACCCGGCCCCCGCGATGAAGCTGGTCGAGGTGGTCTCCTCGGTGCTGACGGCCCCGAAGGCGATCGAAGCGGTCACCGCGCTGGCCCGCGACCTGGGCAAGGAGCCCGTCGCGGTCGGCGACCGGCCCGGTTTCGTCGCCGACGGGCTGCTTTTCGGCTACCTCAACCAGGCCGCTGCCATGTACGAGGCGAAGTACGCCTCCCGCGAGGACATCGACGCCGCGATGAAGCTGGGCTGCGGGCTGCCGATGGGCCCGCTGGCGCTGCTCGACCTGATCGGCATCGACACGGCCCGTACGGTGCTCGACGCCATGTACTCCGAGTCCCACGACCGCTTGCACGCCCCCGCGCCGATCCTGAAGCAGCTCAGCGAAGCGGGCCTGACGGGCCGCAAGTCGGGCCGTGGCTTCTACACCTACGAGGCGCCGGACAGCGGCACGGTGGTGCGGGACGCGCTCACCCCGCCGGAGACCGCGCAGGCCTCGGGCGGGCGCCAGGTGAGCTCGGTCGGCGTCGCCGGCTCCGGCACCATGGCCAGCGGTATCGCCGAGGTCTTCGCCAAGGCGGGCTACGCGGTCGTCCTGGCCGCCCGCAGCCTGGAGAAGGCCGAGACGGCCAAGGACCGTATCGCCAAGTCGCTTTCGCGCTCCGTCGACAAGGGCCGCATGACGGCCGAGGTGCGGGACGAGACGCTGGACCGGATCACCCCGGCCGGTTCCCTGGACGCCTTCTCCGATGTCGATCTGGCGTTGGAGGCCGTGGCCGAGGACCTGGAGATCAAGCAGCAGCTGTTCGGCACCTTCGACAAGATCTGCAAGCCGGGCGCGGTGCTGGCCACCACCACCTCCTCGCTGCCGGTCGTGGCCTGTGCGCGTGCCACCTCGCGGCCCCAGGACGTGATCGGCATGCACTTCTTCAACCCGGCTCCGGCGATGAAGCTGGTCGAGGTGGTCCGCACCGTCCTGACCGCGGACGATGTGCACGCCACCGTCCGCGAGGTCACCGCGAAGATCAAGAAGCACCCGGTGGACTGCGGTGACCGTGCGGGCTTCATCGTCAACGCGCTGCTGTTCCCCTACCTCAACAACGCGATCAAGATGGTCCAGGAGCACTACGCGACCCTGGACGACATCGACACCGCGATGAAGCTGGGCGGCGGCTACCCGATGGGTCCCTTCGAACTGCTCGACGTGGTCGGCCTCGATGTCTCGCTCGCCATCGAGAAGGTGCTGCACCGCGAGTTCCGTGATCCGGGTCTGGCGCCCGCTCCGCTGCTGGAGCACCTGGTGGCCGCGGGCTGCCTGGGCCGCAAGACGGGTCGCGGCTTCCGCGAATATGCCCGGCGCTGATTCCGGCCGCGCACAGGGGACGGGCTGGGGCGGGCTGCTCGACGGCACGGGCAGCTCGTCCCCGCAGGAGCGGCCCCCTGAGCAGATGCAGTACGTTCAGATCATGTCCCAGCCCGCTGACGCTCCCCGACGGCCTTCCAGGTCCGCCTCTTCCGCACCCGACGCCCCGGAAAGCGCCGCCGGCAGCCGCGCCGCCGCCCAGCGCCTCAAGATGCGGCGGGAACTGGCCACGGCGGCCATGGAATTGTTCGCGACCAAGGGGTACGAGGCGACGACCGTCGACGAGATCGCCGCGACGGCCGGGGTCGCACGCCGGACCTTCTTCCGGCACTTCCGCTCCAAGGAAGAGGCGATCTTCCCGGATCATGACGACACCCTGGTGCGCGCGGAGGCGGTGCTCAACGCCGCACCGCCGCACGAGCATCCGCTGGACACCGTGTGCCGCGGCATCAAGGAAGTCATGAAGATGTACGCGTCGTCGCCGGCGGTCTCCGTCGAGCGCTACCGCCTCACGCGCGAGGTGCCCACGCTGCGTGAGCGTGAGATCGCCTCCGTGGCCCGGTACGAGCGGCTGTTCACCCGCTATCTGCTCGGGCACTTCGACGAGCGGGACCACCACACGGGCAATGACGACCCTCTGCTGGCCGAGGTGGCCGCCTCCGCCGTCGTCACGGCGCACAACCACGTGCTGCGCCGCTGGCTGCGGGCGGGGGGCCAGGGCGATGTGGAGGCCCAGCTCGACCACGCCTTCGACATCGTCCGCGAGACCTTCGGGTCGGGCATCGGGGCAGGGCGCACCGGCACCGAGCGCGCCCCCGCGGCCGCGGCCCGGGTGGAGTCTGCGGGACCCGAGGTGCTGGTGGCGGTGGCCCGCACGGACGCCCCGCTGCCCGAGGTGATGCGCACCATCGAGCAGGCACTCAGACAGAGGTGACCGCCGGGAAACAGCGGGGTCTCACAAGATTCACCGCATGGATTTTTACGAACGCACATGGTGACGGCCGCCCTTCGGGGCGGCCGTTTTCGCTGTTCAGGAGACCGATTCGATCGATCATCGCTCATATGTAATCAACGGATTGCATCTGAGTGAAATTCTTGGCACCCAGTGTCTTGCGGCCTGGCACGGGGTGCCATACGTTGAGGGTGTCCGGGCGGCCGGCGTGCAGACAACTGTCGTACGCCGGCTGTCCCCGCAAGCCACCCGGCTCGCGCGCCCGGACGCCTGCGTCACAGGCACCTCACGCGCCCACCCGGCGCCGCCGAAGCACCACCCCGCCGAACCGACGGCACACCTCCACAGCAGCACATCCCGACGTAACCCTCAGCGTTCGCCATCGAGCGTTTCTCCCCCGGACTCCGGCCGGGGGGACCCCCTGGAGGCATCACCGTGAAGGAAATCCTGGACGCGATCCAGTCGCCGGACACCACGTCCGCCGACTTCGCCGCACTCCCGCTCCCCGAGTCGTACCGTGCGGTGACCGTGCACAAGGACGAGGCCGAGATGTTCGCGGGCCTCACCACCCGCGAGAAGGACCCGCGGAAGTCCCTGCACCTGGACGAGGTCCCGCTTCCCGAGCTCGGCCCCGGTGAGGCGCTCGTCGCCGTGATGGCGAGCTCCGTCAACTACAACTCGGTGTGGACCTCGATCTTCGAGCCGGTCTCGACCTTCGGCTTCCTGGAGCGCTACGGGCGTCTCTCCGAGCTCACCAAGCGCCACGACCTGCCGTACCACATCATCGGCTCCGACCTGGCGGGCGTCGTGCTGCGCACCGGCCCCGGCGTGAACGCCTGGAACGCCGGTGACGAGGTCGTCGCGCACTGCCTCTCCGTCGAGCTGGAGTCCTCGGACGGCCACAACGACACGATGCTCGACCCCGAGCAGCGCATCTGGGGCTTCGAGACCAACTTCGGCGGACTGGCCGAGATCGCCCTCGTGAAGTCCAACCAGCTGATGCCGAAGCCCAAGCACCTGAGCTGGGAGGAGGCGGCGGCGCCGGGCCTGGTGAACTCCACCGCGTACCGCCAGCTGGTCTCGCGGAACGGCGCGGGCATGAAGCAGGGCGACAACGTGCTGATCTGGGGCGCCAGCGGCGGCCTCGGCTCCTACGCCACCCAGTTCGCGCTGGCCGGCGGCGCCAACCCGATCTGCGTCGTCTCCAGCGAGCAGAAGGCGGACATCTGCCGCTCGATGGGCGCCGAGGCGATCATCGACCGCAGCGCCGAGGGCTACAAGTTCTGGAAGGACGAGCGCACCCAGGACCCGAAGGAGTGGAAGCGCTTCGGCAAGCGCATCCGCGAGTTCACCGGCGGCGAGGACATCGACATCGTCTTCGAGCACCCGGGCCGCGAGACCTTCGGCGCCTCCGTGTACGTCACCCGCAAGGGCGGCACCATCACCACCTGCGCCTCGACCTCGGGCTACATGCACGAGTACGACAACCGCTACCTGTGGATGTCGTTGAAGCGGATCATCGGCTCGCACTTCGCGAACTACCGCGAGGCGTGGGAGGCCAACCGCCTGATCGCCAAGGGCAAGATCCACCCGACCCTGTCCAAGGTCTACTCCCTGGAGGAGACCAGTCAGGCCGCTCACGACGTGCACCGCAACGTGCACCAGGGCAAGGTCGGCGTGCTGTGCCTGGCCCCGGAGGAGGGCCTGGGCGTGCGCGACGAGGAGATGCGCGCCAAGCACATCGACGCCATCAACCGCTTCCGGAACATCTGAGCGAGCCAGAGGTCCATCAGATGACAGAGCGTCAGATCGCCAACGGGCGACAGCCGAAGGACCGGCCGTGGCTCATGCGGACGTACGCCGGCCACTCCACGGCCGAGGCGTCCAACGAGCTGTACCGGCGCAACCTGGCCAAGGGCCAGACCGGTCTCTCGGTCGCGTTCGACCTGCCGACCCAGACCGGCTACGACCCCGACCACATCCTCGCCCGCGGCGAGGTCGGCCGGGTCGGGGTCCCGGTCTCGCACCTCGGTGACATGCGGCGGCTGTTCCAGGACATCCCCCTGGACCAGATGAACACCTCGATGACCATCAACGCCACCGCCATGTGGCTGCTGGCGCTCTACCAGGTGGTCGCGGAGGAGCAGGGTGCCGACATCACCAAGCTCCAGGGGACGACGCAGAACGACATCGTCAAGGAGTACCTGTCGCGCGGGACGCATGTCTTCCCGCCCGGGCCCTCCCTGCGTCTCACCACCGACATGATCACCTACACGGTGGCGAACATCCCCAAGTGGAACCCGATCAACATCTGCAGCTACCACCTCCAGGAGGCCGGGGCCACCCCTGTCCAGGAGATCGCGTACGCGATGTCCACCGCGATAGCCGTGCTGGACGCGGTACGCGACTCCGGACAGGTGCCGCAGGAGAAGTTCGGTGATGTCGTCGCCCGTATCTCCTTCTTCGTGAACGCGGGCGTCCGCTTCATCGAGGAGATGTGCAAGATGCGCGCCTTCGGCCGCATCTGGGAGAAGGTGACCAGCGAGCGCTACGGCATCGAGAACCCCAAGCAGCGCCGCTTCCGCTACGGCGTCCAGGTCAACTCGCTCGGGCTGACCGAGGCGCAGCCGGAGAACAACGTCCAGCGCATCGTGCTGGAGATGCTGGCAGTGACCCTCTCCAAGGACGCCCGCGCCCGCGCCGTACAGCTTCCGGCGTGGAACGAGGCCCTGGGTCTGCCCAGGCCCTGGGACCAGCAGTGGTCGCTGCGTATCCAGCAGGTGCTCGCGCACGAGAGCGATCTCCTGGAGTACGAGGACATCTTCGCGGGCTCCCATGTCATCGAGGCCAAGGTGGACGCCCTGGTCGCGGAGTCGCTCGCCGAGATCGACCGGATCCAGGAGATGGGCGGCGCGATGGCCGCCGTCGAGTCCGGCTACCTCAAGTCGCAGCTGGTCTCCTCGCACGCCGAGCGGCGGGCCAGGATCGAAGGCGGCGAGGAGAAGATCGTCGGGGTCAACATCTTCGAGACCACCGAGGCCAACCCGCTCACCTCGGACCTCGACACCGCGATCATGACGGTCGACCCGGCCAACGAGGCGCGTGTCGTCGCCAAGCTCCACCAGTGGCGCGACGACCGCGACGAGAACCGCGCCCAGGAGGCCCTGGCGGCCCTGAAGGCGGCCGCGGCCGGCGACACCAACCTGATGGCGGCCACCGTCGAGTGCGCCCGAGCGGGCGTCACCACCGGCGAGTGGGCCTGGGCCCTGCGGGATGTCTTCGGCGAGTTCCGCGCTCCGACGGGCGTCTCGTCCGCGCCGGTCGCGGTGACCGCCGAGGAGGGCACCCCGATGGCCCACGTCCGCGAGAAGGTGTCCCGTACCGCCGACGAGCTCGGCGCGGGACGGCTGCGGCTCCTCGTCGGCAAGCCTGGTCTGGACGGCCACTCCAACGGCGCCGAGCAGATCGCCGTGCGCGCGCGTGACGCGGGCTTCGAGGTGGTCTACCAGGGCATCCGGCTGACGCCGGAGCAGATCGTCAACGCCGCGCTGGCCGAGGACGTGCACTGCGTGGGCCTGTCGATCCTGTCGGGCTCGCACGCCGAGCTGGTGCCTGACGTACTGCGGCGCCTGCGCGAGGCCGGCGCGTCCGACATCCCGGTGATCGTGGGCGGGATCATCCCGAACAGCGACGCCGAGGATCTGAAGCGTGCGGGTGTGGCCGCCGTCTTCACACCGAAGGACTTCGGTATCACCGAGATCATCGGACGTATCGTCGACGAGATCCGGAAAGCGAACAAGCTCGACCCCGTGGAGGTCCCCGCATGACCAGCCCCGTGAACCGTCTGCGGCCGCGCCGCTCCTGCCTCGCGGTCCCCGGTTCGAATCCGCGCTTCCTCGAGAAGGCCCAGGGCCTGCCCGCCGACCAGGTCTTCCTCGACCTGGAGGACGCGTGTGCGCCGCTGGCCAAGCCCGAGGCCCGGCACACCATCGTGAAGTTCCTGAACGAGGGTGACTGGACCGGCAAGACGCGTGTCGTGCGGGTGAACGACTGGACGACGCAGTGGACGTACCGCGATGTCGTGACGGTCGTCGAGGGTGCGGGCCAGAACCTCGACTGCATCATGCTGCCGAAGGTCCAGAACGCCGAGCAGATCGTCGCCCTG
Source organism: Streptomyces sp. NPDC059828 (assembly GCF_042731955.1). Lineage (NCBI taxonomy): Bacteria > Bacillati > Actinomycetota > Actinomycetes > Kitasatosporales > Streptomycetaceae > Streptomyces > Streptomyces sp. NPDC059828. The sequence continues at coordinate 94,460 of NZ_JBHWIW010000013.1, read as the reverse complement.
GACCTGCTGCTGACGCAGATCGAGAAGACGATGGGCTTCGAGGTCGGCAAGATCGGCATCGAGGCGCAGATCGAGAACGCCCAGGGCCTCAACAACGTCAACGCGATCGCCCAGGCCTCGCCGCGCGTGGAGACCATCATCTTCGGCCCGGCCGACTTCATGGCGTCCATCAACATGAAGTCCCTGGTCGTGGGTGAGCAGCCGCCCGGTTACCCGGCGGACGCCTACCACTACATCCTGATGAAGATCCTGATGGCCGCCCGCGCCAACAACCTCCAGGCGATCGACGGCCCCTACCTCCAGATCCGCAACATCGACGGCTACCGCGCGGTCGCCCAGCGCGCCGCCGCGCTGGGCTTCGACGGCAAGTGGGTGCTGCACCCGGGCCAGGTCGAGGCGTCCAACGAGATCTTCTCGCCCTCCCAGGAGGACTACGACCACGCCGAGCTGATCCTGGACGCGTACGACTACTACACGTCCGAGGCGGGTGGCAAGAAGGGCTCCGCGATGCTCGGCGACGAGATGATCGACGAGGCGAGCCGCAAGATGGCCCTGGTCATCTCCGGCAAGGGCCGGGCCGCCGGCATGCAGCGCACCACGAAGTTCGAGATCCCGGAGGCCTGAGCAGCATGCAGTTCGGACGCACATACGAGGAGTTCGAGGTCGGTGCCGTCTACAAGCACTGGCCCGGAAAGACGGTCACGGAGTACGACGACCACCTCTTCTGTCTGCTGACCATGAACCACCACCCCCTCCACATGGACACCAACTATGCGGAGAAGACGACGGACTTCGGCAAGAACGTCGTGGTGGGCAACTACATCTACTCGCTGCTGCTCGGCATGTCCGTACCGGACGTCTCCGGCAAGGCGATCGCCAACCTGGAGATCGAGTCGCTGAAGCACGTGGCGCCGACCTTCCACGGCGACACGATCTACGGCGAGACCACGGTGCTGGACAAGTGGCCGTCGAAGTCCAAGGACGACCGCGGCATCGTCTACGTCGAGACCAAGGGCTACAAGCAGGACGGCACGCTCGTGTGCGTCTTCCGCCGCAAGGTGATGGTCCCCACCGAGACGTACATCAAGGAGCGCGGCGGCGAGCAGCCCGGCCGCCCCGAACTGAAGCAGCAGGAGAAGTAGCCATGGCCCGACTCGCCCAGACCGCCGGTCTGACCGATGTCCAGCAGGAGATCCTGAGCACCGTCAGGGACTTTGTCGACAAGGAGATCATTCCGGTCGCGACCGGGCTGGAGCACCGGGACGAGTACCCGCAGCAGATCGTCGACGGGCTCAAGGAGCTCGGACTGTTCGGTCTGATGATCCCGGAGGAGTACGGGGGCCTGGGCGAGTCCCTGCTCACGTACGCGCTCTGCGTCGAGGAGATCGCCCGCGGCTGGATGTCCGTCTCGGGCATCATCAACACCCACTTCATCGTGGCGTACATGCTCAAGCAGCACGGCACCCAGGAGCAGAAGGACCACTTCCTGCCCCGGATGGCGGCAGGAGAGGTGCGCGGCGCGTTCTCGATGTCCGAGCCGGCTCTGGGCTCGGACGTGTCGGCGATCTCGTCGAAGGCGGTGAAGGACGGCGACGAGTACGTCCTGAACGGCCAGAAGATGTGGCTGACGAACGGCGGCTCGTCCACGCTGGTGGCCGTTCTGGTCCGCAGTGACGAAGGACACCCCGAGGGCACGGCCCCGCACAAGTCGATGACCACCTTCCTGGTCGAGAAGGAGCCCGGCTTCGGGGAGGTCCGCCCCGGCCTCACCATTCCCGGGAAGATCGACAAGATGGGCTACAAGGGTGTCGACACCACCGAGCTCATCATGGACGGACTGCGCATTCCGGCCAATCGTGTGCTCGGCGGCACCACCGGCCGTGGCTTTTACCAGATGATGGACGGCGTCGAGGTCGGCCGCGTGAACGTGGCGGCCCGTGGCTGCGGTGTCGCGCAGCGTGCCTTCGAGCTGGGCGTCTCATACGCCCAGCAGCGCAGCACCTTCGGCAAGCCGATCGCCCAGCACCAGGCCATTCAGTTCAAACTGGCCGAGATGGCTACCAAGGTCGAGGCCGCCCATGCCATGATGGTCAACGCAGCACGCAAAAAGGACTCCGGGGAGCGAAACGACCTGGAGGCAGGGATGGCGAAGTACCTCGCCTCCGAATACTGCAAGGAAGTCGTCGAGGACGCCTTCCGGATCCACGGCGGCTACGGCTTCTCCAAGGAGTACGAGATCGAGCGCCTCTACCGTGAGGCCCCGATGCTGCTGATCGGCGAAGGTACCGCCGAGATCCAGAAAATGATCATTGGCCGTCGGCTTCTCGAGGAGTACCGACTCCAGGGCTGAATGTCGTTTCTGAGTCGGTTCGGCCGCGAAGAAGATCACACCGAGTCATCTTCTTCCGGCCGCCGACTCGACTTCCGGCTTGCCCAGTTGCGGTGCGCAACCGATACCATCTCCGGAAAGCCGCCGACAGCTGCCCGTCCCCGTGTTCTGCCAGCGCGGCATCATCCGCTACGAAGGTCATCCATGCCCCACAGCCAAACCTCTGCACCTCGCGACAGCCGCTTCGGCGTACGCATTGCGCGCGGAGCATCGCCGTGGCTTCTGCCGACCGTCGCGACCGCGGCCCTGAGCCTGGTGCGTGCGCGCCGGTCGAAGCGTGCCGCGGCCATCGCCGTGCCCACCACCGCGCTCGCGGCGGGCATGCTGTGGTTCTTCCGCGACCCCGAGCGCGAGATCGCCCAGGGCCGGGTCATCTCCCCTGCCGACGGCGTGGTGCAGAGCATCATGCCGTGGAAGGACGGGCGGACCCGCGTCGCCATCTTCATGAGCCCGCTGAACGTCCACGTGAACCGCGCCCCACTCGCCGGGACGGTCACGTCCGTCGAGCATGTGCCCGGTGGATTCGTTCCCGCCTTCAACAAGGAGAGCGAGAACAACGAGCGTGTGATCTGGCATTTCGACACCGAGCTGGGTGATATCGAGATGGTCCAGATCGCCGGCGCCGTGGCGCGCCGCATCGTCCCGTACCTTCCCCAGGGCACGAAGGTCGAGCAGGGTGACCGCATCGGTCTGATCCGCTTCGGCTCGCGCGTCGACATCTACCTCCCCGAGGGTGTGGAAGTCGCGGTCGAGGTCGGCCAGACCACAACCGCGGGGGTGACTCGCATTGACCGTGATTGATCCCGACACACAGGCGGGCTGGGTCCCGGAGGCGGATGCCTTCGAGACCGAGTCCGGCTCCGGGGCCGCGGACGAAGCGGAGGAGATGCCGCTCTCGCTGCGGCTGTCGATAGCGGACACGCTCACGCTCGGTAACGCGACCTGTGGATTCATGGCGGTGTACTTCACCACCACCGGGATCCTCATCCCGCACCTCGTCGGCAGCGGCGAGAGCGGCATGGCGCGGCACTCCGCCGCGACGGCCGTGATCCTGATGCTGTGCGCCGCGGTCTTCGACCTCTTCGACGGGATCGTGGCCCGCAAGCTGCGCAGCTCGCCGATGGGTGCCGAGCTGGACAACCTGTCCGACCTGATCAGCTTCGGGCTGGCCCCGGCGTACTTCGTGCTGGTCTACGGCATGGTCGCCGACGACGCCCATCAGAAGGTCTCGGCACTGGCCGCGATCGTGGTGCTGCTGGCGGTGGTGCTGCGGCTGGCGCGCTTCTCGTGCGTCACGCTGAAGGACGGCATGTTCCAGGGCATGCCGAGCCCCTTCGGCGCGCTGACGGTGGTCTCGATCGTGCTGTTGGAGCTGCCCTTCATCCCGACCCTGCTGGCGATCATCGGCACGGCGTGGCTGATGGTGAGCCGGGTCGAGTACCCGAAGCCGCGGGGCAAGCTGGCGGTGGCGATGCTCAGCTGGATCGTGGGAGCCATGGGCCTGCTGGCCGCTTGGGCGTTCGACGCCCCGGGCGGTCAGCTGCTGCTCCAGACCGGCTGCGCGCTCCAGATCGTGCTGGCGGCGACGATCCCGCTGTTCGCCACGGCGCGGCGGGTGAACACCTTCCGCGACAACCGCCGCGAGGCGCGGGCTTCGGCGCAGCTGCCGTAGCGCTCGTCGGGGACAGACCGGGAAGGCCCCGGGTGCGAGTGATCGCACCCGGGGCCTTCGTCGTGTTTCCACCCCGGCGGGCGGCCGTGACCCGGTTCAGACCGCCTGGGCGGGCAGCGCCAGGCTCGCCCACACGGCCTTGCCCAGGGGCGGGGTGAGGGACCAGGACCAGCTCTCACTGAGGGCGTCCACCAAGGCGAGCCCGCGGCCACCGGGCGCCCAGGGCGCCGGGGACTGGAGCCGGGGCTGGGGACGAGGTGGCGCGGTGCTCGGGTCGGTCAGGGTGCAGACCACGTGACCGGGCTGGAGGTAGAGGCCCAGCCAGAGCGGATAGCCGTCCTGTGCCGCGGGCCCGGGCTCGAGCGCGTGCCGGACGGCGTTGGTCACCAGTTCACCGGCGACCAGCGCCATGTCGGGGACGAGTGCCGCCAGTCCCCAGCCGCGCAGGGTGACATCGACGAACCGGCGCGCCTGGCGTGCGTTCCGGGGGTGGCCGTCGAGGCCGCAGGCGGCGAAGTTGTCCGCCCCGAAGCCGTGCTCCAGGTGGAGCTCTGGACCCGACGGTGAGCGTTCACGCGTCGGATTCATGCCGATTGCCCCGGATGGACGCCGGTCAGCGCAGTCGGAGGTGGTGCTCGCACTGGTTGACATGTAAATCGTCACTGGTCATGTCCCCCTGAAAGCTTCGGTGTTCGACGCTGCGGCGGCGGATGCGGAACGAGTATTGTCGAGTGCGCGCCGAAAATGCAATTGCACCTGGGATTGCACTGGCTGATTCCAGGGTGACCCTACCCACCGGCACAAACCGACGAAAAGGGGTTCAAGGACATGGAGTTCTCCAATGGCATGCGGGCTGACGCACTGACGCCGGCGACCTGGATCAAGAGCACTCACAGCAACGCCACCGGGAACTGCGTGGAGCTGGCCACGCTCCCGGACGGCAGCATCGCCATGCGCAACTCCCGTGATCCGCACGGACCGGCGCTGATCTATACGCGTGACGAGCTCGCGGCCTTCGTCGCGGGCGCCCGGGATGGCGACTTCGACGCCATGATTGTCTGAATCCCAACGGGAAGCGGCCCACGCACCCATGGCTCACGTCCGCCCGTGCGGGATAGTGTCAACGTCCTCCCCTCATCCGCAGGAGCATGCGATGGCCGCAGCAGAACCGAGCACGCCGTTGTTCATGAGTCCGCTGGGCGCGGTCGAGGGAAATCCGACCGCTCTGAAGCTGATTCTGGGCGGCAAGCTGCGTGAACTGCGGGTAGGCGCGGGGCTCGACCCCTCCGCGGTCGACACCCGGCTCGGGTTCTCGCGCTCCAAGACCAGCCGCATAGAACTCGGGCGCCACGGCTGCAAGCCCGCGGACGCCCTGGCCCTGCTGAATCTCTACGGAGTGGGCGACGAGGTCCGCGTCTCCGAGTTCCTGCGGCTGGTGGAGCAGTCCCGCCGGACGGACTGGTGGCACTCCTTCAGCGACGTCCTGTCCGACTTCTTCACCCCGCTGGTCTCCCTGGAGGGCGCGGCGTCGACCATCCGGACCTACGAGCCGTTCTACGTGCCGGGACTGCTCCAGACCGAGGAGTACGCACGGGCGGTGATCCAGTCAGGCCCTGCCCGGCTGTACGCGCATGAAGTGCACCGCAGGGTCGATCTGCGCCGGGAACGCCAGCGGCAGCTCGCACAGACCGACGGTCCCCGGCTGTGGGCGGTGATCGACGAGTCCGTACTGATGCGCACCGTCGGTGGCCCCGAGGTCATGCGCGGACAGCTCGGCCATCTCCTCGAGATGACGAGTCAGCCCCGGATCACCTTGCAGGTGGCCCCGCTGTCCGTCACGGCATCGGTCGGCGTGGGCACCGGTCTGACCTATCTTCGTTTCGCGCTGCGCGACTTGAAGGACGCCGTCTACATCGAGCATCTGACGGACAGCACCTTCAGCCAGAAGCCGCAGGTCGTGGAGCAGTACCGCGACATGATGGACCGGATCGGAGCGTGTGCGCTCACACCCCGGGAGACGCGTGACCTGATCATGGAGCGCATCAGCGCTCTGTGACGTCCCGTCTTTCCCCGGCCTCGGGGCCGGGGAAACGGGAGAACGGGGAAGCGGGGACGTTCTCCGGCGATGCCGGGCCTCACACGAGCCGGCCGACGCCGCCCCACTCGATCCACTCGTCGGTCTGCTGCACCGGGGCAAGGTCGTTGTCCGGCCGCCAGTTGGACACTTCCACCAGTCCCGGCTCCAGGATCTGCAAGCCCTTGAGGTACGCGGCGACTTCGTGCTCCTCGCGCACCCTGCCCCAGTGCCCGCCCGTTGCCTCCGCCATGAAGTCGGTGACGAACTTACGGATCTCGGGCCGGTCGCTGACGAGCTGACACACCACCAGGAAGCTTCCCGGCACGAGTCGTTCGGCAACCCCGCGTACCAGGGCGGCCGGATCGGACTCGTCCGGAATGCAGTGCATCACGGAGACGAACAGCGCGGCGACCGGCTGGTTGAAGTCTATGAGCCGGGTGGTCTCCGCATGTCCGAAGATGGCTTCGGTGTCCCGCATATCGGCCTGAATGACCGCGGTGCGGTCGTTCTCCTCGAGCAACGCACGGCCGTGCGCCAGCACGATCGGGTCGTTGTCGACGTAGACGACCCGCGACTCCGGGGCCACGGCCTGGGCGACCTGGTGGACGTTGTCCTGGGTCGGCAGCCCGGACCCGTGGTCGATGAACTGCCGCACACCGTAGTCGTTGGCCAGCGTCCGGACGACACGCTGGAGGAACCGGCGGTTGTTGACGGCCAACACCTTGGTACTGGGCACCTGTTTGAGGAGCTCGACACAAGCGTCCCGGTCGGACTGGTAGTTGTCGTCACCTCCCAGGAGGTAGTCGTACATCCGTGCCACGCTCGGCACGTTGGTGTCGATGGCGTCCGGGCGCCACGACTCGCGTTGCATCCAGTCCTCATTCACGTCAGGGGTAATCGGAATCTGAGAGATGCACATGCTAGGGAGGCGCGGGGAGCCGGTACAGGTGGTTCACAAGGCCGGGAAGGACCAGGGACGTCTTTCGGCCATCGCGGGCACGTACGGCCACGACGGGGAGACAGCCGGTGACACGAGTGGGCCGGTACCGGAAAGGTCCGGACGCTACGAGGGCCGGGGCGACGCCTCCAGCAGGAAGTCCCGCGCGATGTGCTCCGCCGCCCGTTCCAGCAGCGGACCCGCCTGTGCCATGCACACCGCCGCGTCGGGTTCCAGTTCCTGCAGCGGGTAGGCGCGCCGGATACCGGCCCCGCCGAGTGCCTCCCGGGTGAGCGCCAGCCGGCCGCAGACCGCGACGACGTCCTTGCCCGCGGCGCGGGCCGCCGCGGCCACCCCCGCCGGGGCCTTGCCATGCAGGGTCTGCTCGTCCAGCGAGCCTTCGCCGGTGATCACCAAGGTGGCCCTTTCCAGCGCCCGGCCGAAGCCCAGGATGTCGAGCATCACCTCGATACCCGGCCGGAAGCACGCCCCGAGCGCCACCAGGGCCCCGTATCCGATGCCCCCGGCCGCCCCCGCTCCGGGGGCATCGGCCGCCTCGGGGCCGAGGACCGACGCGTAGTGGGCCAGTGCCCGATCCAGCACGGCGACATCCGCGGGCGAGGCACCCTTCTGCGGGCCGAACACCGCGGGCGCGCCTTTCGGCCCGGTCAGCGGGTTGTCCACATCGCTGGCGAGAATCAGCTCGACGTCCCGGAAACGGTCGTCAAGCCCGGACATATCCGCGGTCACCAGCTGGCCGAGAGCGCCTCCGCCCGGTCCGACCGGCTCGCCGCCGGCGTCCAGGAAGCGCGCGCCCAGCGCGGCGAGCATCCCGGCCCCGCCGTCCGTCGTCGCGCTGCCGCCGACACCGAAGACGATCGTCCTCGCCCCGGCGTCGAGCGCCGCGCGGAGCAGCTCGCCCGATCCGTAGGTCGTCGAGGTGAGCGGCGCGAAGACCCCGTCGGGCAGGTGCTGGAGCCCGGAGGCCTCCGCCATCTCGACCACGGCCGTGGTGCCGCGCAGGGCGTAGGCCGCGGTGAGCGGCTCACCGAGGGGCCCGGTCACCGCCGCCTCGCGGCGCTCGAAGCCGGCCGCGACCGCTGCCGCGACCGTGCCGTCGCCGCCGTCCGCGACGGGAAGGGCCTCCACAGGGAGCCCGGGGACCACCCGTCGTAGCCCCGCCGTCACTCGCTCCGCCACCTGCACGGCCGTGAGTGAGCCTTTGAACTTGTCCGCCGCGACAAGAACATGCGCGGCGGTAACTGCTCCGTTCGTCACCTTGCTATCCCTTGCTATCGAACAGGCAGTCGCGCCGCCCCGACCCTATCCGCACCCCCTGGCGGGTGCCACCCCTCGAAAACCGTGGCTGCCGTGCCGCCGGAACCGGGTACACCCGAGGCATGACACCTTCAGTCACGAGGACCGCCGACCGCATCCTCGGCGGCTGGCTCGGCCGGATCGCCGGAAACATGCTCGGCAAGCCCATCGAGCGCGGTGACTACTGGACCCGGGACCGCATCGACCGCTACCTCCGGCTCACCCACGCCCTGCCGCTGACCGACTACCTCCCCGAGCCGCCACCCGGTGCGGACGGCTTCGAGCTGCGCCCGGACTGGCGCGGTTGCGTCCGAGGCCGGATCCACGGCAGCTGCCGGGACGACGACGTGGACTACAGCATCCTCGGTCTCCACCTCCTGGAGACCCATGGCTTCGCCTTCACCACCGAACAGGTGGGAGAGCTGTGGCTGCTGCGGCTCCCGTACCTCCAGACGTTCACGGCCGAGCGGGCGGCGTACCGCAATCTGACCGCCGGTCTGAAGCCACCGCTCACCGCCACGCACCACAACCCGCACCAGGAGTGGATCGGTGCGCTGATCAGGGCGGATGTCTTCGGCTGGACCAGCCCCGGCGATCCGGTGCGCGCCGCCTCCCTCGCCCGCCGCGACGCCGTGCTGTCGCACACCGGCAACGGTGTGTACGGGGCGATGTGGGCTGCCGGCATGGTCGCCGCTGCCTTCACGGCAGCCGATGCCCGCGAGGCCGTCGAGACCGGGCTCGATCGCATCCCCGCGAGCTGCCGTCTGGCGCGTGCGGTGCGCCGCACGATCGCCCTGTTCGACAGCGGCCTGTCGTGGTCGGACGCACTGGACACGCTGGCCGGGGAGACGGGCGGACTCGGCTGGATCCACACCGTCCCCAACGCCGCGGTCATCACCGCGGGGCTGCTGTACGGATCCGGGGACTTCAGCGCCACGGTGGCGCTCACCGTGCGCGGCGGTCTCGACACGGACTCCAACGGAGCGACGGCGGGCTCCGTGGCGGGCGTGCTGTGCGGGGCGTCGGGCATCCCACCCCGGTGGACCCGCCCGCTGGAGGACCGGGTGAGCAGTGCGGTGTTCGGCTTCGACGGAGCGAGGATCAGCGAACTGGCCAACAGGACCGCCCGGTTGGCGTCGCTGCGACCAGCCGGTCGGCACAGCGTCCAGGCCGTGTAGGGGAGACAGCGACGGGTGCCGGCCCACGCTGCGAGGATGGCGCCATGTTCCTGGTCTCCCCCTGCACGGCAGACGACCCCGCCCTGCGTTCCCTGGTCGACGCGATGACGGCGGAGCTGGTGCCCGTGTACGGGCTCCCTCCGGACGCGCGCCCCGCTCCGATGGCCCCGGAAGCCCGGTTCCTGCTGGTCCGGTGTGACGGCGAGGCGATGGGCTGCTGTGCCGTGCAGCCGGCCGGGCCGGGGGTGTGCGAGCTGAAACGGATGTTCGTGTCCCCGGCCGCCCGGGGTACGGGAGCCGCCGGCGCGCTGCTCGCACATGCCGAGCAGCTCGCCTCGGCGCTGGGCGCCGGTCGGATGCGGCTGGAGACCGGAGTCCGGCAGCCCGCCGCGATGAGGCTGTACGAACGGTCCGGGTATCGCAGGGTCGCGAACTACCCGCCGCATGAGAGGGACCCGCTTTCGGCGTGCTACGAGAAGGGGTTGAGCGCAGAGCACTGAAGGGCTGTCGCGGGCGTGGACGAGCGCGCCGTCCGTATCTCGTGGGAACCGGTTAATCCGCTCGCGGCCGCCGCGCCCGGGTCCATACGCTCGGGGTATGACACTCGTGGCGATCCTCAGCGGTGCCGGTATCTCGACGGACTCCGGCATTCCCGACTACCGCGGGCCGAACGGGCTGTGGCGGCGCGATCCGGAAGCCGAGAAGCTGGTCACGTACGACTACTACATGGCCGATCCGGAGATCCGGCGCCGCTCCTGGCGCATGCGTCTCGACGGTCCGGTGCTGCGCGCCGAGCCGAACGCGGCGCATCGGGCCATCGCGGAGTTCGAGCGCGGCGGCAGCCCGGTCCGGGTGATCACACAGAACGTCGACGGGCTTCACCAGCTGGCCGGGGTTTCGGCGCGCAAGGTCCTCGAACTGCACGGCACCGCACGGTCGGTGGTGTGCACCGGCTGCCGGCTCCGCTCCTCGATGGCGGACGCACTGGAGCGGGTACGGGCGGGCGAGGCGGATCCGCCGTGCACCTCCTGCGGCGGGATCCTGAAGTCGGCGACGGTGATGTTCGGCCAGCCCCTCGATCCGGTGGTGCTGGGCGAGGCGATGGGGATCGCCAAGGCCTGCGAGGTCTTCATCGCGGTCGGGACCAGCCTCCAGGTACAGCCCGCCGCGTCGCTCGCGGGAATCGCGGCCGAGCACGGCGCCCGGCTGATCGTCGTCAACGCGGAGCCGACCCCGTACGACGAGCTCGCCGCCGAGGTCGTCCGCGAGCCCATCGGCACGGCGTTGCCTTCTCTGCTGAAGCGCCTGCGCTGAGCGCGTACCGTCCCGACCACGAGCGGATGTCAGAAGAGCGCGTCGTCGGGCGCTCCCCGCTCGAATGCCAGTAGCCGCTGCTTGCGGTCGAGCCCGCCACCGTAGCCGGTGAGGCTGCCCGATGACCCGATCACCCGGTGGCAGGGCACGATGATGCCGATCGGGTTTCTGCCGTTGGCGAGTCCGACGGCGCGTGAGGCGCCGGGGTTGCCGAGGGCGTCGGCGAGGTCGCCGTAGGAGCGGGTCTCGCCGTACGGGATCGCGCGGAGCTGGGCCCAGACGCTGCGCTGGAACGGTGTGCCGACCAGCTGCATCGGCAGGTCGAAGTGGGTCAGTTCGCCGGCGAAGTACGCGTCGAGCTGCCGCACGGTCTCGCCGAAGGGGCGGGGGTCGGGGGTGCCGAAGGTGTGCTCGGCGGGGCGGTGGCGCTGGCCGGTCATGTAGAGGCCGCTCAGTACGGAGTCCGTGGCGACGAGGGTGAGCGGACCGTACGGGCTGTCGACCACGGTGTGGGTGCGGGTCATGGTGGCGGGCTCCAGGTCAGGAGACGGGCAGACGGTTGACGGGGTGGTCGCCGGTGGCCCACAGGTACTGGACGGCGTAGGCACGCCATGGCCGCCAGGACGCGGCGCGCGCCGTGAGGGCGGCCGGGGACGTGGGCAGACCGAGCGCGTCCGCGGCACGGCGGATGCCCAGGTCCGTGGGGAGGAAGGCATCGGGGTCGCCGAGTGCGCGCATCGCGATGACCTCGGTGGTCCAGGGGCCGAAGCCGGGCAGCGCGGCGAGCCTGGCGCGTGCTTCGTTCCAGTCGCTGTCGGCGCCGAGGTTCAGGCTGCCGCCGGCGAGCGCGCCGACCAGTGCGGTGAGGCTGGTGCGGCGGCCGCGCGGGAAGGCCAGGGTCTCGGGGTCGAGGCCGACCAGGGCCCGCGGGTCCGGGAAGAGGTGGGTGAGGCCGCCTTCGGGGTCGTCCACGGGGGTGCCATGGGCCGTGACCAGCCGCGCGGCGTGGGTGCGTGCGGCAGCGGTGGAGACCTGCTGGCCGAGCACGGCCCGTACGGCGAACTCCGCGGCGTCGACGGTTCGCGGCACCCGTCTGCCGGGGGCCTTGTCGACCAGCGGCGCGAGCTGCGGATCGGCGCGCAGCTGTTCGTCGACGGCTACGGGGTCGGCGTCGAGGTCGAGCAACCGGCGGCAGCGGCTGATGGCGAGGGTCAGGTCCCGGGCGTCGGCCAGGGACAGCCGGCAGGCGATGTGATCGGGGCGGGGAGCCAGGGAGACGATGCCATGCCCGTGCGGCAGCACGAGGGTGCGGCGGTAGGCGCCGTCCCGCCACTCCTCCACGCCGGGCACCGCGGTCGCGGCGAGGTGTCCGAACAGGTTGTCCGGGTTGAGGGGGGCCCGGAACGGCAGGCGCAGGCTGAGTACTCCCGGAGTCGCCGGAGGCTTCGTGCCCTGCCGGTTGACGCGGGTGCGCAGCTCGCTCGGGGAGAGCGCGAAGACCGCGCGGACGGTGTCGTTGAAGCTGCGGATCGAGGAGAACCCCGCGGAGAAGGCGACTTCGGCCATGGGGAGCGCCGTGGTCTCGATCAGCAGCCGCGCGGTCTGGGCGCGCTGTGCCCGTGCCAGGGCGAGCGGGCCCGCACCGACCTCCGCGAGCAGCTGGCGCTCGATCTGCCGGGTCGAGTATCCGAGCCGGGCAGCGAGGCCGGGGACGCCTTCACGGTCGACCACCCCGTCCTGGATGAGCCGCATGGCGCGGGCGACGGTGTCGGCCCGGGCGTTCCATTCGGGGGATCCGGGGCTGGTGTCGGGCCGGCAGCGCTTGCAGGCCCGGAAGCCCGCCTGCTGGCAGGCGGCGGCGCTGGGGTGGAACACCATGTTCTCGGCCTTGGGCGGGACGGCCGGGCAGCTGGGGCGGCAGTAGATCCCGGTGGTCAGGACCGCGGTGAAGAACCAGCCGTCGAAGCGGGCGTCCTTGGACCGGACGGCCCGTACGCAGCGCTCGGTGTCGGTGTGCATGGCGGGATGCATGGTTCAAGCATCCGCCACGGACCGCTCCCCGGCTGGCGGAATTGCGACATCGACCTTCCGCTACCAGGGCGTCCTGATTTTCACCCGCAGCGGAGACCGGCCCCGCCCGACAGCGTGTGTCGGGCGGGGCCGGTCGTGGAAGGCTCATGTGCCGGGCCTCAGCCGCCCCGCAGCATGCACCTCGTCGGCACCCTCAGTGCGCGTCGCCCCCGGCGACCGGGCCCATCAGCGCGAACCTGGCTCCCTGGTCGTCCACCACGTGTGCGGACCGGCCGAACGGGCTGTCCGAGGGCTCACGGGTCACGCTGCCGCCCAGCTCCCGGACCCTGGCCACCGCGGCGTCCGTGTCCGCGACGCGGAAGTAGACCAGCGCGTGGGCCGGAAGCTCCGGCGGGTAGTACTCGTTCATCTGCAAACGCCCCGCGACCGGGTACTCCTGGCCGGGCAGCGACCAGAGCTTGAAGTCGAACTCGGCGCCCTCGGCGACCTGCTGACCCGCGTACCCGAAGACGGCCTCGTAGAACGGGTCGACCGTCTCCTTGTCGCGGGTGTAGATCTCGGGCCAGAAGAACGAACCCGGCTGGCCCTGCACCTCGAAGCCCGCCCGGGTGCCCTCCTGCCAGGCACCGACCACGGCACCACCCGGGTCGCCGAAGATCATCAAGGTGCCCGCGTCGCCCACCTTGGTGGGGCCGTCGACCAGCTTGCCGCCCGCCGCCGCCACCCGGTCGGCGAAGGCCGCGGCATCGGACACCGCGAAATGCAGGTTCCAGGCGGCGACAGACTCCTGACCGGCCGGAACCGGGAACAGCCCCGCAGCGCTCTTACCCTCGCGCCGCGCCTCGTGGTAGGAGCCGTGCTCCTCACCCGCGTCTTCGAACGTCCAGCCGAACAGCTCGCCGTAGAAGCGCCGCCCCGCCTCCAGGTCCGGAAGCATCGCGTCCACCCAGCAGGGCGCGCCCTCAACGAAACCGGCCATCAGACCTCTCCCTTGCACCGTCCGTACGGAGCTTCGACGCTAGGCGGGGCGGCTCGAAGTCCACTCGCGCGGCGGTCGTGCCAGGGTGCCGGTCGGGGTCGAGTGGTGCACGGAGTGACCGGCCGGCGCTGCTTCAGCCAGCGGCGAGGACCTCGCCGGCCGCGCGCTCACCGGAACGCACCGCCCCCTCCATCAGACCGTGCATCCGCGTCGCCGACTCCGTGCTCGCCCAGTGGATCCGCCCCACCGGCTCACGCAGTGCCGTGCCGTAGGTGGTCAGAGCACCCGGCGTGAAGTGGCCGATCATCCCCCCGAGCGACCAGGGCTCGGTGGACCAGTCCGTCTCCAGATAGCCGGCGGGGCGGCGCGCCTGCGGACCGAACCTCCCGGCGAGCTCGTCCAGCCACACCTCACGCCGCTCCTTCGGTTCCAGACGCCCCATGCGCAGCGCGGCGGTGCCGAACGCGTAGCTGCTCAGCACACCCGGACGTGCCGGACGGGGCGTCTGGTCGATCGTGACCGAGACCGGCGACTCGGGGGCCAGCGTCTGCCCCGACAGGCCCTCATCACGCCAGAACGGGTGCGGGTACACGGTGATCACCCGCAGCACCGCGCCGGGAGGCACCCTTTGGTGCAGGTGGCCGCAGGAGGCCGGGAGCGCCGGTTCGAAGGCGATCCGGCCCGCCAGGACCGGGGGCGTGGCCACGATGACTCTCCGGGCCACGACGGTGAGCGCGTCCGATGCGACCTCGACGTGGATGCCGTTCTGCGTGATACGCCGTACCGGGCTGGACAGGTGCAGCGCCTGGCCCAGGTCCTCGGCCATCCGCCGGGCGACTTCCGGGGCGCCCCCGTCCACCAGGTGCGACTCGGTCCTTCGGCTGTCCATGTAGTAGCCGAAGCCGGAACCACATCCGTCGCCGCCCCGGGCCAGCACGAGAGCGCCCAGCAGCGAGACCTCCCCCGGGTCGGCGCAGAACAGCAGATTCATCGCCGCCCTGAGCAGAGTGTGCGCCGTGCCGGAGGGCACGTTGAGCGGGCTGGCGAGCCACTGCCCGAGCGTCCTGGCGTCCCAGCTGCGGGCCTGCCGTGCCCGCCACGGGGCGTCACGCGGAACACGCCGCGCCATCAGCTCCAGGCGGGCCATCGCCAGGCCCATGGACGCGGTCGCAGGCGTACCCACCTGGGGAATGCGGCCGCGGTAGCGGTGGTTGAGGCCGTCGAGCCTCAGGAGCTGGTCACCATCGTCGTACTGCGGATAGACCTCGAGACCCACCTCCCGGGCGAGCTGGAACATCCGCTCCTGGCCCTTGCCGAGCCAGGTGCCGCCGACCGATACGACGGTGCCGTCGGACGCTTCCCGGTTCCACACCCGCCCGCCCACGCGGTCCCTGGCTTCCAGCACCACGACCTCACGGCCCGATCGGACGAGCTGCCGCGCGGCGGCCAGTCCCGCGAAACCCGCACCCACGACGCATACGTCGGCTCTCACCCGCTGCACGGCCACCTCCGTCACTCCGGGCATTCCGGCACTCCACAGGCAGCCTCACCCGCAGGCGCCCGCGACGCCCGGCGAGTGGCCCGGCCGGGCGAACCGGATGCGCCCGAGCGCGGCGATCAGGCCGCCGTAACCGCCCGCGGGTCAGTCGATGTGCGCCAGGAAGGCCTCGTACGCCGACTGGTCGAAGAGGACGAAGCGGACCTCCTCGACCGATGTCGGCGTCGCACGCACCGTCTCCACGGCGATTCTGGCGCCGTCGTCCATCGGCCAGCCGAAGACACCGGTGGAGATGGCGGGGAAGGCGATGGTCCGCGCGCCGAGTTCATCGGCGACTTTCAGGGCCTCGCGGTAGCAGGAGGCGAGCAGTTCGGAGCGGTCCTCGCTGCGGCTGTGCACGGGGCCCACGGTGTGGACGACCCACTGGGCGGGCAGTCGCCCCGCGGTGGTGGCGACGGCCCGGCCGGTCGGCAGGCCCTTGCCGTAGTGCGAGGCACGCAGCATTCGGCACTCCTCCAGGATCTCGGGGCCGCCGCGCCGGTGGATGGCGCCGTCTACCCCGCCGCCGCCGAGGAGGGAGGAGTTCGCGGCGTTGACGATGACGTCGGCCTGCTGCTCGGTGATGTCGCCCTGGACGAGGGTGATGGCGAGTGCTGCGCTCATCGCTCCATCATCGCGCGCGCAGATGCCGCCACACCGCCTTGGCGGCATTGTGCCCCGACATTCCGTGCACGCCCGGTCCCGGAGGGGTCGCCGAAGAGCACAGGAACACCGCGGGATGCGGGGTCGAGTACGGGAAGAGGGAGAGCCTCGGGCGCAGCATCAGCTGGAGCCCTCGCGCCGCACCGCAGGCGATGTCCCCACCGACGTAGTTGGCATTGCGCGCGGCCATCTCGGGCGGTCCTGCGGTGGCCCGGGCGAGCACACGGTCGCGGAAGCCAGGGGCGAAGCGCTCGATCTGACGCTCGATCGCATCGGTGAGGTCGCCCTCCCAGCCGTTCGGGACATGGCCGTACACCCAGAAGACATGCCTGCCCTCGGGCGCGCGCGACGGGTCCACGAGGCTGGGCTGCGCGGCGATCAGGAACGGGGTGCGGGGGGCGTGGCCGCCCGAAGCCTGGTCGAGTGCCGCGCCGATGTCACGGCTGCCGGGTCCGATCTGGACGGTCCCGGCGCGCCGGGGTGCCTCGGCGGTCCAGGGCACCGGGCCGTCCAGCGCGTAGTCGATCTTGAACACGCTCGCGCCGTACCGGTAGCCGTCGTAGCAGCGGCCCAGGCCCGCGATCCGGGCGAGTGCGGTCGGCGAGGTGTCGAAGACATAGGCGCGCGCGGGCGGCAGATCGTCGAGACGCTTGATCTCGGCACCGGTGTGCACCGAACCACCCAGGTCGTGCACGTACCCGGCGAGGGCGTCCGCGATGGACTGCGAGCCACCGCGCGGCAGCGGCCAGCCCCCGGCGTGGGCGGCGAGCGCGAAGACCAGACCGACCGCACTGGTGGCGAAGCCGCCCAGAGGGGCGATCACATGCCCCACGAGACCCGCGAACAGGGCACGGGCGCGGTCGTCACGGAACCGCCGCATCAGCCAGGTGGACGGCGGCAGTCCGTTGATCCCGAAGCGCGCCAGTGTCACCGGATCGCGGGGCAGCGCGGTCAGCGGCAGGGACATGAAGTCCCGCGCGAGACTGTCCCACTTCCCCAGGTAGGGAGCGACAAGCCGGCGGTATGCCCCGGCGTCCCGTGGCCCGAAGGAGGCGGCGGTCTCGGCGACCGAGCGGGAGAGCACCGCGGCCGTGCCGTCGTCGAAGGGGTGGGCCATGGGCAGCGGCGGGTGCAGCCACTCCAGCCCGTACCGCGCCAGGGGCATGGCCTTGAAGGCCGGGGAGCCGATGCCCAGCGGGTGCACGGCAGAGCACGGATCATGGCGGAAACCGGGGAGGGTGAGCTCTTCGGTCCTGGCTCCCCCGCCCACGGTGTCCCGGGCCTCGAACACCGCGACCGAGAAGCCGCGGCGGGCCAACTCGGCGGCTGCGGTCAGTCCGTTGGGTCCCGCACCCACGACGACGGCATCGAGCATCGACGGCACCTCCGGTCTCCTCCGTCCACCGGTGACCAAGGAACCCAGCATATTCGCACGCGCCGACAGCGCTGTCGGGGGCTGTGGGCGCGAGGGCTATACGGGGCCGGGCGCTGCCAGCAGTGCGTGGATCCGGCGGGCCGTCGCCTCGTCCCGGGCGGCCGTGAAGGGCAGCGCGTTGTCACCGGTGGTCCGGAAGCGCTCCCCCGTGAGGGTCAGGTCCATGCCGCCGGCCTCGGCGACCAGGAGCAGCCCCGCGGCGTGGTCCCAGGCGTTCTCCCACGAGAAGGCCACGGCATCCAGGTCACCGCGGGCCACAGCGAGGTATTCAAGGCCCGCGGAGCCGCAGGGGCGGCTGCGGATGCCGTCGGTGCGCAGGGCGAGCAGGGCCTGCTTCTGCGCGTGGGTGGTGAAGTCCGGGTGGGAGGTGGCCACTTCGAGGGGCGTGCCCAGTGCGGGCGAGCCCGAGCGGATCGGTATGCCGTCCACCCGCGCGCCGTGCCCACGCACCGCTGTCGCCATCTCGTCCAGCACCGGGGCGTAGGTCCAGGAGGCCAGCACCTCGCCGTGCCGCGCGAGCGCGACCAGGGTGCAGAACCCGGGGTCGCCGTGGACGAACTGGCGGGTGCCGTCGACCGGATCCACGATCCAGACGGGGGCATCGCCCTTCAGCGCGTCGTACACCGCGGGATCGGCGTGGACCGCTTCCTCGCCCACCACGACCGACCCCGGCAGCAGCGCGGTGAGGGAGGCCGTGAGGTGCTCCTCGGCGCTGCGGTCGGCGACGGTCACCAGGTCGTGCGGACCGTTCTTCTCGATGATCTCGTGCTCGGCGAGCTGACGGAAGCGCGGCATGATCTCGGCGGCAGCCGCCTTGCGGACCGCCTCCTCGACCAGGGCAAGGGTGCCGGACTCCCAGGGGTTCCCTGTCGTCCCGGACAGAAAGTCTTCGGTCATGCGCCCAGCAAAGCACGCCGCACTGACATCCCAGCCGACGCGGGGCGACGAACAGATGGACACCCGGGTCATTTCGGGCATCCCGTAGGGGAACGAGAGGTGTCGCACCGACGGCCTGCCGTGCGACCCGCGCGCCGGAAGCGGCCGGGACGGGACACCGGTCACACTTCGGGGCCGTTCGGTGCGGCGACCGGTTTGGCGTCACCTGCCACAGCTGAAACGCTTCCTTCATGAGCACACCACCAGAGGGACTGCCCGTCTACCGGGTCCTGACCGGCCCGGACGACTCCTCGTTCTGCCGGCGTGTGAGCGAGGCGCTCAGCCTCGGCTACGAGCTGCACGAAGGCCCTGCCATCACCTTCGACGGTGAGCGGGTCATCGTCGCCCAGGCAGTGGTCTGGCGGGCACGGCCGTAGCGCTCAGCCCGCGGAGGACGCCGATGCCCCGGACGGCGTCGGCGAGGTTGCCGGCGACGCCGATGACGCGGGCGCGGCCGGCAGGTCGTACACGTTCCCCGGCGTCACGATGCCGGTGACGGCCTTGGCGAAGAGGGTGCTGTTCTCGTTGCCCTCGTAGGGGTTGTCGGTGTTGGTGAGGATCACCAGCACCGCCTTGGACTTCGGCAGATACACGGTCACGCTCTGGTAGCCCGGCAGGGAACCGTTGTGGCCGAGCCAGCCGTGGTTGTCGAAGATGCCCAGACCGTAGCCCGTCCCGGGGAAGCCGGTGGGCAGGGTGCGCAGGCGCTGGGCCTGGGTGGCGGGCTTGAGCAGCGTGCCCGTGGCGACGATGCGGGCCCAGTCCCGCAGGTCCGGCAGATCCGAGATCATCGCCCCGGCCGCCCAGGCCCACGACGGGTCCCAGTCGGTGGCGTTCGCTTCCTTGCCGTCCGGCGTCTGGTTGGTGTAGCCCTGCGCGTGCGGCTCGGGGAACTCGGCACCTTCGGGGAACAGCGTGTGGTCCAGCCCGGCCGGGCCCAGCACGCTGCGGTCCAGGTACTCACGCAGGCTCTGGCCGCTCGCCTTCTCGATGACCAGGCCGAGCAGGATCGTGTTGGTGTTGGAGTACTGGAACTTCTGGCCCGGCTGGAAGCCCACAGGATGCCGGAAGGCGTAGTCGAGCAGCTGCTGCGGAGTGAACACCCGGTCGGGGTCTGCCATGAAGGCCTTGTCGAATTCGGGGTCGTCCGTGTACGAGAACAGTCCGCTGCGCATCTCCGCCAGTTGGCGCAGCGTGATGTGTTCGCCGTTCGGCACCCCGTCCATGTAGTCCGACACCGGGTCGTCGAGACCCAGTTTGCCCTCGTCCACCAGTCTGAGCAGCGCCGTCACGGTGAAGGTCTTGGTCTCGCTGCCGATCCGCATCCGCAGGTCGTCCGTCATGGCCTTGCCGCTGCTCTTGTCGGCGACGCCGAAGGCCCTGACGTAGTCGCCCTTGCCGGGCAGCCACACTCCGACGATCGCACCGGGGACCCCGGTCCGGCGCATCACCTGGTCGATGGCCTTGTCGAGTTGTTGCGTCATCCCCGGGTCGAGGGCGCGAACGGAGTCCGTGGGCGTGGCGGTAGGGGGCGCGGCCTGCGGACCGGACGGGGAGGGTCCGGTGCAGGCCGCGGCGGCGAGCAGCCCCGAGACGGCGAGTGCGACGGCCGCGGTCCTGCCGTGGCGCTGCGTGGTGGACCGGATCCCTGTGTGCGTGCGCGACATCCCGGGCGCCCCTTTCGGCCAGCCAGGCCACGCGGCGGTGCGATGGCGCATGGCCAGACCAACGTAAGGCGCGAATGTGTGCATACCGGGGCGACTCGGCCCGGCACTGACCCGTTCGGCAGGCCCGGGGGCTTGCTCAGACCCGGCCGCCCACCAGCAGCAGCAGCGCGTCCGCGAGGTCCTCCGCGGGTGAGCCGGTGGCCAGCCGCCGCAGCTGGAGCCCGGCGACCAGGGCCACCGTGGTCGCGGCGAGCCGCTCGGCGTCCGGGACGCCGAGGGCGGTCAGGATCTGCGTGGCAAGCCGGTCATAGGCGGTGAAGCACTCCGCCGCCGCCTCCCGCAGCCGCTCGTCCCGGCCGGCCTGGATGTACAGCTCGAAGGGAGCGATGTGCTCGCTGTCGAAGGCGGTGCCGTCCGCGACCTGTCCGGCGAGCGCCGCGGCGGCGTCGATACCGAGCCCCGCGGCCTCGCCCTCGTCGGCGAGCGCGGTCAGCCGCCGGGTCTCCTCGTGCACGAAGTGCAGCATGGACTCACGCAGCATCTCGTGCTGGCTGGTGAAGTGGTAGGTGACGGACCCGAGCGAGACGCCCGCCTCCTTGGCGATCCGGCGGTTGGTGACCCCGGCGATGCCGTCCTGGCCGATGACGCGCAGGACGGCGCCGATGATGCGCTGCTTCGTGGGAGGGACGGGCGGCGTGACGGCCGGGACGTGCTCGCTGGACATGGTGGTCATTGTTCCACCGGTGTACTCCGGCCGGTCAGCGGGGCAGGGTGCCGCTCATGCCAGCGGAGGTCGTCCTCCAGCTGGGCGGCGAGCGAGATCAGCCGCTCCTCGCCGCCTGCGGGGCCCAGCAGCTGTGCTCCGACGGGCAGCCCGTCGGCGGTGAATCCGGCGGGTACGTTCACCCCCGGCCAACCGAGTACGTTCCAGGGCCAGGCGTAGGGGCAGGCCGCCGCCATGATGGAGTTGGTGCGCCAGGCGCCGAGCCCGTCGAAGGTGCCGATCGCGGGCGGAGGCGCGGCTGTGGTCGGGGTGAGGACGACGTCGTACGTGTCGAAGATGGCGCCGATCCGCTGGTGCTGGCGTGCCTCGCGGGCGCGGGCGGCGCGCACGATACGGCCGCCGAGAAGCCTGCCGTTGCGCATGGCGGCACGGGTACGGGGGTCGAGCAGCGCGGGCTCGGGGTGCAGGGCCGCGATCTCGGAGACACCGGCCGTCCCGCGCGGGACGAACCCGAGGCCGATGAGCCCGTATCGGGGCCTCGCCTCCTCCACATCGTGCCCGAGACGGACCAGGGCCTCGACGACCTGGGCCACGGCGCGGCGGATGTCGGGATGGGGCTTGGTGCCGGTGAGGGTGAGCGGCGGGCGCCAGGCGACGGCGATGCGCAGCCGGCCGGGTTCACGTCGGGCCGCGGCCGACGCCTCGACCGCGTCGGGCTGGTGAAGGTCCTCGGGGTGCGGCCCCTGGACGGCGTCGAGCAGCAGGGCCGCGTCGGCGACGGTACGGGCGAGGGGGCCGTTGACGGTGAGTCCGTGGAAGGCGTCGGTGTGCGGGTACAGGGACACCCTGCCGCGCTGCGGCTTGATGCCCACGAGATGCGTCCAGGCGGCCGGGATCCGGATGGACCCGGCGCCGTCCGAGCCGAGGGCGGCGGGGACGAGTCCGGCGGCGACGGCTGCCGCCGAGCCACCGGACGAGCCACCGGGGGTGTGTCCGGGCGCCCAGGGATTGCGGGTGGCGCCGAAGGCGGGGCCCTCGGTGAACGCCCACTGACCCAGTTCGCAGCTGTTCGTCTTGCCGACGATGACGGCACCGGCCCCGCGCAGCCGGCGTACCGCCTCACCGTCGGCGGATGCGGGCGGGACCTCACCGCGGCAGCCGAACAGGGTGGGCAGCCCCGCGACATCGGTGTCGTCCTTGACGGCCATGGGCACACCGAGCAGCGGGAGCCGCTCCCCCGCCGCCAGTCGCCGGTCCGCGTCCTCGGCCTCGGCGAGCGCGGCTTCGGCCCGGACGTGCCGGAAGGCGTTGAGCACGGGCTGGCTCGCCTCGATGCGTTCGAGCGCGTCCGCGACGAGTTCGCGTGAGGTGACCTCGCCCTCCCGCAACCTTCTCGCCTGTTCGGCAAGTCCTGTGTAGTCCCCTGTGGACATGGCCACCCTGCCCTCCTTATCGTTCGTTCGAACGAACAGAACTGGAGGGTAACCAGATGCGCATCACCGGATCAACTGTTCTGCTCACTGGTGTCACCGGCGGTATCGGTGCCGCACTCGCCGCGGAACTTGCCACGCGCGGCGCACGGTTGATCCTGACCGGGCGCAAGCCCGATGCTCTGGAACCGCTGGTGAAGCGGTACGGGGCACAGGGCATCGTCGCCGATCTCGCGGACCCGGACGACATCGAACGGCTGGCGCGCGAGGCGGCCGGCACCGAGATACTCATCGCCAACGCCGCCCTGCCGTCCAGTGGCGACCTGCTCGAATACACACCCGAACAGCTCGACCGGGCCCTCGCCGTCAACCTCCGTGCCCCCGCCATGCTGGCCCGGCTCCTCGCGCCCTCGATGGTCGAGGCGCGCCGTGGCCATCTCGCCTTCGTCGGCTCGATGTCCGGCAAGACGGCGACCAAGCACTCGGCGCTCTACAACGCCACCAAGTTCGGGCTGCGCGGTTTCGCGCTCGGGCTGCGCCAGGACCTGTACGAGCACGGGGTGGGCGTCTCCGTCATCCAGCCCGGGTTCGTCCGGGACGCGGGTATGTTCGCCGCCACGGGTGCCGAGGCGCCCGCGGGTCTGGGCACGGTCTCACCGCGCCAGGTGGTCGCGGGGGTCGTCCGCGCCGTCGAGCAGGATCGCGCCGAGGTGAACGTGGCGCCCGCGGTGATGAAGCTGCTCACCGCGATCGGTGGCCAGTTCCCGGGGTTCTCGGAGCGGGTGCAGCGCCGTGCGGGCGGGTCCGCCGACCGCACGCTGCGGCGTGTCGTGGAGGCCCAGCGCGACCGCCGCTGAAGCCGGACGCCCCAGGCGGCGCCGTGCTCACCCGTGGGACTTCCCGTGGACCTCGTGTGAGACATGGCGCCGCGACGGCAGCATCAGCAGCGTGTACAGCGCCATCGATGCCGCGAGCCCCACCGCCCAGCCGTAGTCGGCGAGCGGCTTGAGCAAGGGGATCAGCCCGTCCTCGGGGAAGGGGCCCTTGCCTGGCGCGGAGTGGGAGCCGCCGATCGCCAGGATGCCGCCCACGGCGAAGGCGACCACACCCCGCCAGTTCCAGCCGCCCGCATACCAGTACGCGCCTTCCGTCCGGTAGAGGTCGGCCAGCTGGAGATGGGTGCGGCGGATGATCCAGTAGTCGGCGATGAGGATGCCCGCGACCGTGCCGAGCAGTCCGCCGACGAGCCCCAGCCAGGTGAAGATGTAGAGCTCGGGGGTCTCGGTCAGTTTCCACGGCATGATCAGCACGCCGACCACGCCCGTGATCAGCGCGCCCCTGCGGAAGTTGATGAAGCGCGGGGCGAGATTGGACAGGTCGTACGCGGGCGAGACCACGTTCGCCGCGATGTTCACGGAGATCGTCGCGACCAGCACGGTGATCAGGGCGTAGAGCAGTCCGAAGACGTTGTCGGTCTTTCCGGCGAGCTCCACCGGGTCCCAGATCGGCACCCCGTACACCGCCTGGGATCCGGAGGTCACGAACACCGAGAGCAGGGCGAACAGCGTCATGGTCGTCGGCAGTCCCAGCGTCTGGCCCCAGATCTGGGCCCGCTGTCCGGCGCCGAAGCGGGTGAAGTCCGGGATGTTCAGGGACAGCGTGGACCAGAAGGCGATCATCGCCATGAGGGAGGGGAAGAACACCGTCCAGAATTCCGGTCCCCAGCCGAGCTTGGACGGCTGGTCGAGCAGGGGGCCGAAGCCGCCGGCCTTGTTGGCGATCCACACAAGCAGCACCAGCGCGCCGACGATGACGAACGGCGCCGCCCAGTTCTCGAACCGGCGCAGGGTCTCCATTCCCCGGTAGATGATGCCCAGTTCGAGCACCCAGAAGACCACGAAGCACAGCCAGAGCGTCCAGGGCTGCCCGGCGATCTCGGACGCCTTGGCCCAGCCACCGAAGATGTTGCCGAGCAGGATGAAGATGCCCTGCCCGCCGATCCAGGTCTGGATGCCGAACCAGGCGCAGGCGACCGCGGCTCTGATGAGTGCGGGGAGGTTGGCGCCGCGCACGCCGAACGAGGCACGCGCCAGCACCGGGAAGGGGATGCCGTACTTGGGCCCGGCATGCCCCGTGAGCAGCATCGGCGCCAGCACGATCACATTGGCGAGCGCGATGGTGAACACCGCCTGCTTCCAGTCCATGCCGAGGGCGACGAGACCGGAGGCGAGCAGCCAGGACGGGATGTTGTGAGCCATCCCGACCCAGAGCGCGGCGAAGTTGTACGTGGTCCAGTGCCGCTTGGCGACGGGTACGGGGAGCAGGTCCCCGTTGACGAAGCGGCCATCGTCGGGGACCGCCCCGGGCACGAGTTCCACCCGGCCCTGGGCGTCGGTCAGCTGTTCCGGGTCGCGGGTCGGAGGGGCCGGGGGAACGGGCGCGGTCATGGGCTGGACCCTTCAGCGGGGGTCGGGTGACCCTGTCGGCGGTGGGCGTTCAGCGGTTCGGCGAAAGGGAGTGAGCGGGTCAGCGGTTGAGTGCCGGGATGATCTCCGCGCCGTAGGCGTCGATCGTGACTTCCTTGGCGTCGTGCATGTTGTAGACCGCGAACTGGTCCACGCCCAGTTCGCGTAGCGCCTGGAGCTTCTCGACATGTGCCTGCGGCGGCCCGAGCAGGCAGAAGCGGTCCACGATCTCGTCGGGCACGAAGTCGGTCGACGGGTTCCCTGCCCGTCCGTGGTGGCTGTAGTCGTAGCCGTGGCGCTCCTTGATGTAGGCAGTCAGCTCCTCGGGCACCATGTCCGAGTGCTCGCCGTAGCGGCCGACGAGGTCGGCGACGTGGTTGCCCACCATCCCGCCGAACCAGCGGCACTGGTCGCGGGCGTGGGCCAGGTCGTCACCGACATAGGCGGGCGCGGCGACGCAGATGGTGACCGCGTCAGGGTCGCGGCCGGCCTGGGCCGCGGCGTCCCGTACCGCCTTCACCATCCATTCGGTCAGATACAGGTCGGCGAGCTGGAGGATGAAGCCGTCGGCCTTCTGCCCGGCGAGGGCGAGGGCCTTCGGGCCGTACGCCGCCATCCACACCGGCAGCTTGCCGCCCTGCACCCAGGGCAGTCGCAGGGGCTGACCGTCGACCAGGGCCTCCCGACCCTCGGCGAGGTCGCGGATGACGTCGATCGCCTCGCCGAGGCGGGCCAGGGTGTTGGGTTTGCGGCCGGCCACCCGCATGGCCGAGTCGCCGCGTCCGATACCGCAGACGGTGCGGTTGCCGTACATCTCGTTGAGGGTGGCGAAGGTGGAGGCGGTGACCTCCCAGGTCCTGGTGCCCGGGTTGGTGACCATGGGGCCGACGTGCAGTGTCTGGGTGTGTTCCAGGATGCGGCTGTAGATGACGAACGGCTCCTGCCACAGCACCGCCGAGTCGAATGTCCAGCCGTAGCGGAAGCCGTTGCGTTCCGCGCGCCGCATCAGGCCGACGACCTCCGATGCGGGCGGGTCGGTCTGCAGGACGAGTCCGAAGTCCACTGAGGGGCCTCCCGATTCAGGGTCGTTGCTCGTTGCTAGTTCAGGTACTGGCAGGTGGACCGCGGTACGTAGACACCGTGCCCGGCGCGGCCGGTGAACTCCCGCTGGTCGATGACGGTTTCACCGCGCGACAGCACCGTCTCCACCCGTCCGGTGACGCGCTTGCCCTCGTACGCCGAGTAGTCGACGTTCATATGGTGGGTCTCGGCGGAGATGACCTGGGTGGCGGTCGGGTCGTAGACGACGATGTCCGCGTCGGCACCGGGCGCGATGGTGCCCTTCTTCGGATAGAGCCCGAACATCCGGGCAGGGGTCGCGCAGGCGATCTCGATCCAGCGGCGGCGGGTGATGTGACCGTCGACCACCGCCTGGTGGAGCAGGTCCATCCGGTTCTCCACACCCGGCAGACCGTTGGGGATCTTGGAGAAGTCGCCCCGGCCCAGCTCCTTCTGGCCCGTGAAGCAGAAGGGGCAGTGGTCGGTGGACACGACCTGGAGGTCATTGGTGCGCAGGCCCCGCCAGAGCGCCGCCTGGTGTTCTTTCGGCCGAAGCGGTGTGCTGCACACGTACTTGGCGCCCTCGAAGTCGGGCTCCGCGAGGTTGTCGGTGGACAGGAACAGGTACTGGGGGCAGGTCTCGCCGAAGACATTCAGACCCTTGCCCCGTGCCTGGGTGATCTCGGCGACGGCCTCCTCCGCCGAGACGTGCACGACGTAGAGGGGCGCGCCCGCGACCCGGGCGAGCTGGATGGCCCGGTGCGTGGCCTCGGCCTCGAGGAGCACCTTGCGGACCTCGCCGTGGTAGCGGGGGTCGGTCTCACCGCGGGCGAGGGCCTGTTCGACGAGCACGTCGATCGCGATGCCGTTCTCGGCATGCATCATGATCAGCCCGCCGTTGGCGGTGCCGCGCTGCATGGCCCTCAGGATCTGCCCGTCGTCGCTGTAGAACACGCCCGGATAGGCCATGAAGAGCTTGAAGGAGGTCACCCCCTCCTCGACGAGCAGGTCCATCTCCTTGAGCGAGGACTCGTTGACGTCGGCGAGGATCATGTGGAAGCCGTAGTCGATGGCGCAGTTGCCGTCGGCCTTGGCGTACCAGGCGTCGAGTCCTTCGCGCAGCCCCTGACCGACGGACTGGACGGCGAAGTCCACGATGGTGGTGGTGCCGCCCCAGGCGGCGGCGCGGGTGCCGGTCTCGAAGGTGTCGGAGGCGAAGGTGCCGCCGAACGGCAGCTCCATGTGCGTGTGGGCGTCGACGCCGCCCGGGATGACGTACTTCCCGGTGGCGTCGATGGTGCGGTCCGCGGTCCAGCTCTCGGCGGCTCCTGAGCCGTGTGCGGCCAGGGCGGCGATACGGCCGTCCTCGACGAGCACGTCGGCGTGGGTCTCCTCCGCGGCGGTGATGACGAGTCCGCCGCGGATCAGGGTGCGGTTGCTCATGGGGGTTTCCCGGTCTCTGAAGGGGATGGACTGGGCGGTGTCTACAGGCTGCGCAGGGCCCGTTCGAGGATCGCGGCGCCCTCCTCCGCCTCCGCGACGGTGAGCGTCAGCGGTGGGGCGATCCGCAGCACGCTGGTGTTGTGCGCGCCGCCCTTGCCGATGAGCAGGCCGCTCTCACGGGCCGCTTCGTGCACGGCAGCGGCGGCTTCGGGGTTCGCCTGGTCCGTACCGGGCTTCACGAGCTCCACCCCGGCCATCAGCCCACGGCCTCGCACTTCGCGTACCTCCGGGATCGCCGCGCCGATGGCGCGCAGCCGTTCCAGCAGCATTCCGCCGACTCGCCGGGCGTTGCCCTGGAGATCGTGCTCCAGGAGGTACGAGAGGTTCGCGAGGCCCGCCGCCATGGTGACCGGTGAACCGCCGAAGGTGGAGATGGAGTTGGCGTCGATGCAGTTCATGACCTCGGCGCGGGCGACCACACCGCCGATGGACATGCCATTGCCGATGCCCTTGGCGAAGGTGAGGATGTCCGGCGGCCCGCTCTGGCCGTGCGCCTGCCAGCCCCAGAAGTTGTCGCCGGTCCTGCCCCAGCCGGTCTGCACCTCGTCGGAGATCCAGAGGATGCCGTGCCGGTCGAGCACCTCGCGGAACGCCGCGTACAGCCCGTCGGGCGGTGAGGTGAAGCCGCCGACGCCCTGGATCGGTTCGGCGATCAGCGCGGCGACATCACGGGTCTGGCCGAGCAGGTCCTCGAGGTCGGCCACACAGGCGTCGATGAACCGCGCGTCCGAGAGCTGGGCGTACGGTCCCCGGGTGCGGATGCCGCCGTGGACGTAGAGCGTCTGGAGCGGGGAGAGTCCCGTGGGGGTCCAGGCGCGGTTGCCGGTGATGGACACGGCGGAGAAGGAGCGGCCGTGGTAGCTGTTGCGCATCGCCAGGATCGTCCCGGACCTGCGGTACGCGGTGGCCAGCAGCAGGGCCGTGTCATTGGCCTCGGTGCCGGATGTGGTGAAGAAGACCCGGGCGTCGGGGATGCCGGAGAGGGCCGCGATGCGCTCGGCGAGCTCGACCATGGGGCGGTTGAGGTAGAGCGTGGAGGAGTGGATGATCCGCCCGGCCTGCTCGCTCACCGCCTTGGTGACCTCGGGGAGTGCGTGGGCGGTCATGGTGGTGAGGATGCCGCCGAAGAAGTCCAGGTAGCGGTTGCCGTCCGCGTCCCAGACGTGCCGTCCCTCGCCGTGGGTGATCTCGACGGGCTGCTGGTAGTAGAGGGCGACCCAGTCGGGGATGACGGCGCGGTGCCGCTCGTGCAGGTCGTTCACGGCTGCACCAGTCCCTCGTAGGCGTCGGGCCTGCGGTCCCGGTAGAACGCCCACTGCTGCCTGACTTCTTCGATGAGGCCGAAGTCCAGGTCCCGCACGATCAGTTCCTCGCCCTTGTCGCTGGCGGTTTCACCGACGAACTGGCCGCGGGGGTCCACGAAGTAGCTGGTGCCGTAGAAGTCGTTGTCGCCGTACTCCTCCTGGCCGACGCGGTTGATGGCGGCGATGAAGTACTCGTTGGCGACAGCGGCGGCGGGCTGTTCGAGCTGCCAGAGATAGGCCGACAGACCGCGCGAGGTGGCCGAGGGGTTGTAGACCAACTGGGCACCGTTGAGTCCGAGTTGGCGCCAGCCTTCGGGGAAGTGGCGGTCGTAGCAGATATAGACCCCGACCCTGCCCACGGCGGTGTCGAAAACGGGCCAGCCCAAGTTTCCGGGCTTGAAGTAGTACTTCTCCCAGAAGCCCTTCACCTGGGGGATGTGATGCTTGCGGTACTTCCCGAGGTAGGTGCCGTCGGCGTCGATGACAGCCGCGGTGTTGTAGTAGAAGCCCGTGCCCTCAACCTCGAACACCGGGACCACGATCACCATGCCGGTCTCCCGGGCGAGGTCGCGCATCCGCAGCACGGTGGGGCCGTCCGGGACCGGTTCGGCCCAGCGGTAGTGCTCGGGCTCCTGGACCTGGCAGAAGTACGGGGCGTTGAAGACCTCCTGGAATCCGATGACCTTCGCGCCCTGGCGTGCGGCCTCGCGGGCGTGCTCCTCGTGCTTGGCGATCATCGACTCTGTGTCGCCGGTCCAGGTCGCCTGGACGAGTGCGGCGCGTACGACATTGGTCATTGAGCTGCTCCTTCGACAAGACGTCAGAGAGCCTCTACGCACGTAGATGCAATACGTAGGAGGAGAACGTAAGCCCCGTCACACACTGGGGCAAGACCATCGCCGTCAACCCGCAGTGTCGATCATGTTTCGCACCTCAGCGGTCGACAATCAGCGTATACCGTACTTTTTCAGCTGCCGAGGAGTCCGGCGACGCGCAGAGCATGCACCAGATCGCGCTCCCGGTCGGGTGACACGGCACGGGCCGCGGACAGCAGGCGCGGCACGAGGCCGCGCGGATCGGGGGCGGCGAGCCGTGCGGCGTCCTCGGGCGTACGGGCTCGTACGAACGCGGTGAGCAGGGAGTTCGCTTCCTCATCGCCCCCGGCGCCGTCGAGCGCGAGCACGGCTTCGGCGATCTCGGCGGGCGGACGGGCGACGCCCTGACGGAGCAGATACCGGCAGTCGTCGGCGCGGCCCGCCGCGCCCAGCGCCTGCGCGGCGGCAGCGAGATGCGCGGGCGGCAGGGACGCGGCCTCCCACAGCAGGGTGGCCCAGTCGACGCCGAGTCCGGCCCGGTGCAGCTCGTCGCCCAGCACCGGCAGCCAGGTGGCGGGGCGCGTGGCCGCCTCACACAGCACGGCGTGTGCCTCGCCGCCGCGCCCCTCGGCGCGCAGCCGGCCAAGCACCGCCGCGGTCTCGGCAGCGGCGCGACGGGCCTGGGCGTCCGGCTGTCCGGTGGCCGGCCCTGCCGGGGCCGTCTCCGGCTCGTCATCGTGACCGCCGTCGTTCCCGAACCGCGCTCCACGCGGTCGCGTTCCGGCCATGGGCAGCGGGGGTACGGCATCGGCCAACGGCTCGCTCGGCGCCGGGTCGGCTTCGTCCGGCGGGGCATAGCGGGCGCCGCGTGAGCGTCGCTTCGGCCCGCTCCACCCCCGCCTCCTGCGCTCACCGCCCGACGCGGGCGAGGGGGGCGGCGCGGGAGCGGGCTGCGTCGGGTCGGGGTCAGGCTGCTCGTTCCGGCCACCACCAGGGTGGAACCAGGAGGAGCCGGCCGAATCCGGGACGGGTTCCCGGTCCGGGCCCGCCGGTTGCGACTCCGCTCCCCCGGAACCGGGGTCGTCCACCGGCAACGCGGCCAGTCTGGCCGAGAGTTCCGCGCAGCGGGCCGCGGCACGCGCATGGTCGTCGTTCACCCAGGACAGCTCATGAGCCAGTGCCCGGTGGCCTGGGGAGCCCTCGGCAAGCAGGGCAAGCCGGCGCAGCAGCGCCTGGCCGCGTGCCGCCGCAGTGGCCCGCTCTCGGTGCATCAGCTCCAGGCGTTCCCGCAGGGTGTCGTGCCCACCCGCGCGCAGGTCGTGGGCGGTGACCGCGGCGGTGTGCAGCGCGCGGGCGTTCTCGCTCTCGACCTGCCCCGCGCCGAGGTCGAGGAGCAGTGATTCCACCACGTCCCAGGGCGGGATCTCCGCCCCCCGGAGGCAGGCCGTCAGCCCCTCGGGGTCACGCCGCCAGAACACCCCGTACCAGCCCGCGTCCCGATCGAGCCGCTCCGTCAGCTCCCCGAGATACCGTGCGAAATCCGCTATGTCCATCGGGAGTTGGTCCACCGTCATCGCCGCCCGCCCTCCGTCACCGGCTGGCAGGCATTGCACCCCAGCCGCGTTACGGGACGGCTACGCGCAGTTTTCGCGGACGGTGCGGATGGCCCAACG
The DNA here is from genome assembly GCF_042731955.1 of Streptomyces sp. NPDC059828. Lineage (NCBI taxonomy): Bacteria > Bacillati > Actinomycetota > Actinomycetes > Kitasatosporales > Streptomycetaceae > Streptomyces > Streptomyces sp. NPDC059828. The sequence goes on along the minus strand of NZ_JBHWIW010000013.1, from coordinate 63,355 downwards.
TGTCCGCAGCGTCACTGCGATGCCCGTGTGAGGCCGCTTGCCGCGGCGCACGATGGCGGCGGGCCAGTCGATGAGCCAGAACTGCCAGGTGTACTTGTGGGCGAGCAGCCGCCGCACCTTCTTCAGCTCCGCGTCATCCAGCAGCCGCGCGGCCCCCTCCTCGACCGGCGCGCCGTCGGCGACCCTGCCCCGCACATCGCAGGGGGCCACGGTGACCCGCCCGTTGTTGCGGAGCCGTTTGACCTTCCACGAGTCGGAGCGGGTCCAGACATAGATCTCACCGCCTTCGACGGCGAACCACACGGGTGTGGCGACACCCGTCCCGTTCTTGCGGAAGGTGGTGAGGCTGAGGTACTTGGCGCGGTCGAACTTCTTCAGGTCCACGGTCGGGAGACTACGCCGCGTACGTCCGCGCGGGCGCGGATGCACGTACGCACAGGGTCACCAGCTCGTCCATGGAGAGATCGAGGACACCGGCCAGCGCGGCGACGGTGAAGAAGGCGGGTGTCGGGGCGCGGCCCGTCTCGATCTTGCGCAGGGTCTCCGCGGAGAGTCCGGCCGCCGCGGCGACCTCCACCATGCTGCGCGCGCCACGCGCCTCGCGGAGCAACCGGCCGAGCCGCTCGCCACGTTCGCGCTCTTCCGGGGTCAGGGGTGTACGGACCATGCCGTCATTCTAATACCGCCTAGACCGGTATAGTAATTGGCATGGTTGAGATCAAGACCGACACCTCGCTGGACGCCATGCGTGCGGCCGGACGCGTGGTCGCCCAGGCACTCAACGCCGTCCGGGACACGGCGGCGGTGGGCGTGACACTGCGAACCCTGGACGAGACCGCCCGCACCGTGCTGCGCGAGGCCGGCGCGCGCTCACCGTTCCTCGGATACCGCCCCGACTGGGCACCCGTACCCTTCCCCGCCGTCATCTGCGCGTCCGTCAACGACGCGATCGTGCACGGCGTACCGGACGGCTACCGGCTGTGCGACGGCGACCTGGTGAGCATCGACTGCGGTGCCGCCCTGGACGGCTGGGTCGGCGACTCCGCCATCAGCTTCACCGTCGGTCGCCCCCGCCCCGAGGACACCCGCCTCGTCGACACGGCGTACGAGGCCCTCGACGCGGGTATCGCCGCGGCGGTCGTCGGCAACCGCGTCGGCGACATCGCGCACGCCATCGGCCGGGTGTGCCGGGCGGCCGGCTACGGCATCCTGGCCGGCTTCGGCGGCCACGGCGTGGGCCGGACGATGCACGAGGACCCCGCCGTGCCCAACGAGGGCCGACCGGGCCGCGGCATGCGGCTGCGGCACGGCATGGTGCTCGCCATCGAGCCGATGCTGATCGGTGGCGGCGGGGACGCCTACCGCACCTCGGGCGACGGCTGGACCCTGCGAACGACCGACGGCTCCCGCGCCGCGCACGCCGAGCACACGGTGGCCATCACGGACGCGGGCCCGCGTATCCTCACCGCCCTCTGAGCGGCCGGCCTTCCGCCATGGCCGCGCCGGGCGTCGCGGAGCCGGACCGGTCGCCGTGACACGGTGCCGCCAGGTGCGCCGCACAGCCGCCGGGGCGCTGCAGTGCCGGGCTCAGCCGGTGTAGCTGCGCATGACTCCGGCGAATTCGCCCTTGTCGTACATGGCCTCGTCGAACGACGCCCGCAACGGGAGGCCGTCCACGAGGAGTGTCGGTGTGCCCGGAGCCCCTGCCGCTTCATAGGGACGGTTCCCGGGAGGAGCTTACGTTCGGGTGGTGACAGCCCTCAGTCCCGGATGCCGTCGCAGGCGATGGGCAGATGGCGGGGCCCGCGCAGGACCGCGTTCTGCCGGTACTCGGGCGGGTCCTCGAGCAGTCGGGGGTTGACCAGCCTGCGGGCGAGCTCGCTCAGTGCGAGCTGGGCCTCCAGGCGGGCGAGCGGGGCGCCGAAGCAGGAGTGGATGCCGCTGCCGAAGCCCAGGTGCTGGATGTCGCCCCGGTCCGGGTCGAAGCGGTCCGGGTGGTCGAAGCGCTGGGGGTCGCGGTTGCCCGCGGCCACGACCAGCCACAGCGAGGCGCCCTTGGGAATCGTGACACCGCAGATGTCGATGTCCGCCAGGGTGGTCCGGTTCGGCACCAGCTGCACCGGTGGTTCGAAGCGCAGGAGTTCCTCCACGATGGGGACCGCCCGCTTCGGGTTCTCGCGCAGCCGCTGGAGCTGGTCGGGATTGCGCAGCAGGGTCAGCATCCCGTTGGTGATCAGGTTGACCGTGGTCTCATGGCCGGCGATCAGGAGCAGCGCCGCCGTGCTCAGCAGCTCCATGGTCGACATGGATCCGTCCGGCCCTCGGAGGGTGGCCAGTTCGGAGAGCATGTCGTCCTTGGGGTTCTTGCGCCGCTCCTCGATGAGCCCGGCCAGGTACATGCCGAGTTCCGTACGGGCCTGCTGCGTGATCTTGTTCCGCTCGGTCGGGTCCTGACCCGGCATCGGGTCCAGGCTGGCCGCCAGGGTGTCCGCCCAGGTGTGGAAGCGCGACTCGTCCTCACGCGGCACACCGAGCAGCCGGCAGATCACGGTCACCGGGAACGGATATGAGAACTGCTCGACCAGGTCGAGGCGTTCCGTGTCGCCGATCCCGTCGATGAGGCCCGAGACGATCTCCTCCAGCTCACCGTGCATCGCGTCGATCCGGCGCGGGCTGTGGGGCGGCCCGAACGACGAGTTCGTCATCCGGCGCAACCGGTCGTGCTCCGGGGGGTCGAGGCGGATGAAACTGGGCGGCAGGCTCGACTCGTCCTGCGCGTCGAACCCGGGGTCCCCGGGCACGTTCAGGTTGTGGGGGTCGGAGCTGACCCGTGGATCGTGGAGCAGGCTCCGGATCTCGTGGTAGGTGCTCACGACGAAGGAGCCGTCGCCGTCGCTGTGGACCGGAGTCTTGCGCAGCTCCGCGTAGAGCGGATACGGGTCGTGGCGGTTGCTGTAGTCGAGGATCTGCCGCAGCAGGCTCCCTTGGCTGCCTTGGGTCATGACCAGTCCTTCGGGTCGCTCACGGCCTCGTCACCGGCCGGGGGTGAAGCTCATCCGCCGGTCGGACGGCGAGTACCCGCTGAGGGTGACGGTCGGCCCGTGGGAGGGCACCGAGGGGTCTGGGAAGTCGGCCGACACCGGGCGCTGCCCCTCGGGGCGGCGGTCCACGGTCGGGAACTTCGGCGGGAAGGGCGCGGTCGTCTCGATCAGGTGCTGGTAGAAGGGCAACCAGCGGGCCTGGTCGAAGGTGACGGCGCCGATGACGCGACCCTGGTAGCCGTAGACACCGACGAACCGGCGCTCGGCGAGCGAGCCCTGCGAGACGATGATCTCCGTGCCCATGGACGGTACGCCGACCGACTTGATGTTCACCCCGAACTGGGAGGACCAGAAGCCGGGTACCCACATGTGGGGGCGGCGGTCGACGCTGTCGCAGAGCATGTTGTGTGCGGCGGTCTCGGCCTGGGTGACCGCGTTGCCCCAGTGCTCCAGGGACAGGAACTGGTAGCCGAACAGCGGATGCGGAGACCGTGCCACGTCACCGGCCACGAAGATGTCGTCGGTGACGATGCCCCGGATGTCGAACGCCCGGCAGCCCGCGTCGCAGGCGATACCACGGGGGCCCGCACCGAGACCTGACCCGGCGAGCCATTCGGTGTTGCGGGTGGCGCCGAGGCAGACGACCACGACGTCCGTCTCCACGGTGGTGCCGTCGGAGAGGTGGGCGGCGCGCACCCGGCCAGCGGTGTCGCCCTCGAGGCCGGTGACCATCACTCCGCAGCGCAGGTCCACGCCGTTCTCCTGCTGGAGTTGGGCGGCGACCTGTCCGACCACACCGCCGAGCGCTCCGACGAGCGGGGCCGAGCCGCGCTCCGCGACGGTGACCTCGATCTCGCGCTCACGGCAGGCGGACGCGATCTCCGAGCCGGTGAAGCCCGCGCCGATCACGAAGACCCTGCGGGGGCCCGCGGACAGCCGCTTCTGGAGCGCGGTGGCGTCGTCGCGGGTGCGCAGCACGAAGACCCCGTCGAGTTCGGCTTCGGTCTCGTGCGGCCATGGACGGGCCCGTACACCTGTGGCGATCAGCAGCCGGTCGTACGGCACCTCTTCGCCGTCGGCCAGCCGTACCCGCCGGGCCGCCATGTCGAGACCGGCCGCCGGGACCCCGAGCCGCCACTCGGCGTCCAGGGCACGGCGCCGGGGCAGCGCGGTGTGGTCCGGTGTGGCGCGGCCCAGCAGGACACCCTTGGACAGCGGGGGGCGGTCGTAGGGCTCGTACGGTTCGTCGCCGATCAGTGTCAGTGAGCCTGCGAAGCCCTCGTCCCGCAGTGTCTCCGCGGCGCGCAGCCCGGCCAGCGACGCGCCGACGACGACGATGCGTCCCTCACGCTTCAGCCAGTCGAGGAACACTTCACCGGGCATGGGAGACCCCCTGCGCACCAGCGGCGGCCTCGGCATCCGCCCCGTCCAGCCCGTCCACGAGAATCGCCTGCACCGGACAGGCTGCCGCCGCCCGGAGCACGGCGTCGCGCTGCGCCCTGTCGGCGTCGGGGTTGTACAGCAGCGCTTCCTCGCCGTGCATTTCGAAGACGTCCGGTGCGAGGAACGCGCACTGCGCATAGCCCTGGCATCGGTTGAGATCGACGACAAGTCTCACCCGGATCAGCCCTTCCCGTGACTAGTCACTCTCCGTATCAGCATGGGTTCTCGGGCGGGGCTCCGCGCGCCGGGATGGACCGGTGGAGTGAACTGCGGTCCGCCGGAATGACGGGGCCGTCACACCGCCCCGGCCGTGGACCCCTCGGTCCGTGGCCGCAGGCGGAGCCTGAGCAGATGGATGCTGACGATCACGGACCAGGCCGGGAACACCATCTCGGACCAGGGGAAGCCCGGCCCGGCGAACAACAGCACCAGGCCCGCCGCGTACCCGACGAGCGCGTAGGGGCGCGGGAACACCCCGAGCCTGCGGCCGATGTGCGAGGTGGTGAAGATGAAGACGGCAGCCATCCGCATGGAGTACGTCGTCAGCAGGGTGTACGCGAAATTGCGGCCGAACTCCGATGGCTGCTGATCGACCAGGATGCTCCCGGCCGCCGCGGCGGCGCCGAACAGAGTGGCCACGAACACCAGCCCGCTGCCCAGGAACACGGTCGCGATGAACCTGTCCTCCGCCTCCCCCACCTGGGCACGCAGCGCGCCCATGAACCACAGGAAGAAGATCCCGGCGAACGGCACCAGCTCCAACGCCACTCGCACGGCCCGCTTGCGGTCGGGGCTGATCGCACCGGTCTGTGCGGCACCCTCCGGAATCGCGATCCGCATCAGCACGATCGCCGCCGCCAGCAGCACGGCGAACACGATGCCGGCCAGCCCCGCCGCCCGCGGGGTCCGCAACCGCTCCCTGTTCGGCTCCATGGACCACTCGCTTTCTCTCCCGTGCCCCCCGGGACCCGGCCGCTCGGCCGGCCCGGGTGTCCGCACTTAACAGCAAGCAGTCCCCTGGCCCCGCACGCCACCGGGGCCACCCTGTTGGGTGACCCCGGCGACGAGGTGATGATGTGCGCGTGCGCGCTTACGGCGTGCCGCTGGGCCGTACGGCCATGGCGGAGCCGCCGCCGCGCCGTACCTTCTCGGCAGCGGCGATCCAACGGCCGTCGGGCAGCCGCTGGACCGCTGTCGCGGCGCCGATCTCCGGGTTCTGGCGGAAGGCATGGCCGCGCGCCTCGAGCTGCGCCTTCAGGGGGCTGTTCCAGAGAGCCGGTTCCAGTTCGGTCGTGGTCTGGTTGCGCTGGCTCGCGCGCGGGGCGGCGATCGCCTCCACCAGCGGGAGGCCGCGGTCGACCACGCCCGTCAGGGTCTGGAGCACCGTGGTGATGATCGTGGCACCGCCCGGGGAGCCGAGTGCCAGCACGGGCCGGTCCCGCTGGTCGAGCACGATGGTGGGAGAGATGGAGGAACGGGGGCGCTTGCGGGGTCCCGGCAGGTTGGGGTCGTGGACCGACGGGTTCGCCGGGGCGAAGGAGAAGTCGGTGAGTTCGTTGTTGAGCAGGAAGCCCCGCCCCGGCACCGTGATCGCGCTGCCGCCGGTGGACTCGATGGTCAGGGTGTAGGCGACGACGTTGCCCCACTTGTCGGCGACCGTGAGATGCGTGGTGTTGTCGCCTTCGTAGGTCGCCGGGACGGCCGTGCCGGCAGCCGCGCAGGCGACGGGCTTGCTGGGGTCACCAGGAGCCAGCGGGCTCTTGAGTACGGCGTCGTCGCGGATCAGGCACTCCCGTGAATTCGCGTAACGCTGGGACAGCAGCTCCTTCACGGGTACGTCCTCGAACGCCGGGTCGCCCACCCAGCGCCCGCGGTCGGCGAAGGCGATCCGGCTCGCCTCGATGAACCGGTGCAGATAGCCGGCCGCCGACTGCTCGGACAGATCGGTGCTCTCCAGGATGTTGAGTGCCTCGCCGACGGTCGTGCCACCGGATGACGCGGGTCCCATGCCGTACACGTCCAGACCCCGGTAGGTCATCCTGGTCGGCCGGCGCCACTCGGTCTCGTAGGCCGCCAGGTCCCTCAGGGTCAGATCCCCGGGTCTCACCACCCGGGTCGCGCCCTCGCGGACCTGCGGGTGCCGCACGGTGTTCACGATGTCCCGGGCGAGGGGGCCGCGATAGAGCGCGCCGGTGCCCTTGCGCCCGAGTTCGGCGTAGGTGCGCGCCAGATCCGGATTGCGGAACACCGAGCCGACCACCGGCAGCTGTCCGCCTGGCAGGAAGAGTTCGGCCGTGGCCGGGAAGTCCCGGAAGCGGGCCTCGTTCGCCTGGGTCTGGGCGCGGAAGGTCGCGTCCACGGTGAAGCCGTCCCTGGCGAGCTTCTCTGCGGGCTTCAGCAGTGACCGAAGGGACTGGCTGCCCCATTCGTCCAGCGCCGCGTCCCAGGTGTCCGGGGTACCGGGGGTGCCGACGCCGAGGCCGCTGGTGACGCCCTCGTCGAACGGGATGGGCTTGCCGTTCTCCAGGAAGAGCGAGGTGTCCGCGGAGCGGGGCGCGGTCTCGCGCCCGTCGATGGTGTGGACGGTCCGGGTGTCGGCGTCGTAGTAGACGAAGAAGCCGCCACCGCCGATGCCCGCGGAGTAGGGCTCGGTGACACCCAGTGCCGCCGCCGTGGCCACGGCGGCGTCCACGGCGTTGCCACCACCGCGCAGCACCTCGATGCCGGCCGCTGAGGCGTCCGGGTCGACGCTTGCCACCACTCCCCCGTAGCCCACGGCGACCGGCACCTTGGCCTTGGCCGGGGCGTCGGTGTGGGCGGTGCTGACCGCGGGGGGCACCGAAGGGCCCGATGCCCCCGTCGCGAGGGCCGCCATGACCAGGGCGGGAATGGCGACAAGGCGATGGGTTGTCCTGGTAGTACGACGCATGTGTACCTCCAGCCGACGAGAGTCGGCCGCAGCGTAGCGTCCCTTCATTCTCCCCGTCAGGACCGCGTCGAACACCTTTCCGCCGGGCCCGCTACCATGCGCGCCCATGAACGAAGACCTGCGCGACCTTGTGCTCGGTGTCGTGGCGGCCGGAATCAGTGCTTCACTGGGCTGGCTGGCACGTACCTACCTCTGGCGCCGACGGCTCCACCGCAAGCAGGCCTTCTTCGGTCTGCCACAGGACTCGGAGTGCCTCCTGGTCGTCAACCGCGAGCCCGCCAGCGAAGGGGCGGTGCATCGCTTTGACGTATTCACGCTGCTCGAGCTCTCGGCGCTCATCAAGGACTGCGGGGCGCATGCCCAGATCGTCCAGCACGACACCGCACGGCAGGGCTTCGGCGACCGCACGGAGTTCTGTGTGGGCGGTCCCGGCAGTAATCGCCGGATGGGGGCACACCTGTCCTCGTTGCTGCCTGGCGTGCGGGTCAACACCGACGCCGAGCCGGGTCCCGACCGCCTGGCGTTCCAGATAGGCACCGAGCACTACCGGCTGGACAAGGGTGCCACCGAGTACGTGCTGCTGGCCCGGCTGACGGCGGGCGAGGGCGGCAGACCGGTGTTCCTCTTCTGCGGTCAGCGGGCGATCACCAACCAGGCGGCGGCCCGCTATCTCGCCCGCCACCACGAGCGGTTGTCCCGGAAGTACGGCGGCAAGTCCTTCGTGCTGCTGCTGAAGGTGCTCAACACCGAGGCCTACGGGCCCGATGTCGTGGAACTCGTCGCCGATGTGAGCAGGGCGGCGCAGTCCCCGCTGCCGGTCAGCCCAGACGCACCCGCAGTGACTTGATTCCGTTGATGAAGTTGGACACGAGACGCCTCGGCGGTTGTGCGAGCGTCATGGGCGGGAGGGTCTCGCGTACCTCGTCGTGCAGTACGCGCAGCTGAAGCCGGGCGAAGTGGGCGCCGAGGCAGATGTGCGGGCCGTCGCCGAACGAGACATGGGGGTTCGGCCGCCGCGAGAGGTCCAAGCGGTACGGATCGCGGAAGGCCCGCTCGTCGTAGTTGGCCGCGGCGTGAAACACCACGACCTTGTCGCCCGCGCGTATCCGGCGGCCGTGGACGACCGTGTCCCGGGCGGCGGTGCGGCGGAACGACAGGACCGGTGGGTGCCAGCGCAGCAGCTCGTCCACCGCCGTGCCGAGCGGGATGTCCCCCTTCCGTAGCCGCCGTTGTTCGTCCGGGTGCTCGGCGAGCGCCAGCAGGCCGCCCGGCGCCGCGCTGCGTACCGTGTCGTTGCCGGCCACGGTGAGCAGGAAGAAGAACATCTCCAGTTCCGCGTCCGTCAGGGCCGACGCGGCGAGCGAGGTCATCACATCGTCGGCGGGCACGCGCCGCTTGTACGCCGCGAGTTCCCGGGCGTAGTCGAACATCTCCCGGAGCATGGCGGGCGAGCGGGGGTTGACCGGACGGCCGTGGTCGTCCAGCAGGGGCGGCTCGTCCGGGTCCTGGTAGGCGATGACGCGTTCGGTCCAGTCGAGGAGCAGGCCGCGGTCGCTCGCCGGTACGCCGAGCAGGTCGGCGAGGTTGAGCAGGGCGTAGTCGTCGGTGACGGCGGAGACCAGATCGACCACCGGTCCTTGCTCCCGGGCGGCGCCGAGCAGTTCGCGGGCCCTGGCCCGGGCCGCGGCGGTGAAACGGTCGACACGGGCCGGGGTGAAGGCACGGCTCACCAGCCGCCTCAGCCTGCCGTGGCCAGGGCCGGACTCTCCCGTGGCGCCGGGCGCGGGGTCCTGATTGAGCATCATCCGTCGAATGAACGGAAGATCGGCCGGATCGGGGTCCCGGATCTGTGTGGCGCCGAGCCAGGACGAGAAGGTGCCCGCGTCCTTGAGCACCCGTACGACGTCGGCGTGCCGGGTGAGGGCCCAGAAGCCGGGTCCGGCCGGCCAGCCCAGTACCTCGTACTCCTCCTGCCAGGCCACGGGATGGTGGGCACGCAGGGTTCGGAAGGCGTCGTGCGGCAGCCCCCGCCCGTAGAGCCTCGGGTCGAACACGTCGGGGACGGCCGGCACGGCGGAGTCCGGGCAGGGTGCGGGTGTCCGCGCGCCCTGGCCCTGAGATCCGCTCATGCGTCCGCCCGAAGGAAGTCCTCCACGGTACGGATGAGTTGCAGCGGGGTCTCGTCCATGGCGTAGTGCCCGGCCGCGGGCAGTTCGGCCAGCTCTCCCCGGGCGTACCAGCGCAGCCAGGTCTCACGCATCAGCGCGGCGCCGAGCGCCGGGTCGAGTCCGCCGACGATGGCGAGGGCAGGGATGGCCGAGCCCTCGATCTCGCTGTGGAAGTCCTCGGCCGACCAGGAGTCGAGCCACGCGCGGAACGCCTTGGGGTCGCTCCTGCGCAGCGACCGCTGGGTCATCCGGTCCAGCCAGGCGCCGGGCCGTACGGAACCGGTGGTGATGTCGATGATGGCGCGGCGGTTCGCGGGTACGTCGGCGGCGTCGGCGAACAGCCGCCACTGGTCGGGCGGCATCGGGAGGCCTCCCGCGGGCACCGGGGAGATCCCGACCAGCCTTCGCACCCGCTGCGGGGCGCGCGCCACGACGCGCTGGGCCACGGACCCTCCCATGGAGTGGCCGACGACCGAGAAGCGGTCCCAGCCGAGCGTCTCGGCGAGTGCGAGCACATCGGCGGCGCCTTCGCCGGTGGTGTAGGCGCCGCTGGCGCGGATCGCCTCGCCGTAGCCGCGCAGGTCCACGAAGGCATAGCTGAAGGAGGCCAGGTCGAGGTCGTGGAACAGGGGCGCGTAGGCGTCCCGGTCGGCGAACCAGCCGTGCACGGCGATGACGTGGTGCGGTCCTTGGCCGATGAGCGTGTACGGAGGCACAAAACGTCGATTTTCGGTCACGGTGACAACATCTCCGATCGCGGGGCAGCCGAGTGGGGCACTACGGGTGTACGCCACCACGGTGGACCGCGGATCCCGCGATCACCAGGGTGCAGAACCGGCGCACGGGCGGACTTCCCCCGTACGGAACAGCAGGAAGAGCCGCCTGACGAACCCTCAGCTCTCGGGTCCGTGCGACGGTCGACCGATGCGTACCCGACACATCGTCAAGCAATCGTTACCCGCACGTAACTTACCGACCAGTTACCTCGGGTAAGGAGCACCGGTTACCGTCGGGTCACTTTCGTACTTGCACGAGTCAGGAGTGACCGATGGGACACCCCCACAAGGCCCTGCGGACGGCCACGACCGGCGCCGCCTCGGCCGCTCTCCTCGCCGGTACGGTGTTCGCACTGAGCCCCGCCGCACCGGCCGCCGCCGCCACCACCGGCGCCATCCCAGGCGTTCGGTTCGTCGACATCCACGGCGACGGCGGTACCGTCCTCAAGGCCAACGTCGTGACCCCGGCGGACGCCGACGGGTCCCGCACCTATCCCGTGATCGTGCTGCCCACCAGCTGGGCCACGCCGCAGGTCCAGTACCTCGCCCAGGCCGCCAAGCTCGCGGACTCCGGCTACGTGGTGGTCAGTTACAACGTGCGCGGTTTCTGGCAGTCCGAGGGGAACATCGAGGTGGCGGGCCCACCGGATGTCGCGGACGCCTCCAAGGTGATCGACTGGGCGCTCGCGAACACCCCCGCCGATCCCTCCAGAGTCGGGATGGCGGGGATGTCGTACGGAGCCGGCATCAGCCTGCTCGCCGCGGCGCACGACAAGCGGGTCAGGGCCGTCGCCGCCCTCAGCGGCTGGGCCGACATCCCCGCCTCCATCTACGGCGGACGCACCGAGCACCTCCAGGCCGCCGCACTGCTCGGCGGCACCGGCTATGTGACCGGTCGCCCGAGTCCCGAACTCCAGCAGTTCATGAAGGACTTCCTCGGCGGTGTCGACCTGGCGAAGGAAGACGAGATGATCGCCTGGGGGAAGAAGCGCTCCCCCGCCACCTATGTGGACCAGATCAACCGGAACGGCGCGGCGATCATGCTGGGCAACGCCTGGGGCGACACCATTTTCCCGCCCAACCAGTACGCCGAGTTCTATGAGCGGCTCACCGTGCCGAAGCGGCTGGAGTTCCGCCCGGGCGACCATGCCACCGCCGAGCTCACCGGCCTGCTGGGGCTGCCCAACGACACCTGGACCAGTGCCCGCCGCTGGATGGACCACTACCTCAAGGCCGACGACAACGGCGTCGACCGCGAGGCGCCGGTGCGCATCAAATCCCGCTCGGACGGCGGCTACGAGTCCTATCCGGACTGGAAGTCGGTGGGCGCGGACACCCGGAAGTTCGAACTCGGGGGCACCGAGAAGATCCACGCCAACATCGACTCGGGGGCCAACGGCGGGGTCACCGTGCTCTCCAGCGCGCTGGACCAGTTCCTGAAGGTCCCGCCCATGGCGTCGATCCCGCTGCTGCCGCGCTGGTTCGCCGCGGTCTGGCAGTCCGAGCGGTATGCCTCCGAGCAGCACGTCAGAGGCACCGCGAAGCTGCACACCACGGTCACCAGCACCAAGGAGAGCGGCACCCTCATCGCATACCTCTACGACGTGGGGCCGCTCGGCCTCGGCAAGTTGATCAGCAACGCCCCCTACACCTTTCACGGCCAGACTCCCGGTCGCCCGTTCGGCGTGGATATGGAGCTGTACTCCACGGCCTACGATGTGCCGGCGGGCCACCGTCTCGCCTTGGTCGTCGACACCGTCGACCCCCTCTACATCGAGCACAACCCGTCCGGGGCGAAGCTGACCTTCTCCTCACCGGCGCACGACCCGTCATATGTGTCGGTCCCCCTGCGTGAGAAGTGATCTCCGGCTGGCCACCGGTCCGGGCGCGGTCAGCGCAAACTATCCGGCACGACAGGGGGCTTCACACCCAACACGCACCCAACACGGATAAATACGGCATAAGCGGTAGGAATGTCAGGCTTCTGCCGCTTCCGCGTACACCTGGGACAGCTCGGGCGAACCCTGAGCCGCCCAGTCAAGGCCTGCCTCCACCACATTGATCTCACGTCCGGACGCCAGCCGGACCACCGGCTGGCCACCGGGCCAGACATGCCAGGCGGCGCCCCGCACGGTGCGGACGATCACCGTGCCCAGATACAGGCCGGCGTCATTACCCACCCAGGGCAGCTCCTCGGGATCGTCGCGCCAGCGCGGCGGAAGCTGGTCCAGCGCCTCCAACGAGCGGGGCGTGTCGTCCAGTTCGAGCCCCTGCTGTCCTGCCCGGACACGCAGCAGCTCGCACTCGGCGAGCAGCTCGGCCACGCCGTCGGCGTCGCCCCCGACGGCGGAGGCCAGCGTCTGTCCGCCCCGCTCGGCACCATGCTTTTTACGCCAGTTGTCCAAGAAAGGGATGTTCATACGGATCAGCCTCGCATTCCCGTGGACGGCGCACCACAGGGCGCGCGGGGCGCGCCCCTGGTCCGGGGCGCTGAGCCTCAGAGACCGGAGGCGGCGTCGAGGGCGAGATCGACCACCACGGGGGCATGGTCCGACGCCCCCTTGCCCTTGCGCTCCTCGCGGTCGACATAGCTGTCCTTGACGGCCTTGGCGAACGGCTCGTTGCCGTACACCAAGTCGATGCGCATCCCCCTGTTCTTGGGGAAGCACAGCTGGCGGTAGTCCCAGTATGTGTACGGATGGTCGTACTTGAGCGGGCGGGGCACCACATCGGACAGACCGATCTCCCGCAGCCCCGTGAGCGCGGCACGCTCCGGCTCGGTCACATGGGTCATACCCTCGAAGAAGGAGCGGTCCCATACATCGTCGTCAGTCGGCGCGATGTTGTAGTCGCCCAGCACCGCGAACGGGCGGCTGCCGGCGACGTCCTCGGTGACGGCCTGCTTCAAGGCCTCCAGCCAGGCCAGCTTGTACACGTAGTGCTCATGGGCGACCTCCCGGCCGTTGGGCACGTACACCGACCACACCCGCACCGGCCCGCAGGTGGCGCTCACCGCGCGCGGCTCCTGCGCCCCGCCGTACGCGGGGCCGCCCGGCAGCCCCATGACGACATCGTCGAGCCCGACCCGGGAGAGCAGCGCCACTCCGTTCCACCGGCCGTCGGCGTTCACCGCGGACTCGTAGCCGAGTTCCTTCAGCGCGTCGGCGGGGAACTGCTCGGCCGTGCACTTGGTCTCCTGGATGCACAGCACGTCGGTGCCGCTACTCTCCAGCCAGGCGAGCAGCCGTGGCAACCGGGCTGTGATCGAATTGACGTTGAACGTGGCGATGCGCATGCCGCAAGCGTAACCGCGGGGTGTGACAGACGGGGGCGCACAGGAGATCGCCCGGACAAGGCCTCCGGCCCCTAGATCTCCGCCGAGTCCCCCGAGGCGAGCCTGCTGTGCTCCGCACCGCCCAGATTGCCGATGTGGGTGTCGTAGATCGGTCGCGCCAGCTCGGTCAGCAGCGCGTCGTGGACGTCGATCGCCCGGCGCGGACCGATCTCCCGCACATAGTCGATGACCTCGGAGACCTTGCTCCACGGTGCCATCACGGGGAGCATCAGGGTGTCCACGGGCCGTTCGGGCACGGTCAGGGCGTCCCCCGGATGGAAGACCGAACCATCCACCAGGAACCCGACATTGGTGACGCGCGGAAGGTCGGGGTGGATGACCGCGTGCAGTTCGCCGTACACCTGGACGTCGAAGCCGGCGGCGGAGAACGCGTCACCGTTGCCCACGGTGTGCACCCGCCCGGGGAAGGCGGCGGAGAGCTGGTCGGCGACACTGCGCAGGGTCCAGATCTCCGCGGCGGGGTTGGCGTCCAGGGCGACGCGCAACCGGGTCTCGTCGAAGTGGTCGGGATGCTCATGGGTGATGAGCACCGCGTCGGCGCCCACGGCCGCGTCCGCCTCGCTGAAGGCCCCGGGGTCGATGACGAGGGTCCGCCCGTCCTTCTCCAGCCGGATGCAGGCGTGCGACTTCTTCGTGAGCTTCACCTGGGTGACCTCTCTTTCGCGGCGGTGCGGCGCATCCTATGCGTGCGGTGTGGTCTCCTCGCGGATCACCCCTTGGGCCACGCGGAATGCCGCGTTCGCGGCGGGCACGCCGCAGTAGACCGCCGCCTGGACGAGGACCTCGCGGATCTCCACGGGGGTGAGCCCGTTGCGGAGCGCTGCACGGATGTGCACGGCCAGGTCCTCGAGATGGCCGCCCGCGACCAGGGCGGTGAGGGTGACCGCGCTGCGGGTGCGGCGGTCCAGGCCGCCGCGGGTCCACACCTCGCCCCAGGCGTAGCGGGTGATCAGCTCCTGGAAGTCGGCGGTGAAGTCGTCGGCCGTCGCCAGCACGCGGTCCACGTGGGCGTCCCCCAGCACCTCCCTGCGGACTTTCAGCCCCGCCTCGTACAGGTCGGGACGAGCGGTGCGCCCGGTGCCCGGCTGCCGTAGAGGAGCCGCGGCGAGTTCTCCGGCCGGGGTGACCGGCGCGGACAGCCCCGGCAGCACGGACGGCGCGGGGATCGCGGCCAGAGTGTCCTGCCAGGCGAGGGAGAAGTGGCGGGTCAGCAGGTCGGTGACAGCGGCCGGCTGCTCCACGGGTGCGAGATGGGAGGCACCGGGGACCAGGGCGAGCCGGGCGTCCGGGATGCCGGCCACGAGCGTCCGGGCCTCGGCGGGTCCGGTGAGCTGGTCGTCGGAGCCGACCAGCACGAGCGCGGGGACCCCGATGCGCCCGAGGTCCTGGCGCACGTCGAAAGCCGCGAGCGCCTCGCAGGCCGCGACGTAGCATCCAGGATCGGTGGTGCGCACCATCTGCACGGCCCACTCGACGATCGCCGGCTGCGCGGCGGCGAACGCGGAGGTGAACCAGCCGTCCGGCGCGCTGCGGGCCATCGGTTCCAGCCCGTTGGTGCGGACGATCACCCCGCGCCTGCGGAACTCGTCGGCGGTCCCGAACCTGGGCGAGGTCGCGATCACCGCCAGGGTGGCCACCCGCTGCGGCAGCCGCAGCGCGAGATCGATCCCGACGGCCCCGCCGATGGAGCACCCCGCGTACCCGAAGCGCTGCACACCGAGTCCGTCGAGAGTGGCGACGAGGCGGTCCGCGAGCTCGGTCACCGAGGCCGCGGGATGAGCGGGGGCGCCGCCGTGACCGGGGAGATCGAAGCGCAGGACCCGCCATCGCTGGGACAGCTCCGGTATCTGACGGTCCCACATGTGCCAGGTGGTGCCCAGCGAGGGTCCGAGGACGAGTACAGGGGCGTCGTCGGGGCCGTCGATCCGGTACTGCAAGGTGTTCGGTGCTGTCTCGCTCACCCGCCCGACCCTCTCACACACGGATCGCGGGCGTTACACGACTATGCCCTGCGCCGGGTCTTCTGCCCCATCAGCCTCATCGGTGAAGGCCAGAATTCCGTGAATGCAGCAGAGAATACCGGAGCTGGATTTACGGTTCACCAGGTCGTCGAGCAATCCGTAGCCCGTACACAACGCCGCCTCATTCCCCTCGTACGATTCCAGGTTGATGACGGCAGCCTCGAGCAATCCGAGCTCACTGACGAGTAAGGGAATGCGGTGGCGCCCTCTTACGGCGGCGAATCCAGCTCGTGCGTACAGGGTCGAAATCAGAATGGATCCGCTGGCCCTTGCAACCGTGTCATAGCCGGCGCCACTGAGCTCGGCAATTTGCGCATGGGCGTATTCGAAGGTTTCCACAAGGGCCGTCAATTCTCGAACGCTGATCGCGATCGCATTCGAGTCGTACGGTGGTGCCGGTGGCTCCTCGGGTTGATCGCGGCGTCTTCGCATGCCGTGGCCGTAGAGCTCGAACCACCCGCAGGCCAAGGCCGATTCGGCAGCCGCCGGGTGCCGGTCCCGGATCAGGGAGTCGTGGTCGAGACGACGAAGACTTCGGGCGAGGACGGGTCGGTCAGATTGACGGTGATGTCCTGGGTGGGCCGGGGATCCGACTGCGGGTGTGTGGTGCCCGACCACAGGTTGTCGGGGCCGAAGGTCCAGCCGACCGTGGAGGCGTCGCGCTCGCCGATGGTGACCTCACCGGTCTCCAGCTCGGAGCGGGTGGTACCGATCCGGTTGAGGAACAGGTCGAGTCCCGCGGCAGTGGTCCGGAAGGTGACGTAGAACCTGCTGGACTTCCAGTTGGAGGTCTCGTAGTAGGCGACTTCGGTGGCCTTCGCGGGGATGGGCACCTCGAAGACGCGGCGCTTCATCTTGGACGGCCAGTTCTCCCGCAGCCCGGTCGCCGATGACTCGCGCTCCTTGTCCAGGCCGCTGTTCCGGCTCTGCTCGGCGGAGATCACCAGGTATCCGGCCGGGACGCCGATGAGCAGCACGATCACCAGCAGCGTCAGACAGCGGCGGAGGATCATGTGCCGTCTGCCCTCCGCGTCATCCGGGTGGTGCGCTGTCTTCCGGGGGGTCTGTCGGGGCAGGGTCATGAAGTGGGTTCCTGGGGCGTGGTGCGGGAGGTGCTGCTGCCGGGCCCGGCGTGATCGAGGCTGCCGGCGCCGTCCGGTCGGCCCTCGTCGGCACCACCGTTGCCGTTGCCAGTGCTGGTGCCGTTGCCGGTTCCGTTCGCGCCGGCGTTGCGCAGCGCCTGGGCGTAGCGCTCGTACCGCTCATGGCGCTCGACACGGCGCCGGTTGGCGCGCCTGAAGCGGCGGGCGACCAGCCGGGCCAGGTCGGCGGCGCCGACCATACCGGCTTCGGGGCCGAGCTGGGCTTTGGCGATCCGCGCCTCGGGCCGGTAGCCGCGGCCGGTGAGATGCCGCCGGAAGGCGTCCCGCGCCGGGCCGATCAGCAGATCGTCGGCCGCGCTGACTCCGCCGCCGATGACGAAGCAGGAGGGGTCGAGCGCCGCCGCGAGGTTGGCGATGCCGACACCGAGCCACTGACCGATGTCCTCGAGCAGTTCGACGCACATCGCGTCGCCCTCACGCGCCAGTTCGGTGATCAGGGGGCCGGTGATGTCGGAGACGCTGCCCTTGACCCGCTCGATGATGTTGTAGGCGACCGGGGAGTCGGCCGCGGCCAGTTCGCGGGCCTCGCGGACCAGTGCGTTGCCGGAGCTGTACTGCTCCCAGCAGCCGCGGTTTCCGCAGGGGCAGCGGTGCCCACCGGGTACGACCTGCATATGGCCGAATTCCCCGGCGACCCCGTACTTTCCGCGCTTGACCTGCCCGCCCTCCAGGATCGCCCCGCCGATACCGGTGCCGAGGGTGATCATGACCAGGTGGTCCTCACCACGACCGGCCCCGAAGCGCCATTCGGCCCAGGCGGCGGTGTTGGCGTCGTTGTCCACCATGACGGGCACGACGAGGCGCTTCTCCAGCGAGTCGCGCAGAGGTTCGTTGCGCCAGGCGAGATGGGGCGCGAAGAGCACCGTGGAGCGGTCGGCGTCCACCCACCCGGCCGCCCCGATGCCGACGGCATGCACATCGTGCCGGTCGGAAAGGTCGAGTACGAGTTCGACGATGACGTCCTCGACGACCTTGGGGCTCTTCGACTTGTCGGGGGTCTCGGTGCGGACCTTCTCCAGGATGACGCCGTCGGCGTCGACGACACCGGCCATCACCTTCGTGCCGCCGATGTCGATGCCCACCGTCGGGACGCGCGGCGCGGTGAGGTGTGAGCGCCGCTCCCGTGTGCCGGTGGTCCGCAGGGCGGTGGCCCGGGCGGCGCCCCTGTGGGCGAAGTCACGGTACGTGCTCACGGCGTCCCTGTGAGTGGTCGTTACGGTCCGGTCTGCGGAGGCGGGCGGTGCCCGCCCTGCCCGATTGTGCCATCCGGGGCTCCACCGGGCCCGGTGCGGCCCGGTGCGTCAGGACTCACCGGGAAGCCGCCGCCGATGCCCTGGCGGTCCGGTGTCAGCGCCATGGCACGCCGCGCCGGGTCGGTGAAGGCGTGCCGCACCGAGTCGTCCAGGAGCCCCAGCTCTGTGCGCACCGTCACGGCACGCTCTTCGGGGAGGGCGGCGAGCAGGGCGTCCAGCACGGCCCGCAGCCGTCGGCAGACCTGGACGGACGTGGAGCCGTACTCGCGGATCTCGGTCACCGCGAGCTGGAGGAAGTCCTCCCAGGAACGCCCCGGCACCACCAGCCGGGGCCGGCCCCGGCGGTCGTGGAGGGTGTAGCCACGAGCCGGCTCCATCCTGCCGACGGTGTGCAGGAAGGCTTCGATGTGGTTCAGCACCTGAACGGCGGTCGTGGGGTCGTTCACGGCCGGTGACAGCGCCCTGATGGCGATGTCGACGAGGATCCGCAGCGCGAAGGCCGGATCTTGTTCGATTGTTCGTTCGACACCCAGGGCGATGTATCCGCTCAGGGCAAGCGGATCGGGCGGTGCCGTCCCGTGGATCTCGATCAGCGTGGCGCCCGGTGGCACGAAGTCACCGATCCTGTGCGGCAGCACGAGTACGCAGTCGTACCGCTCCGCCGCGGCTCTCAGCCGTGCCACATGGAGGCCCTGGATGGTGCCGCCTCCTTCCGTACGGACCGGCGTCACGGGACCGGGCAGCAGCGGCGGGAACGATTCCCTGCCCGGCATCGCGGGCCGTAGCGTCCCGCCCTCCGCCAGGATGGTCCCCCGCCTGAGCACGGCCTGCCCGGACCGCACCACCAGCGAGGCGATGGCCACCGGCCTGAGGTTGTGGATGAAGCGGTTGAGGTAGATCAGCAGGAGCATCAGGCTCACGGCGACCGCGGCCCCGGCCAGCGTCACGCCGATGTCGGGCACGAAGTCCGCCTCGACGTTGCGCAGCAGGGAGAAGGCGAAGGCGAAGGTCCCGGTGAAGGTGGCCAGCACGGCCTTCTGCAGCCGGTCGCGGTACCACAAGCGCATATAGCGCGGGGACAGGGTGCTCGTCGCCTGCTGGACCACGAGGACGCCGATGGTGACGACGAAACCGAGCAGGGCGATCATCGCACCGACGATGGAGCTGAGCACACTGCTCGCGGTGCTCGCCGAATACTCCCAGCCGGGGGGCGCGTCGACGTTGCTGTCGAGCCACACCGCGGCGTCGGCGAGCAGGGCCCCGAACACGAACCCGAGGAGTGGCACGATCCACAGGCTCGCTTTGACGTACTGCCTCAGCTGGAAGACCGTGGCCCAGGACATCATGGGCGTCGCACCCCCGGGATCACCTGGTGCACATGCTCCTCGCGCTCCTTGGCGTTCCTCCACGGTAGTGCCGCAGCCCGGGAAGCACTAATCGTCCCGAAAAGCCCGAAGTGGCCCGATTGTCTAAGCTGATGGGGTGGTGTGGGACGGCGTCCGCCTCCCGGCCCGGGGCGAAAGGGGCTCAGGATGGGCGACTACCCCCTGATCGAGGACCACGGTCTGATCGGTGACCTCCAGACAGCTGCGCTGGTCACCACCAACGGAACCATCGACTGGTACTGCACTCCGCGGTTCGACTCGCCCAGCATCTTCGGCGCACTGCTGGACAGCGAGAAGGGCGGGCACTTCAAGGTCACCCCCACGGACACGACGTACTCCACCAAGCAGCTCTACCTGCCGGACACCGCCATCCTCGTCACCCGCTTCATGACCGAGGGCGGCGCGGGCGAGGTCATCGACTTCATGCCGGTGACCGGCACTTCCGCCACCGACCGGCACCGCCTCGTACGCCTGCTGCGCTGTGTGCGCGGCAGCCTCACCTTCGACGTGGACATCGCCCCCCGGTTCGACTACGGCCGCAAACCGCACAAGCTCCACTTCACCGAGAAGGGCGCCGTGTTCGAGGCCGAGGGGATGGAGCTGACGGTCCACGCGGTCCGTGAGCCAGAGGACGTGCGCCTCGTGCCCGTGTTCTTCGGCGACGACCAGGACCTGCACTTCAAGCTGACCCTCCACGCGGGCCAGGAGCGGGGCGTCGTCATCGAGACCTTCGCCGACGGACCGCCACGGCACATCACCCACAACGAGTTCGTCGAGCTGTTCGAGGAGACCGTCCAGTTCTGGCGCTCCTGGCTCCACCAGTCCCGTTACTCGGGCCGCTGGCGTGAGGCGGTGGAACGCTCGGCGGTGACCCTGAAACTGATGACCTACGCGCCCAGCGGCGCACTGGTGGCGGCGCCGACCGCGGGACTGCCCGAGCAACTGGGCGGCGAACGCAACTGGGACTACCGCTTCACCTGGATCCGCGACGCCTCGTTCTCCGTGTACGCCCTGCTGGGCCTCGGATTCACCGAGGAGGCGGCGGCGTTCATCGGCTGGCTGCGTGACCGCGTCCACGAACAGGCGGACCGGTCGGGCGACTTGTGCCCACTGAACATCATGTACCGGGTCGACGGATCCTCCGACCTCGTCGAGGAGACGCTCGACCACTGGGAGGGCTACGCGGGCTCCAGTCCCGTGCGCATCGGCAACGGCGCCGCCACCCAGCTCCAGCTGGACATCTACGGCGAGGCACTCGACAGCATCTTCTTCGCCCATGAGCGGGGCATCCAGCTCGACCACCGCGGCTGGTCGTCCCTGCGTACCCTCCTCGACTGGCTCAGCGACCACTGGGACCAGCCCGAGGAGGGGCTGTGGGAGACCCGGGGCGGACGCCAGGACTTCACCTACGGCCGGGTGATGTCCTGGGTCGCCTTCGACCGGGCCCTGCGACTGGCCGTCGCGAGCGGCCGCCCGGCCTCGCTGGCACGCTGGAGCACGGAGCGCGACAGGGTCTACGAGCAGGTCATGGCCCGGGGCTGGGACCCCAAGCGCCAGGCGTTCGTGCAGCACTACGGCAGCGATGTGCTCGACTCGTCGCTGCTGCGGATGTCCACGGTGGGGTTCATCACCCCGGACGATCCGATGTGGACCTCGACACTCGACGCGATGGACCGCGAGCTCGTCAACGACAGCCTGGTCTACCGCTACAACCCCGAGGCGTCACCCGACGGGCTGAGCGGCTCCGAAGGCACCTTCTCGCTCTGCACGTTCACCTACGTGGACGCCCTGGCGCGGGCCGGCCGGCTGAACCAGTCGCGGCTGGTGCTGGAGAAGATGCTGACGTACGCCAACCATCTGGGCCTCTACTCCGAGGAGATCGACCTGACCGGCCGGCAACTCGGCAACTTCCCGCAGGCGTTCACACACCTCGCGTTCATCGACACGGCGCTGACCCTGGACAGAGAGCTGAACCGCAGCGAGGCGGACGGCGCACGCGAATCCGGTGAAGGGGCGGGGGCGTTCCTCTAGGAACTGAGTGAGGGGCTGAGCAGAACAGACCTGTCCCCCGGCCCCGGTCGTACCGTGTGCGTCCCGGTGGCCGGGGTCAGGCGGCCGTCCGAGTGGAGCACGAACAGCAGGTCGTGTTGTGCCGGGACCTCGTCGCCGGGTCCGCCCAGGACGAAGCGCGCGCCGCGCCCGTAGCGTTCGGCGATGGTTCGGCGCAGCAGGTGGGGGCCGAAGAGGATGTCGCGGTCGGTGTACGGGGCGACGGCGCCCGTGCTGTCGGCCGGTGGGCCGATGCGGTGCACCGGCTCCTCCACACTGTCCTGCACCAGGACGGCGGCCAGGGCGTTGAAGTCGTCGTCATCGGTGAGCAGGAACACCGCACTGACGCCCTCCAGCTGGGCGCCGGGAGCCGTGGCGCTGGCCAGCAGCTCCCCCGGGGCCAGGGCGAGTCCGGCGCCGCGGATCCGCTCCCGCTGCTCCTCGGGTCCCGCCCACATCAGTACGTCGAGCCCGGCCGACCGCAGGCACCGGCCCAGCGCGACCGCCCAGGGTTCGCCGCCCACCAGCAACGGCCGGGTCCGGGCGGACCGGGAGACCCCGAGCCGGCCGGCCACGGGCACCGCGGTGAGCGCGTACACCAGGACCGTGCCGACGATCACGAGGAAGGTGACGGGAAGGATCACCTCCGAGCCGGGCAGCCCCGCCTCGTCCAGGCTGCCCGCGAAGGCCGAGGCCGTGGAGGCGGCGACGATTCCGCGTGGCGCCATCCAGCCGATGAACGCCCGCTCCCCGCCGTCCAGCCCGGTCCGTGCGGTGGACAGGTACGCGACGAGGGGACGGACCACCAGCACCAGCAGCGCGATCAGGCCGACGGCGGGCAGCAGCACGGGTCGTACGGCGGAGGGTGCCACGGATGCCGAGATGGAGACGAACAGCAGGCCGATGATCAGCTGGACCAGGGTCTCGAAGAAGGGGCGCCGGGCGGGCATGTCCAGTCCGCGGAGGTTGGCGACTGCGAGACCGGCCACGATGGCGGCGATCAGGCCCGTGTCGTCACGCAGCACGTCGCAGCCCGCCGACACCGCCACCACCACGGCCAGTTGGGCCAGTGTGCCGAGGGTCTCGCCGAGTCGCAGGGCGCCCAGGGCGAGCCAGAGCAGCGCGGCTCCGACCAGACCGCCGGCCACTCCGACCACGGCACTGAGGAGGAACTCGCCGACGTGGAAGCCCTTTCCGACCTGGAAGCCGCCGACCAGGATCGAATGGAACACCAGCGCCCCGAGGATGCCGCCGACCGGGTCGACGAGCGTGCCTTCCCAGACGAGGATGCGCCGCACCTGCTCCGACGGCCGGACGTATTCGAGCAGGGGCCCCACCACGGTCGGTCCCGAGACCACGAGGATGACGCCCAGCATCAGCGCGACGGCCACCGGGACGCTGAACAGCACCGGGCCCACCGCCAGCACCGCCGCCCAGGTGATCAGCACCCCGAGCAGCAGCAGCCGGGCCACTACCGAACGGGTGCGACCCTTCAAATGGCGCAGTTCGAGGCCGAGTCCCGCGTCGTAGAGGATCACCGCGACGGACAGCGAGACGATGGACGGGAAGTTCTGCGGGGCCAGTTTGTCCGGCTGGACGACATCGGTGAGCGCGCCCGCCGTGAATCCCGCGGGCAGCAGCAGGATGAGCGCCGGGATGTGCAGCCGGCTCGCCAGGATCTGACAGCCCACGGCGAGCACCACGGTCAGCGCGATCCCGAGGAGGAACTCGTCGGCGCTCAGCACCCGGCGCCCCCTCAGCCGCCGTCGGCGGAATCCCCTGCAGCGCCCTGCCGCAGGTCCGCGTCACCGAGCGCTTCCAGTTCGCCATGGGTGTCCAGCCAGTACAGCAGGTACACGGCGGGGCCGACGAGCAGCACGGCGACGAGGGTCACAAAGGCCAGCCAGACCAGGGTGGTCGGGTCACCGGCCGCCTCCCGTACGGTCAGGGAGGTCGGGATGAGATACGGGCGCTGGGCGAGCCCCCAGGCGATGACACCCGTGGCGACCACACCGACGGCCGCCGGGCGGGTCCAGCGGGCGGACGACCGCCCCAGTTGTACGGCGGTGGCCACCGCGCACACCGCGGCCAGCACCACGAAGACGAGACCCGCGCCATGGGTCAGTCCGTGCCAGACGTGTGGTGCGTCGTTGTGGGTGACGGCGAACGCGGCCACGCCGAGCACCACCACGACGGCCAGGCTGCCGAGTGCCCTGAGCCTGAAGTAGCCCATGAGGTCGGGGGCTTCGAAACGCTCGGCGTCCGAGAGCAGGAACACCGCGCCCAGGAAGGCGGTGGCCGCGATGGTGAGCAGCCCGAAGAACACCGAGGTGGGGTTGGACCAGGCGTCCGCCGAGGCCTCGGTGCCCGGTGCCACCCGCCCCGAGGCGATCCCCCCGACGGCCGCGCCGAGGAAGAAGGGGGTGAGCAGCGAGGAGATCGCGAAGACGGCCCCGTACAGACGACGCCGGGACAGCCGCCGCATGGGCTTGCGCAGGGCGAACCCGGCGCCCCGCAGCACCAGGCCGACGGTGGCCAGTGCCAGGGGCAGCCACATCGCCGAGAACACGGTCTGGAACAGCACCGGGAATCCGGTCCACATGATGACCATGACGAAGATCAGCCAGACGTTGTTGACCTCCCAGACGGGCGCCATGGCGTGGTCGATCAGCCAGCGTGGCCGCTTGCCGCGCTCCGTGCCTCCGGCGACCAGGTCCCAGAAACCGGCGCCGTAGTCGGTGCCCCCCGCGCAGGCGTAGGCGGCGATCGCGAGCAGCAGGACGACGGCGATGATGTTGGCGATCGTCATGGAGTGCCGCCTCGTTCATCCCCGGGCACGGCGCCGTGTCCTGCCGGGGTGCCGCGGCCGGACGGTACCGGCCGGGGACCGTAGGGGGTGAGGGCTTCAGGTCCTTCGCCGCCCGGAGGCGTCGGTCCTGCCGCCGCGGCGTCCGCCTGGCGCCAACGGGTGCGCATCACGAGCAGCACGGCCAGGAACGAGCCGAAGATGAACACGTAGACGACGATCACCAGCCCGAACATGATCCAGAGGCTGGTGGATCTGGTCGCGGTCACCGCCTCGGCGACCCTCATGTTCTGGTAGACGATCCAGGGCTGGCGTCCCACCTCGGTGGTGACCCAGCCGCATTCGACCGCGATCAGGGAGGCGGCCCCGGCGCACGCCGCGCTGCGGAAGAACCAGCGCGAGGTGGGAAGTCGGCGCTTGCGGAACCAGATCCAGGCGTACCAGAGCGCCAGCAGTACGAGCAGCGAGCCGATGACGACCATGATGTCGAAAGCCCAGTGGACGATGGTGGCCTGGGTGGCGTTGGGCCGGTCGGACGCGGGGACCGCGGAAAGACCGGTGACCTTGGTGGCGGGGCTGAACCCGGCGAGGATGGAGTCGAGCTGGGGGATCTTGATGCCCCCGGAGACGGTGCCGTCGGGATGCAGCCGGCCGAACATGTACTCCGGCACATGGGTGTCCGTCTCCCAGACGATCTCCATCGCGGCGAACTTCACGGGCTGTTTGTGGAACACCGCGCGGGCGATGGCGTCGCCGAGTACGAACTGCACGGGCGTGAACACCGCGGCGACCGTGAAGGGGACGGTGAAGCCGAGGCGGTGGTAGCGGTCCCTGCGTCCGCGCAGCCAGCCGACGGCGTACACACCCGCGACGGCATAGCCCGCGGTGACGAGCATCGCCACCACGAAGTGCCAGTACTGGGGCCCGAACATCGGGGTGAAGAGGGCTTTCCAGACGCTGACGTCGACCGGGTTGCCCTCGGCGTCGAGTGTGAAGCCCTGCGGTGTGTTCATCCATGAGTTGGCGGCGATGATGCCGAACGCCCCGAGCAGGGCGGTCACGGGCAGCGGCACACCGAGGAGGAAGTGCGTGCGGGCCGGGAGCCGGCGCCAGCCGTAGAGGTAGATGGCGATGAGCACGGCTTCCAGGAAGAACGCCCAGGCCTCCACGCCGAACCCGATGCCGAAGACATCGCCCCAGCGGCCCATCAGGCCGGGCCAGAGCAGCCCGAACTCGAAGGACAGCACGGTCCCGGTGACCACGCCGACGGCGAACTGGATGGCCATGACAGCCGACCAGCGCCGGGCGAGCAGCAGCGCGACGGCGTCGCCGGTGCGCAGCCCCCGGTAGTGCATGATCAGGGTGATCAGCGGAAAGGCGACCCCCATCGGCACCAGAATGATGTGGGATGCCAGTGTGAATGCCATGAGCTCCCTGGCCGGGAGCAGCTGGGCGGGCGCGTCGGCCAGCAGCCGGGCGTCCGCCAGCAGGTGGACCGCGTGGTGCATATGTGCCTTCGGTGGTCAGACGCCGCGAGCCCGCCCTGCGGGCGGACGGCGCTCGTTCACGAACACGGCCTGGGCGAGGGGGCGCGTGTCATCCGCCCGTGGCGAATCCGGGGAAGAGGGTCATCCCCCCGTCGACGTAGAGCGTGGCGCCCACCACGTAGTCCATGAGGTCGGATGCGAGGGCGACGGCTGCGTGGGCGATGTCATCGGGCTCGCCGACCCGCCCGTACGGAATGAGCTTGAGCAGGTCCTGCTCGGCCGCGGGGGTGTCCCAGGCGTCGGTGTTGATCGGGGTCTTGATGGCGCCCGGAGCGACGGCGTTGACCCGGATCTTCTTCGGCGCCAGTTCCTGGGCCAGGGTCTCCATCATCATCTGCACGCCGCCCTTGGACGAGGCGTAGTTGACGTGGCCCGCCCAGGGGATGAGCTGGTGCACGGAGCTCATGCAGATGATCTTCCCGGCGGAACGTGACACCTCGGCCACCACGCCGCGCCGCAGGAACTCCTTGGTGGCCTCCCTGGCGCACAGGAACTGGCCGGTGAGGTTGACGTCGATGACCTTCTGCCACTGCGCGAGCGTCATATCGGTGAACGCGGCGTCACGCTGGAGGCCCGCGTTGGCGACCAGGATGTCGATGGTGCCGAACTCGTCGACCATCCGGCCCATCATGGCGACGACCTGGTCCTCCTGGGAGACGTCCGCCTCGTAGGCGGTGGCGCGCGAGCCCTGCGCGGTGATCTGCGCGACCACCTCGTCGGCCGCTTCACGACCCGCCACGTAGTTCACGACCACCTCGGCGCCCGCGCGCCCGAGCGCGAGCGCGGTGGCCTTGCCGATGCCCGAGTTGGCTCCGGTGACCAGCGCCTTCTGCCCCTTCAGCAGGGGTGCGACCGCCTGCGGTGCCGCGCTGGCATGGGTATCCACGCTGCCTCCCTGGTACGTCACTCCGGTCCCGCGGTCCGCTGCGCGGGCACGCGTCATGCCACGGAACCACCGCGGCACCCGTCCGGGGGCCGGGCACACTGCCCGTTGCGCCGTTGGATGGCCGATCTTCCCCCGGGCGGCTCAACCGCGCAGGCGCTCCGTGATGTGGTCACCGACCCGGAGGGCGTTGGCGATCGCCGTCAGGGACGGATTGACGGCGCCGATGCTCGGGAAGAAGCTGGTGTCCACGACATAGAGGTTGTCCAGGTCGTGCGCCTTGCAGTTGATGTCCAGGGCGGAGCCGCCCGGGTCGTCGCCGAAGCGCACCGTGCCCGCCTGGTGGGCTGTCGCACCGATGGGCATGCCCTTGTGCAGATAGATGCTGTGCGGCAGCAGGTGGTGCTCGTGCATGCCGAGGTGACCCAGCATGCTCTGGAGTTTGTGCCTCAGCCGGTTCAGGCCCTCGATGTTGTTCTCCTCGTCCAGCGCGAGGTGGACGCCGCCGTCCCGGTCCAGGGTGACGCGGTTGTCCGGGTCGGGGAGATCCTCGCCGCACAGCCAGAAGTCGACGGCGTGATGGGCCAGCACCTCGAAGGGCATGTTCGGTGACACCGCCCCGGCCCAGCGCGGTGCCTCGCCGTGGATCTGTTCGGCGTCCGACTTGCCGAGCATCTGCATGCCGCCGAGGGGGTAGTCCCAGTCGTCCGCGCCCAGGTACCAGTCGTGCAGGGCCAGGGTCTTCTGGAACTGGGTGTCGTTGGGTTCCTTGGACACCGCCATGAGCGCCAGGTTGTTGTGCCGCATGTAGTGGCGGCCCACGGTGCCGGAGCTGTTGGCGAGGCCGCCCGGATGCTGGTCGTTGGCGGAGGCGAGCAGCAGTACGGCGGAGTTGACGGCGCCGCAGGAGACCACGACCACATCGGCGGACAACCGGGCGGTCGAGCCGTCGCCGAGGGTGGCGACCACCGTGGACACGCTGCGCCCGGTCGGGTCGGTCTCCAGGCGCACCACATGGGCGTTGGTGACCAGTTCGACGTTGGGGTGCTCCAGAGCGGGTTCCACGCAGATCACCTGGGCGTCGGACTTGCCGCGCACCAGGCAGGGGAAGCCGTCGACCCTGTTGCAGCGGATGCACACACTGGAGTGGGTGGCCCGGCCCTGCTCGTCCTGCCGCAGATTGACCCCGATGGGCAGATGGAAGGGGTGCAGTCCGCGGCTCTCCAGGTCGTCGCTCAACTGCTGGATGCGCGGCTCGTGTTCGACGGGTGGATGGGCGTACTGCCCGCTCACCGGACCCTCGGTCGGGTCCTCGCCGTGTCTGCCGTGGACCAGGTAGAGGTGCTCGGCCTGGGTGTAGTACGGCTCCAGGTCCTCGTAACGGATCGGCCAGGCAGGGGAGATGCCGCCGTGGTGGCGCAGTTCGCCGAAGTCCTCGGGGCGCAGCCGGAACAGCGCTGCGCCGTAGAACTTGGTGTTGCCCCCGACGTAGTAGTTGACCTCGGGTGGGAAGGAGCGGCCGTGTTTGTCATACCAGAACTCGGGTGCGCGGTACTTGCCCTTGACGAAGACGGCCGTGGAGTCCCAGTTGTCGCGCTCCCGCGGGAGGTAGTCACCGCGTTCCAGCAGCAGCACCCGCTTTCCGGAGGGTGCGAGGCGATGAGCGAGGGTGCCTCCCCCCGCGCCGGTGCCGATGATGATGACGTCGTAGTGGTCAGCGTGCGGGGAACCGTTCATGACTGCCACCGTCCTCACAGAATCGCGATCGGGTTCACCGGGGAACCGGTGGCCGCGGGCAGCCGCAGCGGGGCGACCACGCACAGGAAGCTCCAGCGGCCTTCCCGTGCGCAGAGCGGGGCGAGCTCCTCGAATTGCAGGTAGTCCATCAGGTGCACTCCCATGGCGTGGATGGCCAGCACGTGGACGGGGAAGTCGACCCCTTCCACCGCGCTCGGGGCGGTGTCGTTGTTGCCGTCGCTGCCCAGCACCGCGACCCGACGCTCGGCGAGGAACTCCATGGCCTGCGGATGGAGACCGGCCCGGGCCGATGCCGCGTCCCAGGGTCCGGTCTCGCGGCGCCGGCGCCGGTGGCCGACCCGGACGAGCAGCAGATCCCCCGGCCCGGTCCGTACGCCCTGTGCCCCCTCGGCGGCGACGAGCTCGTCCGCCGTCACCTGGTCGCCCGGCTCCAGCCAGGGGACCCCTCTGAGCCGGGGGATGTCCAGCAGCACCCCGCGTCCCACGATCCCGTCCGCGACGATGTCGACGGTGAGCGCGGTGGCGCCGTCCGGGGTCACGGTGGACGCGGGCACGCCGTTGTAGAGCGCACCGTCGTAGATGACATGGCAGAGCGCGTCGAGGTGGCTGTCGCAGTCGCCGTGCACGTTCATGGCGAAGCGGTCGCGGGCGAAGTCCAGGCCCGGGGCCCCGAGGTCGCCCGGTTCGGGGCCCGTCATGCGGTGGACTGCCGGTTCCGGGCTGTCCGGTCCGGATCTGGTCTCGACCGGTGCGGCGAGCGAGACCGAGCGCCCCGAGCGGATCTCGGCCGCCGCGGTCACGACCCGGTCCGGGGTGAGGTGGTTCAGGGCGCCCCGTCGGTCGGCGGGGCCCTGCCGGGTCTGCTCGCGCAGCCGCTCGTACAGGGACCGGAACGCGTCCTGGCTCATGTGGGTGCGCGGGGGTGTGCTCACGCCGCTCCCCGCGCTCGTGCCGGTTCCGGCTGCGGCGGTGGCGCGCCGCCGGGGGCCACCCCCGGTCCGGCGGGCAGGAGTTCGGTGACGACGAAGGCGACCACGGCGGCCAGGATCACCACCGGGATCATCGAGACACTGCCGAGGAGCATCACCACGAGCACCACGCTGCTGACGGGCAGCCTGAGAGCCGCCGCCGAAGCGGCGGCCATACCGGCGGCCATGCCTGGGATGAAGCCGAGGCCGGGCAGCGGCGCCGCGAGCACACCGGCCGCGGCGCCGAAGAACAGCGCCGGGAACACGGGTCCGCCCCGCAGGCTGCCGAGGCAGAGGGCGTAGGCGGCGCCCTTGAACACCAGGACGGCCACCAGCGCCGCGATCCCGTAGGACTGGGGCTGCGCGGACAACTGGACCATCGCCGCCTGGCCCGACGAGGCGACGTCGGCGGGCGAGCGGTCGGTGAGCAGTGTGTACAGGGCGGCGCAGACT
The DNA here is from genome assembly GCF_042731955.1 of Streptomyces sp. NPDC059828. NCBI lineage: Bacteria > Bacillati > Actinomycetota > Actinomycetes > Kitasatosporales > Streptomycetaceae > Streptomyces > Streptomyces sp. NPDC059828. The sequence continues at coordinate 33,357 of NZ_JBHWIW010000013.1, read as the reverse complement.
CCGGCGCCCAGCGCGCACAGCACGGTCGTACGGACCGTACGCGCGGCGACCAGGGCGGCGAGATACCGTCCCGCCGTGAACACGTAGTGCACCAGCGCGCCGATCACGGCGGCGACGAGCAGCGCCCAGAGCACGTCCCCGGCGTCCAGGTGCGGGAACGGGCCGGACACCTTCAGCCGCAGACTCGCCGTGTCGAGACCGGTCCAGCGCCCGAAGCCCGTGAACACCAGGGCGCCCACCCCACTGGAGAGCAGTGCGGGAAGCATGATCGCGAAGAGCTGCGGGCCGCCGACCCCGATGACCTCCATCAGCAGCACGGCCCCGATGACCGGGTTGCCGAAGATCGCCGCGATGGCGGCGGCGGCACCGGCCGCCCCGAGCAGGGCGGTGCTCTGTGGTGTGGCGGGTGCGCGGGTGAGTTCCCTGAACAGCAGGGCGAGACCACCGCCCAGGGCGATCAGCGGAGCCTCGGGCCCGAGGGTCGCGCCCAGCGGCAGGCTCGCCACCGCCGCGATGACCACGCCCGGCAGCGCCTTGGAGGTCGAGCCGCCCGGCTGGAGCCCGTACGCGGGGATATGGCCGCCCGCGCCCGGCAGCCGGAGGACGACCCATGCCACGACGAGACCGGCGATCGGAAGCAGCACCAGCGGCCACCACCAGGGCGGCATGGCCCAGCCGAGTGCCTCCGGGAGCGTGTCCCACACGAGGTGTTCCAGCTCGTGCAGCGCCACGAGGAACCAGAACGCGACGAGCGACACCGGGATGCCGAGCAGTGCGGAGAACACCAGCGTCTTGCGATAGCTCGGGGTGCGCAGCAGCTCCCGCAGCCGGTCCGCCTCCTCCGGCTGGGCGCCGCCGGCGGAGGCGGCAGCCCTGGGCCGCGGCTGTGTCATGGGGGTCGTCCCTTCCCGGCCCCCCGAGCTGTTGGAGTTGTGCGAACTGCTCGAGTTCAGATGTCAGGCGAGGACTTTCTGCTTCTCGGCCGCGAACTCCTCCTCGGTGAGCAGGCCCTGGGCCTTCAGCTCGCCGAGTTCCTTGAGCTTGTCGATCTTGCTGCTCAGCTCGTCATCGGGCGTGAGCGCGGTCGGCGGAGGTCCGGCTTGCGGCTCCTGCTGTTGCTGCTGTTGCTGTTGCTGTTGCTGTTGCTGTTCACCCTGCTGTGCCCAGCGGCCCTGCTGGCGCCGCGAGACACGGTTGGACACGGCCGTGGCGGTACCCGCGATCACGGCGGTACGGGCGACACCGCGGATGAGACCTGGCATGTTCTTCTCCCGGTGGATGCGAAGGTGCGGTGATCAGGCCGCTGAGGTTTCCTGCCCGGACATGTCGCCTTCGATCGCGTCGAGCGAGGCGAGCAGGGCCTGGACCGGAATACGTCCTCCCGCCACCAGCTGGGCGCCGCTGCGCCGCATCGCCCGGGCGAGTGGTGCCGCCCAGGTGTTCTCGTACACGAGGATGGCGGCGGAGTTGCCCGGCTCGATGGCCGCTCCCGCCTCGCCCAGATCGTCCTCGCCGAGCAGACCCGACGAGACGCCCTCGAACACCGTCAGATCCACATCGCCGTCGATGTCGGACAGCTCCAGGACGGTGAGGGATCCGTCGGCACCCTTGCTGACGAACAACAGATCGAGAATGCGAATGATCTGGCGATCGGCCAGATCGATGAGCAGGGGAAGGCCCTCGCCCGTCATACGGTTGCCGGGGAATTCCACGACCAGATAGTCGACGGGTCCCATTTCTTCGACGTCATCGATCATGACCACTCCTTGCCAACGCGCCGGCGGTCCTGGGGGGCACCCTGCTTGCCATTGCAGCACTCGGCCGCACGCTTCGCATTTCGGCCAGCGGCGCTGGTCAAGGCGGTGGCCCGGGCCCCGTCCGGGCGGGGATCAGCTCGTCAACTGGTAGATGCTGTTGCCGGTCAGCCACAGCCCCAGCAGCAGACAGCCGAAGACGATGGCCGGCTCCTGGTGCCGCTGGAGCCAGGCCCGAAGCCGCTTCAGGCGGACCCCGGCGGCCTCGGGTGCGAAGATCATGTACAGCTCGGCGGCCAGCAGGCTCGCGCTGGCGAGCAGGCAGAAGCCGAACAGGATCAGATACGTGCCGACATGGGACAGGTCGGCCTCGATGACCACGGTCGCCGCCGCCGCGACCAGGCCCCAGGGCTGCAGGAAGAAGGCAAGACCGGCCACGGACCACGGCGAGGCGTGGTCCAGCCTGGACGTCATGGACGACGACTGCTTCTTCCGGGGCCGCTCGGCGCCATGTCTGCGCTGCCGATGGACGCTGTAGAGGACGAGTCCGACGCCGATGGCGAGCTTGATCGCGAGCCCCGTGGTCGAGGGCGGGGACCTCGGCGGTGGCGGCTGTCCTCCGGTGACCAGCAGCACGGCGGCGATCACCGCGACCAGGCTGGCCAGCCAGGCGAGCAGGAAGACCAGGCCCTTCCAGATCCCTTTGTGCGCCGACAGCACCAGGACGAAGGCCATGATCGGCAGCGGATCGAGGGTGATACCGATGCCGATGAGGAGCAGGTCGAGGACCATGGCGCTCCTCTCTGTGTCCGATCGGCCCGCCCGTTCATCGTCACCCCTGGTCGATGGCCCCCGCAAAGCAGGGCCGCATGGTCCGAGATGCCGTTGCCGGCCCGGTCCCCCACCCTGGACCCAGGGAAGGAGCAGCCATGCCCCCGGGAAGCAGCGCCCCGCGGCGCGGGGCGGGCTTCCCCCACCCGGCGTGGTGGACGGCCCGGTTCCATGCGTACGGGGAGTCCCTGCGCGCCCTGGTCTCACGGATCGAGGCGCGCTTCCCCGTCATGACGCGGCTGACGGCCCGTATGGTCGCGGTGAACATCTTCGACTCCGCCACTCGGCTCGCGGCGCAGTGCTTCCTGACTGCGATCCCCCTGCTCTTCGTCGTGGGATCGTTCGCGCCCTCAGCCGTACGCAATCAGCTCATCAGCTCGGTACAGGCGATCTTCGGGCTCACCGGCCCGGCACAGAAGCAGCTCGAGCATGTGTACAGATCCGCGAACGACGACGGCCTGCGCCAGGCGACCGGTGTCATCGGCGCGCTGATCGTGCTGCTCTCCGCCACCGCGTGCAGCCGCGCGATGCAGCGCCTGTGCAAGCGGGCCTGGCTGATCCCGCGCACGGGCGTCAAGATCGCCCCATGGCGCTGGGTGGCCTGGATCGGAGTATGGCTGGCCGTGCTGATCGTGCAGGGTCCGGTACGCGAGGGCTTCGGCACCGGGCTCTGGCTGGCCCTCCCCGTCACCCTGCTCACCCAGATCCTGCTGTGGTGGTGGTCGCAGCACCTGCTGCTCGGCGGCCTCGTCAGCTGGCTCCCGCTGCTGCCGGGCGCGGTACTGACCGGTGCCGTCACCACGGCGCTGTCGATCGCCAGCCGCTACTACATGCCCCGGGCGCTGAACCGCAGCCTGGAGGAGTACGGGGCCCTGGGGCCGGTGTTCGCGATGCTGTCTTGGCTGATCGTGCTCTGTGTCGCCATCGCCCTCGGCATCACGGCGGGGGCGGTCCTGGCACGCGAGCCCTGGCTGGCCCGGCGGCTGGGTACGCCGGAGCCGAGCCATGGCGGGCGGGAAGCCTCCACGACATGATCGCTGCGACTCCCCCGGGCTTCGGACCGGCTGCGGGCCGACTGCGCAGTGGCTTCGGACCGGATGCACACCGGCTTCCTGCCACGCTTCCACGAGCCGCGTTCCGTCAGGACTTACGAGAGCCGTCGTGCCCGCCCAGATGCCTGGGCGCAGGCGCCCGCTCCAGTTCGTGGCGGAGGTCGTCGAGCTCGCTGCCGCCGGCCATCTGGCGGGTGAGCTCGTCCAGAGTGATCTCGCGCTTGTCGTGACTGCCCACCATCGTGCCGCGCTTCAGCAGCACGAACCGGTCGCCGACGAGATAGGCGTGGTGGGGGTTGTGTGTGATCAGTACGACGCCGAGGCCCGCGTCGCGGGCGGCCGCCACGTACTTGAGCACGACGCCGGACTGCTTGACGCCGAGAGCCGCCGTGGGTTCGTCCAGGACCAGCACCTTGGCCCCGAAGTAGACGGCCCTGGCGATCGCGACGCACTGCCGCTCACCACCGGAGAGGGTGCCGATGGGCTGGTCCACGTCACGCAGGTCGATGCCCATACGCAGCAGCTCGGAGCGGGTGGTCTCACGCATCCGCCGCACGTCGAGGCGCTTGAACGGGCCGCTGCCCCTGGTCGGCTCGGAACCGAGGAAGAAGTTGCGCCAGACCGGCATCAGCGGGACGACGGCGAGGTCCTGATAGACGGTGGCGATCCCCCGGTCGAGCGCCTCGCGCGGGGAGCCGAGGGTGGTTTCCTCGCCCTCGATCGCGAAGGTTCCGGAGTCGTGCCGGTGCAGGCCGGCGATGATCTTGATCAAGGTGGACTTCCCGGCGCCGTTGTCGCCGAGTACACAGCTGATCTCTCCCGCGTGGACCTCCAGCGAGACCGCTTCGAGCGCGCGGATGTTCCCGTAGTACTTGCTGACGTCGTGGAGTTCCACGAGGGCGGTCCGGGCGGTCATGCGGTCGCCTCCGCTCGCTTGCGGACCCAGGAGTTCAGCAGGGTCGCCAGGAGAAGCATCGCTCCGAGGAAGAACGTGAACCAGTCCGGGTTCCACTCCGCGTACACGATGCCCTTGCTGGTCATGCCGAAGATGAACGCACCCACCGCTGAGCCGATCGCCGAGCCGTAGCCGCCGGTGATCAGACAGCCGCCGATCACGGCCGCGATGATGTAGATCAGCTCGTTGCCCACGCCTTCGCCGGACTGCACGACGTCGAACGAGAACAGGAGGTGCTGGCCGGAGATCCAGGCGCAGAACGCCACGCCCATGTACAGCCCGACCTTGGTCCTGCCGACCGGTACGCCCACCGCACGGGCCGCCAGGGCGCCCCCGCCGGCCGCGAAGATCCAGTTGCCGAAGCGGGTGCGCAGCAGGATCCAGGTGGCCACGGCGACCAGGGCGAGCCACCACAGGATGGTGACCTTGAGGTCGACACCGCCGATGGTGAGCTGCGAGGCGAACAGCGCCTTGGCGGAGGCGAAGCCCTCCATGTCCGCGATCGTCTTCGTGGAGACCGTGCCACTGATCAGCTTGGTGAAGCCGAGGTTGAGGCCGGTGAGCATCAGGAAGGTACCGAGCGTGATGATGAAGCTCGGCAGCTTGGTACGGGTCAGCATGAGCCCGTTGAAGACCCCGATGGCCAGGGTGACGAGCAGTGAGACCAGCACCCCGACCCAGACGTTCGCCGTCATCTGGTAAGCGAACATCGAGGAGATCAGCGCGGAGCTGGTCACCAGCACACCGGCCGAGAGGTCGAACTCGCCGCCGATCATCAGCAGCGCGACGGGCACGGCCATGATGCCGATGATCGAGGACGCGTAGAGCACCGTGCCGAGGCTGGAGGCCCGCAGGAAGCCGTCGGCGACGAGGGAGAAGAAGAGGAACACCGCGGCGGCGCCCACGACGGCGCCGAGTTCGGGCCTGCCGAGCAGCTTCTTCAGCGGCGAGGTGTGCAGCAGCCGCTCGTCGGCGGTAGCGGCGGGACCGGGCTCCCGCGGGCGCTCGTGATCGGGTGGCGCGGTCGCGCTCATCGAGTCCCCCGCTCCGCGAAGTCCTTCAGCTTGGCGGCGTCCGCACCGGTGATGATCTGCGGTCCGGTGAGTACGGGCCGTCCGCCGCCGAGCACATCGGCGTTGTAGCGGTAGAGCCACAGCAGGTCGACGGCCTGGTAGCCCTGGAGATACGGCTGCTGGTCGACGGCGAAGCCGAGCTTCCCGTCCTCAAGCGCCGTGGCGACCTTGGCGTTCAGGTCGAAGGTGTCGACCTCGGCCTCGCTCCCCGCTGACTGCACGGCCTGGACGGCGGCGTCGGCGAAGGGAGCGCCCAGGGTGACGACCGCGTCGATGGACTTGTCGGTCTGGAGCTTGGCCTCGATGGAGGCCTGGACGTCGGGCATGTTGGTGCCGTCGACATACAGGTTCTCCATCGTCCCGCCGAAGGTCTTCTTCGCCCCGGCGCAGCGCTGTTCGTGGCCGACGTTGCCCTGCTCGTGCACCACGCACAGGGCCTTCTTGCGGCCGCGCTCGTCCAGCTCGTCGCCGACGGCCTCACCGGCGATGGTCTCGTCCTGGCCGATGTGTGTGAGTGCGCCGTAGACCTTGGACTGCTCGGCGCCGGAATTCACGGTGATCACCGGGATCCCGGCCTTGACCGCCTTGGCGACCACGGCCTTCATCGCCTCGGGCTTGGCGAGCGTGACGATGAGGCCGTCGACCTTCTTGTCGATGTAGGAGTCGACGAGCTGCGCCTGCTGCTGCGCCTCGTCGCTGTTGGCGTAGAGGAAGTTGATGTTGTCCTTGACGGCGGCCTGCTTGGCGCCGTTCTGGACGATGTCCCAGAAGGTGTCGCCCGCTCCGGAGTGGGTGACCATCGCGAAGGTCCAGCGCGGCGTGGTGACGGCGGCACGCCCCTCGGCCGCCGCCTGCTTGCGGGCGTCCTCAGCACGCTTGCCACCGGTCGCGCTGCATCCCGCGAGCGAGACGCCGAGCGCCGCCGCCAGCACCGCGCCGAGCACGCGCACCCCTGTCCGAACCCTTGTCACGACACCGCGCCTCTCTTGTTCCGCTGTTCCGCTCGTCGTCCCCGCTTGCCGAACTCCAGGGGTCAGTATCCCTGAGCCCCCGGATCGGGACTACGGGCGTGCGAGGAGCTGGAAATCGAAGGCGTAGCGCGACGCCCTGTACACATGCGAGCCGAACTCCACCGCACGCCCGGTGTCGTCGTACGTGGTGCGCTGCATGGTCAGCAATGGCGCGCCGGGCTCCTCGGCGAGCTGCCCGGCCTCGTCGGGGGTGGCGGCCCGCGCCCCGACCGACTGGCGGGCGCTGTGGAGGGTGATCCCGGCCGCCCGCATCATCCGGTAGAGCCCGGTGGCCTCGAGCTGGTCGGTGTCGAGCGGCAGCAGCCCGGCCGGCAGGTGGTTGCACAGATACGCCATCGGCTCCCCGTGCGCGTACCGCAGCCGCTCCACCAGATGGACCTCGCTCCCCTCGGGTATGCCGAGGGCGGCGGCGACCTCCGCGGGGGCCGGTTCGAGGGCATTGCGCAGCACGGCCGTGGCCGGGCGCCGACCAGCCGCCTCGAGGTCGTCATAGAGGCTGCTCAGCTCCAGGGGCCGCCTGACCTGGCTGTGCACGACCTGGGTGCCGACACCGCGGCGGCGCACCAGGAGGCCCTTGTCGACCAGCGACTGGATGGCCTGGCGGACGGTGGGCCTGGACAGACCGAGCCGGCCCGCGAGCTCGATCTCGTTGCCGAGCAGGCTTCCCGGGGAAAGCGTGCCGCGTTCGATGGCCGCTTCGAGCTGCTGGGACAGCTGGAAGTAGAGCGGGACGGGGCTGGTGCGGTCCACCCCGAGCTGGAGGGCCACGGTGGCGTCCGGCGCGTCTTTGGGCTCTCTTGGCTCTCTCGGCTGCTTGGGCACGCTGCGAGCGTAGTCGCAGGTCCTGTTGACCGGAAGTTGTGTCGTTCGATTGTCAGGACAAATGCTTGACATGGCCCCGGGGCGGCCCCCACCTTGGGGCCATGCGCATCGGACTCATCGGAACCGGACGTATCGGCACGTTCCATGCGGGTGTCCTCAGCCGTCATCGCGAGGTCGGCGCCCTGGTGGTCGCGGACACCGACGCCCAGCGGGCGCGCGCGGTCGCCACCCGTATCGACGCGACCGCGGCACCCTCCGTCGACGAGATCTTCAAATGGGGTGTCGACGCCGTGGTGATCGCCTCCACCACCGCCTCCCACGCCGATCTGATCGGCCGGGCCGCCCGCGCCGGGCTGCCCGCCTTCTGTGAGAAACCGATCTCCGTGGATCTGCCGGGGACCCTGGGGGCGCTGCGCGAGGTGGCCGCCGCGGGCACCGTGCTCCAGCTCGGGTTCATGCGCCGCTTCGACGCGGGCTTCGGCAAGGCCCGCGAGCTGGTGCGCTCGGGACAGCTCGGCCGGCTGCACACGATCCGCGCCATCACCGCGGACCCAGCGCCGCCGCCCGCGGAGTATCTGCCGCTGTCCGGTGGGCTCTACCGCGACTGCCTGGTCCACGATTTCGACATGCTGCGCTGGATCACCGGTCACGAGGTCGTGGAGGTGTACGCCACGGGCTCGGACGCCGGGGATGCCGTGTTCCGCGCGGCGGGTGATGTCGGCACGGCCGCCGCGGTGCTGACCCTGGACGACGGCACCCTCGTGTCCGCCACCGCCACACGCTTCAACGGCGCGGGCTACGACGTGCGCATGGAGCTGTCCGGGGAGTCCGACACGGTCGTGGTGGGCCTGGACGACCGTACGCCCATCTCCTCCACGGAACCCAAGGGCCCGCCGGCCGCCGACAAGCCCTGGACGGGGTTCCTGGAACGCTTTGCCCCCGCATACGAGGCCGAGTTGGGGGCCTTCATCCAGGTGGCCATCGGCGGGGCCGACAATCCGTGCGACGGCCGGGAGGCGCTGGAGGCGCTACGCATCGCCGAGGCGTGCGAGCTGTCGCGGCGGGAGCGCAGACCGGTGCGGATGGAGGAGATCCCGGGCCTGTGACCCCGCCCCCACGAGGGCCTGTCCGGGCGATCTTTGGGGATCGACCCGCGGCGTCGGATCCTGTCCGGTCCGGGCCGCGACTGCCCGTCACCACACGACGGGCAGCCGGCGTACTCCGCGCATCAGGATGCCGGGCAGCCACTTCAGCGGCCCGGCACCGGGATCCAGTGCGAGGGCAGGGCAGCGTTCCAGCAGGGTGCGGATCGCGATCCCGGCCTCCAGCCGGGCCAGTGGGGCACCCAGGCAGTAGTGGATACCGTGGCCGAAGGCGAGATGGCCCGGACTCTTCCCCGAGTTCTCCGCGCGGCGGATGTCGAAGGTGTCAGGGCCCGGGAAGCGGTCCGGATCGCGGTCCGCCGCCGCCAGCCCGACCCGGACGACCTCACCCGCGGGGATGACCGTGCCTCCGTAGCGGACCGGTTCCGTGGTGAAGCGCAGTGTCGCGTTCTCCACCGGACCCTCGTAGCGGAGCATTTCATCGATGGCGCCGTCCATCAGCCCGAAGTCGGCGCGCAGTGCGGCCAGCTGGTCCGGATGCCCGAGCAGGGCACGTACACCGTTGGAGATCAGGTTGACGGTGGTCTCATGGCCCGCGATGAGCAGCAGATAGGCCATGGCCCGCAGTTCGGCGGCGGACAACCGGTCCCCGTCCTCCGCCCGGGTGCGCAGCAGAGCCGACAGCAGGTCGTCCGCGGGCCCGGCGCTGCGCTTGTCCTCGATGAGTTCGCGGAGATACCCGGCGAGCTCCTCGATGGCGGTCTGCGCGGCTTCCTCACTGGTCGGCGCCACGACCTCGGTGGACCAGGCGCGGAAACGGTCGCGGTCGGCGACGGGGACGCCGAGAAGTTCGCAGATGACGGTGATGGGCAGGGGGAAGGCGAGCGCCTCGACGAGATCGCCCTGCCCGGCCGGGAGCATCGTGTCGATCAGTTCGTCGGTGATCCGCTGGACGCGCGGGCGCAGCTCCTCGACGCGGCGCATGGTGAACTCACGGGCGACGAGCCTGCGCAGCCGGGTGTGGTCCGGCGGATCGAGCACCAGCAGATTCGGGCCGATGAGTTCCTCGTCCAGCATCGTCAGGCCGACCGTCCCGGGGGATTTCGACAGCCGGGGGTCGGCGAGGGCGGCCCGCGCCTCCTCGTATCCGACGACCAGCCAGACGCGGTCGCCGTACGGCGAGACCACCTCGTGGACGGGTCCTGCCTCGCGCAGCTTCGCGTAATACGGATACGGATCGGCGGTGAAGTCCGCCCCGTACTCCCCTAAATCCATGACGGCCATGATCCCAGCCTACGCTCCCCCCTCCTGCGCTTCCTCCCCGTCCAGGAGCCCGGCGTCATGGACCAACAGGGCTATCTGCACACGGTTGTTGAGGTTGAGTTTGGCAAGGATCCGCGACACATGGGTCTTCACGGTCGGCACGCTCATATAGAGCCCGGCCGCGATCTCCGCGTTGGACTGACCACGGCCGACGGCCACGGCGACCTCGCGTTCCCGTTCGGCGAGCAGGCCGATACGGGCGCGGGCCCGGCCGGTGCGGCCGTCGGGGGCCGCGCCCGCGACCTGGGTCATCAACTGGCGGGTGACGGCGGGCGACAGCACCGGGTCGCCGGCCGCCACACGGCGCACGGCGGCGACGATCGCGGCGGGCGGGGTGTCCTTGAGGACGAACCCGGCGGCCCCTGCCCGCAGCGCCCGCACCACCTGTTCGTCGGCGTGGAAGGTGGTCAGGACGATGACTTCGGGGGCTTTCGCGGCGGCACGTAGCTGCTCAGTGGCCGAGAGGCCGTCCAGCACGGGCATCCGGATGTCCATCAGGACGACATCGGGCCGCAGCCGCCGGGCCAGTGCGAGGGCTTCGGAGCCGTCGGCGGCCTCGCCCACGATGTCGATGTCGTCGGCTCCCCCGAGCATCAGGGTGAGTCCGGCACGGACCAGCGGGTCGTCGTCGACGATGAGCAAACGAGTGGGGCGAGTAGCGGCTGCCGGGGTCATGACGGCCACGGTAGCCAGGAACGGACCAGGAACCCTCCGTCGTCCGTCCGTCCGTGTTCCAGCCTGCCGCCCGCGAGCGTGGCGCGTTCGGTGAGTCCGATCAGGCCCTGTCCGGAGCCCGGCACGTCGCTGGCCGGCCCTTCGGCCGTGGCCGGATTGCGCACCTCCACGGTGAGCCCCCGGCCCGGTCCGCCGCCCACGGTGAGGATGACCTCGGCGCCGGGGGCGTGCTTGCGCGCGTTGGTCAGGCCTTCCTGGGCGATGCGGTAGACGGTCCGGCCGGTGGCGGCGGGCGCCGCAGCGGGGTCGGCGACACGGTTGTCGAGCGTGACCCGCATCCCGGCCTCGCGGGACTCGGCCACCAGGGTCTCCAGGCTGGCCAGCGTGGGTTGCGGGCGGTGCCCGTCCTCGCCGTCACCCGCGCCCGGCGCGCGCAGCACACCGATGATCTCCCGCAGGTCCTGGAGCGCCTCGTGCGAGCTGTCGCGGATGACCCCGGCGGCACGGGCGATCTCGGCCGGCGGCGCGTCGGGCCTGAACTCCAGCGCGCCCGCGTGGACGGACAGCAGGGTCAGCCGATGGGCGAGCACGTCGTGCATCTCGCGGGCGATCGCCTCGCGCGCGAGCCGCTGCGCCTGCTGGGCACGCAGCTCCGCTTCGGTCTCGGCCCGGTGCGCCCGCTCGCGCAGCGCGACGAGGAGCTGGCGGCGCGCGCGTACGAGCATGCCCCAGCCGATCACCAGCAGCACGAAGACGATCCCGGCGACCATCGCCACCGGCGTGGAGGTGTCCGGTTCGGGCCGGACGAGCGGCTGTACGACGGCGGAAGCCAGCGCCAGCCCGCCGACCAGGGCAACCGGGCGGAACGGCCGGTGCACGGCCAGGCTGAACAGGCTGACCAGCAGCGCCCCGCCCGCGACGGGCACGGGGATCGTGACCAGGATCAGCGCCACCGCGAGCCCGACCGGCCAGCGCCGCCTCAGCCATACCGCGCAGCACGCGAGCGCGCCGACGAGCTGGTCGGCGAGCAGCACACCCTCGCCGTTGCCGGCCTTCGCGCTCGCCTCCAGCGCGAGCAGCCCGATCAGGGCGGCGAACAGAAAGGCGCAGGTGTCCACGACCCAGTCACGGACGGTACGCCGGGGCCTCTCCTGGCCCCGGTCGCCCGGAAGCTCCTGGTCCAGCGGGTCGGCCAGGGCCGACGGCAGCAGCCAGGGGTATTCCGTACGCATCACACCGCAAATCTACGCAGGGGCGGCCCCGGAAGCGCCTCCTGACCGACCCGCGCTACCAAAGTTGCGCGATCTCAGACTTTGGTCACCTCGCTGCATGCCGATGCCCGAGGCCCCGGACGGCCGGCCGGGGCGACGATCGGAACATGAAGAAGCTGCTGGAGTTCATCGGGATGGTCCTGCTCGTGACCGGGGTCTGCGGGGTGCTGCGCGAGCTGACCGGTGGCTGGTTCTCGATCATGGGCTTCACCCGCTGGATCATCGATCCCATCGGCTTCCTGGAAGGCAGGGAGCTGTACGCGCACATCGTGGTGGCGGCCCTGGGCATCGCGGTACTCGGCATCGCGGGCCGCCACCGCGAGCAGCACTCCTGAGGCGCCCCGCTCTCCCGCTCTCCCGGTCAGTCGGTCAGTCGGTCACAGCCGGGTCAGCCGGCGCCGCCGAGCTCTTCGTGGCGGGCGGCCAGACCTGCCGCGCCCTGCTCCGTGAGGGAGCCGAAGAGCCGCAGCCGCGAGATGCCTCCGTCCGGGAAGATGTCGATGCGGACGTGTGTGCCGACGGCCGGGGTGTCCAGCACGAAGCGGTGGTTGGTGTCGGGCTGGAGGCGGGTGCGCGGGAGCAGGCGGGTCCACTCTCCCGATCCGCCGTCGCGTACGGAGAGCTCCGCCCAGCCCGCGCTGTTGCCCTTGAGGTACGCGGTGTCGATCTCGACCGCGCGGATCTCGGACTGCTCGACCAGCCGGTAGCGGATCCAGTCGTTGCCCTTGTCGCGGCGCCGACGCGTCTCCCAGCCGTCGTCCATCTTCCTGGACCTGCCCGGCTGGATGGTGTTGGTGGCCGGGGAGTAGAAGCGGTCGGACGCGTCCTCGACCTGTCCGCCGTTCTCCAGCGCCACGACGTCGAAGGTGCCGAGCACGCTCAGCCACTCGGGATCCGGGGCGACCTCTCCGTACACCCGCAGCCGGGCGACGCCGCCGTCCGGATGCTGGTTGAGGCGCAGGTGGGTGAAGCGCCGCTCGACGTCGATGGCGAAGCCGTTGGCCGCGTGGCCGCCGACGGGGGTGCGCGGGACGAGGGTGGTCCAGGTGATGTCGTCGCCGAGCAGGGTCTCGGGGGACGGTGAGCCGGGTACGCAGGCCGCTTCGACGGACACGGACTGCGGGTAGTTGCCCCGGAAGTGGGCGGTGTCGACGACGATTCCGCGTACGACACCGGGTGCGCCGAGCCGGATCAGGGCCCAGTCGTGGTCGGCGTCGGTGGGGTGCGGCTCATCGGCACCCGCGCCGCGGCGGCGGCGGGTCTCCCAGCCGTCCATGATCTTGCCCTTGTGGCCGAAGTGTTCGGGGTCGAACGCGGCGGCTCCGGGCTTCAGCAGGTTCTCACGCTCGGCGAAGAACTCGTCGTTGGCGGCGATGACGCCCGCGCCGAGGCTGCGGTCGGCGAGGTCGGCGTACTGGCTGAACGGGAAGCCCGAGGAACGGGGCGTACGGTAGTCGGCGTACGGGTCTCCGCCGCCGTAGGGGTTCGCGTCGCCGGTGTAGGACGGTATCGCCACTGTCTCAGGCGCTCCTTTCGATCAGCCGGCCGGACGGCTCGGCAAGGGTTCCGTTCTCCACGATCCGCGTGCCGCGCAGCCATGTCGACTTCACGGCACCGTGCAGGGTCTTACCCGCGTAGGCGGTGACCTGGTTGCGGTGGTGGAGCTCCGCGGGGTCGACGGTGAAGGTCTCATCGGGCGCGATCACGGCGAAGTCGGCGTCGCGGCCCGGCGCGATGGCGCCCTTGCGGTCGAGTCCGGCGAGGCGCGCCGGAGCCGAGGACATCCAGCGCACCACGTCCTCCAGGGTGTGACCACGCCTGCGGGCCTCGGTCCAGATGGCGGGGAGGCCGAGTTGGAGGGAGGAGATGCCGCCCCAGGCGGAGCCGAAGTCGGGTGTCTTCAGGTCGGTGGTGCAGGGCGAGTGGTCGGAGACGATGCAGTCGATCGTGCCGTCCGCCAGACCCTGCCAGAGCACGTCCTGGTTGGCGGCCTCGCGGATGGGCGGGCAGCACTTGAACTCGGTGGCTCCGTCGGGGACTTCCTCGGCGGTGAGACTGAGGAAGTGCGGGCAGGACTCGACGGTGATCCGCACGCCCTCGGCTTTGGCCTTCGCGATCAGCGGCAGCGCGTCGGCGGAGGACAGGTGCAGCACGTGGACGCGTGCGTTCAGCCGTCGGGCCTGCTCGATCAGCAGCCCGATCGCGGTGTTCTCGGCGTCGCGCGGGCGGGAGGCGAGGAAGTCGGCATACGCGGGGCCGCTGCACTGGGGCGCCGCCGCGAGGTGGTGCGGGTCCTCGGCGTGCACGATCAGCAGGCCGTCGAAGCCCGCGATCACCGCCAGGGACCGGGCGAGCTGATCCTGGTCGAGCTCAGGGAACTCCTCGACACCCGAAGGGGACAGGAAGCACTTGAAGCCGAACACCCCGGCGTCGTGCAGGGGGCGCAGATCGGCGGCATTGTCCGGGATGGCGCCGCCCCAGAAGCCGGTGTCCACGTGGACCTTGGGCTCTGCCGTACGCTGCTTGGTCCGCAGGTGATCGACGGTGGTGGTGGGCGGGAGGGAGTTGAGCGGCATGTCCACCAGCGTGGTGATACCGCCCGCGGCGGCGGCCCGGGTGGCGGTCCAGAAGCCCTCCCACTCGGTGCGGCCCGGGTCGTTCACATGGACGTGCGTGTCGACGAGTCCGGGGAGCACGACATCGTCCCCGAAGTCCTCCAGGCGCGCCCCGGCCGGGACCTCGGCGTCGTACGGCAGCACGGCGGCGATCTCCTCGCCGCACACGGCGATGGACGCGGCCCGGGTCCCCTCGGGGGTGATGACCCGTGTCGAGCGCAGCACCAGGTGCACGTCGGCCACCCGCGCCTCCTTCGCAGAACAGAATTTCAACGATCTGTTGAAGAAGTCTTCACCCAGGGCCCGGCTCCGTCAAGACCTCACCCCCAGCCCGCCCGGCACCTTGATACTTCCGGTCAGCGGAAATATGATTTCGCAGGGAAAAATCAAGGCCGCCCGATAGGCTGACAACTCGCCCGCCGCCTGAAAGGACCGTTGCCGTGCCGACGTCCAGCGCCAGCAGCACATCGGCCGCCGCCGATGCGGCCAAGCCCGCCACGAGCAGTGGTGGCGGCGTCCAGTCACTCGAGCGCGCCTTCGACCTCCTGGAGCGGATGGCGGACGCCGGGGGCGAGGTCGGACTGAGCGAGCTCTCCGCCAGCAGCGGACTCCCGCTGCCCACCATCCACCGGCTGATGCGCACTCTCGTGGCCTGCGGCTATGTGCGCCAGCAGCCGAACCGGCGCTATGCCCTGGGCCCCCGGCTGATCCGGCTCGGCGAGTCGTCCGCGCGGCTGCTCGGCACCTGGGCCCGACCGTACCTCGCACGCCTGGTCGAGGAGACGGGCGAGACCGCCAATATGGCGTTGCTCGACGGGGACGAGATCGTGTACGTCGCGCAGGTACCGTCGAAGCACTCCATGCGGATGTTCACCGAGGTCGGCCGGCGGGTGCTGCCGCACTCGACCGGGGTGGGAAAGGCCCTGCTCGCCCACACCCCGCCGGAGGAGGTGCGCGCCCTGCTGGCCAGAACCGGGATGCCGGCCGCCACCGAGAAGACCATCACCACACCTGACGCCTTCCTGGCCGCGCTCGAGCAGGTCCGCCGCACCGGTTACGCCGTGGACGACAACGAGCAGGAGATCGGTGTGCGCTGCCTGGCCGTATCGGTGCCCGATTCGCCCACGGCCGCCGCGATCTCGATTTCGGGCCCCGCGGGCCGGGTGACCGACGAGGCGACCGAGAAGATCGTCCCCGTCCTCCAGACGGTCGCGCAGGAGTTGTCCGAGGCCCTGGCGAAGACCTCGTCGCCGCCGCAGGGCTGATCCGGCGCCAAGGGCTGTCCCACCTTTCTGGACACGGGTCCGACCGGTCCTTCGTGGGATCGGAGGGCCCAGGGGCTCCGGGCGCATGGCTGCAAGGGGTGAGCCGCTGGATGGCTTACGGGACTTGGCCACCCGGAGCCCGTGACGACTCGACCGCTGATGGGGATACGCGACTCGACCGCTGCTGTAGGACAACGCCGGCGAGGTCGTCCGCGGGATCGATCTGAGGAGGGCTGGTGCGGAAACCGTGACCCACTGGGCCGAGCTACCCACCCCACGGGGCGGGACCACTCATGTCGTTCTCGGAAAAGACGTGCCGTCAGCTCCTCAGAGGGCATGGGACGCTCGTCCCATCGCCTGAGCCGATCTCCTGTACCGCACGGTCGGATCCGTACGCTCTGGCGAGTACGCCCACCACGGCGGCCATGGCCTGGCGCAGTTCGGCCGGCGCGACGACCTCGACGTCGACACCGAGCCGCAGCAACTCGCCGCAGGCGTGTTCGGTGCTCTCGATCGGGATGACCGCCTCGACCCATCCCTCGTCGTCGGCGGCGGTCGCGGTGGATTCGACCGCTCGCACCACCTCCGGGGGGACGTTGTCGGGCAGGCGTCGGCGTCCGCGCCGGGACAGGCGGATGGTGGCTGTGCCGGTATGGCGGCGTGCGTGGAAGTCGTCCAGGTAGGAGCTCCAGTGCGCGGCCAGGTCGAAGTCCTGCGGCCGGTCGAACCGCTCGTCGCACACCGCTGCGTCGAGGATTTGGGTCACCCGGTAGGTCGCGATCCGCTGCTTCACGCCCGCCACGACGTACCAGACACCGGACTTGAGCACCAGGCCGTAGGGGCGAAGGCGGCGACGCACCTCCTGCGGCGCGCGCCAGCGGCGGTAGCGCACGTCCACCGCACGCCGGGTGAGTACGGCGTCGACCAACGGGGGCAGATACGGGGTCTGCTCGGGCTCCCGATACCAGCCGGGCGCGTCCAGGTGGAACACCGCCGCGGTCCGCGCGGCCTCGTCGCGTAGCCCCGTCGGCAAGGCGGCCAGCAGCTTCAGTCGCGCCGCCGCCACCTCCGCCGCCAGCCCCAGGTCGGCGGCGGGGCCGGGCAGCCCGGCGAAGAACAGGGCCCGCGCCTCGCCCTCGCTCATCCCGGTCAGGCGGGTGTGATAGCCGTCGACCAGCTGGTATCCGCCTCCACGGCCCGGTTCCGCGTAGACCGGCACCCCGGCGGCCTGCAGACGTGCCAGATCGCGATATGCGGTGCGCAGGGACACGCCCAGCTCGTCGGCGAGCCCTTGCGCGGACATGCGGCCCCGGGATTGCAGCAACAGCAGTACTGACAGAAGTCGACCGGCAGACATGGCCGCATTCTCCCCGGAAACCCTGACAGCACCTGACACACGGCTCGCCTACCGTCGGCTCGCACCCGGCACCGGCCGAACGAGCCGGGAGGACGCGTCCGCAAGGAAAAGAACCGAACAGGAGCTGCCATGCCCACTGCCGAGCCCGCCACCCGCCCCGCCGTGATCGAGCTTCGCCAGTACACCCTGCGGTCCGGTCGGCGCGACGAACTCATCGAGCTGTTCGACAGGGAGTTCGTCGAGACCCAGGAAGATGTGGGGATGGTCGTACTCGGCCAGTTCCGGGACCTTGACGACCCCGATCGCTTCGTCTGGCTCCGGGGGTTCCGGGACATGGAGGTGCGTCACCACGCGCTGGCAGCCTTCTACGGCGGCTCCGTCTGGGCCGAGCACGGCCCCCAGGCCAACGCCACCATGATCGATTCCGACGACGTCCTCCTCCTGTGCCCCCTCTCGGACGCGAGCGGCTTCGCCGTGTTCCCGTCCCAGCGGCCCCAGGTCGGTGCTCCGGCACCGGAGCGATTCGTGTCCGCCACCATGTGGTCCTTCCCGCCCGGGCGGCACGACGGCATCGCGCTGATCCGGGAAGGCCTCCTCCCCGCGCTCCGGGAGACGGGCCCCGCCCCGCTCGCCGCCCTCACCACCGAGACGGCACACAACACATTCCCCAGGCTGCCGATCCGTACCGGGGAGAACGTCGCCGTGGTCTTCGCCTCGTACCGGGACGAGAGCGAGTACCGACAGCACCTCGCCCGTGTACAGGCCCAACCCCTCGTACGGGACGAGATCCTGCCGGCCCTCACGCGTGGACAGACGGCAGCCCCTCGGATGCTGCGGCTGGCGCCCACCGGCCGTTCGCTCCTGTCCTGACCGGCTCATCTGCCGCTGCTGCTGAAGGCAGGGGCATCGGCGCACCTGCCGCGATCGCCGGCCCCCGTTCAGCAGGACCTGCTCGGAGTTGCGCAAGGCCGTGCACCGCGTTCAACCAGGCAGGTCCCTACGGCGGTGCCGGCCCTTGCAGGGAGGGGGCGCCCCGCTCGGGTATCGACCACCTCCCGGCGGAAATCGCCCGTGCACTGACCGGACAGGCCCGGCTTGAGCTCTTGGGACGGGTGAGAGACAGTGCGCACCGTATCTGGACGCTCAGCTCAGGTCCCGTCCGGGCGCTTGCGGGCGACCAGGAGCACGGCACGCGGGCTTCCGTCGTGCCGTCGGCCCAGCCCCGCGAGCGGACGCAGCTCCACATCGAATCCGGCCCGGCCTAGCTCGTCCCGTACTTCGCCGAGCGGAAAGGTGCGGTAGTACATCACGAACCGCGGCGACCACACGGCGTTGCGCACCCGCATGGCCGCGTCGAAGCCGAGCATCGCCCAGTACGGCCGACTGCCGGGCCGCGCGGGCGCCCCGATCGGGAAGGCGAAGAGACCGCCGGGCCGCAGCGCCGAGTGCACCTGCGCGAACAGCCCGGGCCGTTCCTTCGGCAGGAAGTGCCCGAACGCCCCGAAACTCATGGCCAGATCGAAGACCGGCGTGAAGGGCATGGCCCGCACATCGGCCCGTATCCAGTCCGTCGCGGGGAAGGCGCTCCGAGCCTCGGACAACATGCCCGCGCTGAAGTCGACGCCGACGACCCGCCCGACGCACACCTCCCGCAGCACACGGATTCCCGCGCCGGTGCCACAGCAGACATCCAGCCCGTCCCGGAACGGGCCGAGCGGCCGGACCGCCCGGAGCACCTCGTCGAGGATGTGCTCGGGAGTGCGGAACGGCGTCGCGTCGAACTTCGGCGCCAGCAGGTCATAGCCGCGCTGGACGGAGGAGAGGGCCTGGACGGCGAGTTCGCGGAGGGTGGGGCGTTCATGAATGGACATCGCCTCCAGCGTAAGGGCTGCCCCGCACCCGGCGCCTCGCCGTCCCCGCCGGGCGAAAGCGCCCGGTCCACCGGTACCGATCAGGTCGGGCAGCGCTGGTGCGTTGGACGCGGACAGGCCGGAGTCCCCGTCCGGGGACGGGGACTCCGTTGCAGCCGTGCGGGCGGGCCTTCGCGAGAGGGCATCCGGTCCGCCCGCTGCTCACGCGCCGGTTAGGAGGCGCACCAGACCTGCACCGTGACCGTGGTGGGCAGGACGGTGGCCGTCGCCTCCACCGTCCAGTGGTCACCGTTCGCGTAGCTCTCGCCGATGAGCGTCACCCCGCTCTGGGTCTCGAGCCCACCGGAGATCGGCACGCTGCCGGCGGGGCACGAGGGCGAGTCGAACGGGGTCTGGACACCGAGCAGCGTGAACGCCTGGCTCTCGCTGGTGTCCGACGTGATGGCAACCGTGCCGTCGGCGCCGGCCGGCCCCGTGGGACCGGTCGGCCCCGTAGGACCGGTGGCCCCGGTGGCCCCGGTGGCCCCGGTGGCCCCGGTGGCCCCGGTCGGGCCGGTGGGTCCGGTGGGTCCGGTCGAACCACGCGGACCGGCCGGGCCGGGGCGGCCGTTGCAGTCGCCCCAGTCGAGCGTGGCCATCATGCCGTCGGTGCTCACCATCGGCCGGCACCTGTCCCCGCTGGCGCCGACTGCGCTCAGCCCGGGAACATCGGCCTCCGCGGTGGCGAACGCCGGACCCGCGATGCCCGACACCACGAGCGCCAGCGAAGCCACGGCACCGCCCGACACCCACGCCCTGCGCCGCGGAAGCGGCCCGTACGAGGACTTCGTCCTGAATTCAGGACCCATGGACTCTCCTTGAGAAGTGTTACGCGGCCACCCCCGACCGGGCCGGGCCGCCCCATGCACTCGGTGGTTGCCGAGCACGCAAGGACAAGCGATACCGAATACCGGGCACATGTGTCACGGAATACGAGCTTTAGGCATCTATGTCCACTCTTGCGGGGGCACCGGCGCGACCGAACCGGCGCGTTTCGCCCGGTCCGCGACGGACAACCAAACGCACACCGGGGGCGTCCTTCCGTGCGTGAGCGATGACTTGAGCCCTCACGGGTACGACAATGCGAATATTCCGGACGGCCTGAAGGGGGCCGAGGAGGTCAGGCAGGGACCGCTGTGGCGTCATGCCCTGTGGGTGGTGGGCGTGGCCGTGCTCGGCGTGGGACTCGGCTGGGCGAGTGCCCGGTTCCGCATCGGACCCGAGGAGTACGGGCTGCCCAGCGTCGCGCCCGGGCCGCTGCTCCCCTACCTCGCGATCTGGACCGTGATCGGGCTGCTGTCGGGCGCGGTGCTGCGGGCCGCCGCCGCGAGGGTGCCGGTCTACGCCCCGGAGGGGATCGCCTTCGCCACGACCGCACTCGGCACCCGGATGACGCTCGGCTGGCGACCCGAGATGCCGATGGTCGCGCTGATGGCCGGGGTGGCGCTGACCGCGGCGGCCGCGTGGGGTCTCATCGCTCTGCGCGGATCGGCGGGCACACCCACCACGTCATAAGGGGATGCGGACGTCGATGACCGGCCCGTTGGCCGCGAGGGCCGGCGGCGCGTCGAGGCTCTCCAGTACGTGCAGCATCGGCGCGTTGTCGACGGCGACCGTGGCCGTCAGCGTGTGATGCCCCTGGCTGCGGGCGATTTCGGCGGCATGGGCGGCCAGGGCGGTGCCGAGGCCCTTGAACTGCCAGGTGTCCTCGATCAGTACGGCCAGCTCCCCCACCCCCTTCCGGTCGGTGCGCATGACGTTGGTCATGGCGATGATGTGGTCAGCGTGCTGGCCCGCGGTGGTGACAAGAGTGGTGCCGCGCCTCGGGTCGCACAGCAACCGCCATCCGGCACGGGACAGTTCGGGTTTGCCGGTGTGATAGCGCCGGGCCCGGCTGTCCGGTGAGCAGCGCCGGTGGAGCGCCTGGACGGGCGCAAGATCGGCGGGGGTCATCTCCCTGGTACGGGTGGTTGTGCCGTCGGTCAGGGTGATCGGGTGTCCGGTGCCACGGGCGATGCCGTCGGCCATGCCGACTTCTCCTTGCCTTGCGAACGCGATGGATGTGCCGTGGCCCCCGTACGGATGCTCCCCAACAGGAGCAGCCGCCGGCACAGGAGAAGTCTTTTGCCCCGCCGAGGCCGACTCAAGCGAGGTTCACGCCAATTTGGCTACGCTTCGCGCTCATGTCACTACCGTGTGCGTTCGGAGAAATCCGCGTTACGGGGCGACATCCGGACCAGGCGGGCCGCGGTCAGCGCGTGGGGTCGTCGTCCATGCCGCCGCCGTACGAACGGGGTCCGTACGCGCCGCCGTATGACGCGTCGCCGCCGTAAGCCCCGCCATCGCAGGGCGCGTCAGCGCCGTAGGCACCGCCGCCGTACGCGCCCCCGGTCAGACCGCCGCGCAGCCCCCCGCAGGGGCCGCCGCTCGCGTCGCCGTACAGCCCGATGGGCTCGCCGAAGAGCTCGACGGCCTGCCGCACAGCGGCGAGCCCGGATGCGAGCGCGCTGACCGAACCGATCGAGCCGACGACGAGCAGCAGCGAGCGGCGCAGCCGTCGGATTTCCGGCACTCTGCCGTCCACCATCGCGGCCATCGCCGCGAGCTCGTCCTCCGCGATGGCCCGATCCGCGAATTCGGCCGGATAGCCGGCCAGTTCACGGCGGAGCCGGGAGACGGCGGAGCGCAGCTCCGCCACCCTCGGATCCTCGCCGCTCCCTGTCACCCGCGTCTGCCTCACGCTCCGCAACACAGCACTCCCCCTCGCACGTCCCGGTGTCCGGTGTATGACCCGCCGAACGATGGTCAGACGTCTTGGGTCGCGGGCAAGTTAACGCCATGACACGCGGGCTTCGCCACTCGGGAGCACGAGAATCAGCCCGAGGTGTCCACTTCGAGCGGCTTGCGCCAGACGGCGAGGTCGAGCGTGATGTAGTTGCCGGGGCCTGATTCCGGGCTGAAGCCCTTCACGGTGATCAGCCCGTGCCCACGGCGCCGAGCGGCGGCCCCGGCCGGATACGCGTCCACGGTTCCGACCGGCCCAGGCACGCCGCCCCCGGGCCTTTCACGTCCCCCAAGGTGAACTCCGTTGTCAGAAAGGCACCTTATACAAGGCCACCGAAGCGCCGCCGGGCCATCGGGCTCTTTGATGAGGTAAGCAGGGTTCATGGCTCATACCTCAGAGAAACCGCAGGTCGCGGGACTGGTGCTGGCCGCGGGCGGCGGTCGGCGGCTCGGCGGCCAGCCCAAGGCGCTACTGGAGTACCGGGGCCGCCCCCTGGTGGAGAACGCGGTGCGCGTCCTGCGTGCCGGAGGCTGCCGCACCGTCCACGTCGTCCTGGGCGCGGCGGCCGATCAGGTGCAGCGGGAAGCCGACCTCGCGGGCTGCGTCGTGTCGGTCAATGCGGACTGGGAGGAGGGGATGGGCTCCTCGCTGCGCGTCGGGCTGGCGTCCCTGGGCACCGCGGAGGGGGCCCCTGACGCGGTGCTCGTCTCGCTGGTGGACCAGCCGGGTATCGGTGCGGCGGCGATCGCCCGGGTGGTCGCCGCCGGTGACTCGTCGTCGGCTCTCGTGTCGGCCGCGTACGACGGCCGTCGTGGCCATCCGGTGCTCTTCGGGGCGGCCCGCTGGGACGCGGTGGCCGCGAGCGCCTCGGGTGACCGCGGGGCGCGGGACTACCTGAGGAAGCACGAGCCCGAGATCAGCCTCGTGGAGTGCGGGGATGTGGCCGAGCCGTACGACATCGACACTCCCGAGGATCTGGGACACCTGGAGTGAGGACGGTGGCACCGAGCGCCGCATTGTGTCGACCCGGAGAATCTCGACATCAACAAAACATTGAACTTCCACCATGCGATAACTACTATCCACTGTTCAGAAGCACTCTTCGCCCTGAACAGGGTGCGGAGACCGCAGTTCAAGGCCCCTGGCACCGAGTGCCCCTGCCGAGCTCGCTGAAGGAAGTGACCGCTCATGTCCGCACCAGCGCCGTCCCCGCTGGCCACCGTCGACGCCGAGCCGCTGCCCCGGCAGGAGGAGGTGCTGACCGACGCGGCACTCGCCTTCGTCGCCGAGCTGCACCGCCGGTTCACCCCCCGGCGCGATGAGCTCCTCGTCCGCCGCGCGGAGCGGCGTGCGGAGATCGCCCGCACCAGCACGCTCGACTTCCTCCCGGAGACCGCGGGGATCCGCGCGGACGAGAGCTGGAAGGTGGCACCGGCGCCGGCCGCGCTCGACGACCGCAGGGTCGAGATCACCGGTCCCACCGACCGCAAGATGACCATCAACGCCCTGAACTCGGGCGCCCGGGTCTGGCTCGCCGACTTCGAGGACGCTTCGGCGCCGACCTGGGAGAACGTGCTCCTGGGCCAGCTCAATCTGATCGACGCGTACGAGCGCCGGATCGACTTCACGGACGCCCGCACGGGCAAGTCGTACGCACTGCGGCCCGCCGGCGAGCTCGCCACCGTGGTCATGCGCCCCCGCGGCTGGCACCTCGACGAGCGCCATGTGCGCGTCGACGGCCGCCCGGTGCCGGGTGGGCTGGTGGACTTCGGTCTGTACTTCTTCCACAACGCCAAGCGGCTGATCGAGCTCGGCAAGGGCCCGTACTTCTACCTCCCCAAGACCGAGTCGCACCTCGAGGCCCGGCTGTGGAACGAGATCTTCGTCTTCGCACAGGACTACGTGGGCATCCCGCAGGGCACCGTCCGCGCCACCGTGCTCATCGAGACGATCACGGCCGCGTACGAGATGGAGGAGATCCTCTACGAGCTCCGCGACCACGCCGCCGGCCTCAACGCGGGCCGCTGGGACTACTTGTTCTCCATCGTCAAGAACTTCCGTGACGGCGGGTCGAAGTTCGTCCTCCCGGACCGCAACGCGGTCACCATGACGGCCCCGTTCATGCGCGCGTACACCGAACTGCTCGTCCGCACCTGCCACAAGCGCGGCGCCCACGCGATCGGCGGCATGGCCGCCTTCATCCCCTCCCGCAAGGACCCCGAGGTCAACAAGGTCGCCTTCGAAAAGGTCAAGGCCGACAAGGACCGCGAGGCAGGGGACGGCTTCGACGGCTCCTGGGTCGCCCACCCTGACCTGGTCCCGATCGCGATGGCCTCCTTCGACGCGGTGCTCGGCGACAAGCCCAACCAGAAGGACCGGCTGCGCGAGGACGTCTCGGTGGCGCCGGGTGACCTGATCGCCATCGACTCCCTGGACGCCAGGCCCACCTACGAGGGCCTGCGCAACGCCGTCCAGGTCGGCATCCGCTACATCGAGGCCTGGCTGCGCGGCCTCGGAGCCGTGGCCATCTTCAATCTGATGGAGGACGCCGCCACCGCCGAGATCTCCCGCTCCCAGATCTGGCAGTGGATCAACGCGGGTGTGACGTTCGAGCACGACGGCGAGACCGTGCGGGCCACCCCTGAGCTGGCCCGGGAGGTCGCGGCCCGGGAGCTGGCCGCGATCCGCGAGGAGATCGGCGAGGAGGCCTTCGCGGCGGGCAGGTGGCAGCAGGCCCACGACCTGCTGCTGCGGGTCTCGCTGGACGCGGACTACGCGGACTTCCTGACGCTCCCGGCGTACGAGCAGCTCGTCGGGTGACACCCGCGGGGTACGACGGGTCCGCCTCCTGGAGCTGCGCGCTCCGGGAGGCGGACCCGTCGTATCCCGTAGCCGGGTTCAGTCACCCGGGAAGTGGCAGGCGACCTCCCTCCGCTCCCCCGGACCACCGATCCGCAGCAGCGGCCTTTCCCCACGGCAGATCGCCTGCGCTTTGGGGCAGCGGGGATGGAAGGTGCACCCGGGCGGTGGCGCCGCCGGGCTCGGAGGGTCGCCGGCCAGGGTGATGCGTTCGCGGCGCCGCTCGGCCACCGGGTCGGGCAGTGGTACGGCGGACAGCAGCGCCCGGGTGTAGGGGTGCAGCGGGCTGCCGTACACCGCACGCTTGTCGCCGATCTCGACGATCCGGCCGAGGTACATCACCGCGACCCGGTCGCACACCCGCTTCACCACGGAGAGGTCGTGGGCGATGAACACGTAGGCGAGGCCCAGTTCGCGGCGCAGACGCTCCATCAGATTGACGATCTGCGCCTGGACCGAGACATCGAGGGCGGAGACCGGTTCGTCGGCGACCAGCAGCCGTGGGCTGGTGGCCAGGGAGCGGGCGATGCCGATCCGCTGCGCCTGTCCGCCGGAGAACTCGTGGGGGTAGCGGTCGAGATGCTCCGGGATCAGCCCGACCAGCTCCATCAGTTCCGCCGCCCGCTGCCGCGCCTCGGTCCGGCCCCAGCCCTGTACGAGCAGGGGGTCGGCGATGACCCGGGCCACGGTCTGCCGGGGGTTGAGGGAGGAGTGGGGGTCCTGGAACACCATCTGGACGTGCCGCCGCAGGGGGCGCATACCGCTTGCGGACAGATGGCTGACGTCACTGCCGTCGAAGTGGACGGATCCGGCCGTGGGTTCCAGCAAACGGACGATCAGACGGCCCGTGGTGGACTTCCCGCAGCCCGATTCGCCGACCAGGCCAAGGCTCTCCCCCGCCGCGACGTCGAAGCTCACCCCGTCCACGGCCCTGACCGGCGCACCCCGCCGGCCGGTGCGCCCGCGCCTGCCGGGGAAGGACTTGCCGAGGTCCCGTACGGACAGCAGCGAGGTCGTCTCCGTCGTCACGGTCATCGGGCCTCCTCCTTGACGGGTACGGCCAGATGACAAGCCGTCCTGTGTGCGGGACCGTGCAGGGGGTCGAGCGGGATGAAGGCTGGGCGTTCGGTGGTGCAGCGCCGCCGCTGCCCTTCGTCGGCGGATGCGTGGAGTGCGCAGCGCGGCGCGAACGCGCAGCCCGGTGTGCGCCCGATGAGCGAGGGCGGACTGCCGGGGATCGATCGCAGGGGTGCGTCCTCGGCGTCGTCCAGCCGCGGCAAGGAGTCCAGCAACCCTCGGGTGTACGGATGGGCCGGCCTGTCGAACAGCGCCTCCACGGGGGCTTGTTCGGCGCCCCGGCCGCCGTACATCACCAGGACGTCGTGGGCGACCCTGGCGATCACACCGAGATCATGCGTGATCATGATGACGCCGAGACCGCGCTCTTCCTGTACGCGCACGATCAGTTCGAGGATCTGCGCCTGCACGGTCACGTCCAGGGCGGTCGTCGGTTCGTCGGCGATGAGCAGATCCGGCTCACACGCCAGAGCCATGGCGATCATGACGCGCTGACGCATACCTCCGGAGAACTGGTGGGGGTACTCTCCCGCCCTGCGGGCGGGTTCGGGGATGCCCACGTCACCGAGCATGTCGACGGCGCGGCGGCGCGCTGCGGCCCGTCCGCTGCGGAAGTGGACGCGGAAGTGCTCCGCTATCTGTTCGCCGACCGTGTACGAGGGGTGGAGGCTGGACAGCGGATCCTGGAAGATCATCGCCATCCGGCGTCCGCGCAGCCCGGCGAGCTGCTTCTCCGGCAGTCCGGTCAGTTCACGGCCGTCGAAGACGATCGAGCCCGAGACCCGGGCCGCCGCAGTCCGGTGCAGGCCCATCACCGCGAGCGAGGTGACCGACTTCCCCGAGCCGGACTCGCCGACGATGCCGAGAGTGCGGCCGGCTTCGACGGTGAAGCCGAGGGAGTCCACGGCGCGAACGGGACCGGCGGTGGTGGTGAACGTGACCTGGAGGTCACGTACTTCGAGCAGGGCGGCCATCAGTACCTCACCCTCGGGTCGACCACGGCGTACAGCAGGTCGACCAGCAGGTTGGCGACGACGATGAAGAAGGCGGCCAGCAGGGTCACCCCGAGCACCACGGGCTGGTCGGCGCTGACGAGCGCCCCGTAGAAGAGCCGTCCGACCCCCGGCAGTCCGAAGATGGACTCGGTGATGACCGCCCCGGCGAGCAGTCCTCCGAGGTCCATGCCGAACAGGGTGAGGATCGGGGTCATCCCGGACCGAAGTCCGTGTTTGACGACCACGGTCGGTTCGGGCAGGCCCTTGGCCCTGGCGGTGCGGATGTACGGCTCCGCCATCGCCTCGATCATCGAACCCCGGCTCTGGCGTGCGTACATCGCCGCATACAGCAGGGCGAGCGCCAGCCAGGGCAGCAGGAGGTTGGCCGCCCAGCCCAGCGGATCGTCGGTGAACTCCTGGTAGGTGGGGTAGGGCAGCAGTCCGGCCACCCGGATCACTCCGTAGATCAGCATGACCGCGGTGAAGTAGACGGGCACGGACGCGGCCGCGACCGCACCGACCATCAGAGCGCGGTCGGTCAGCGTGTCCTTGCGCAGGGCGGCGACGACTCCCGCGCCGAGACCGAGCAGCAGCCACAGCACGGCGGCGCCGACGGCCAGGGACACGGAGACGGGGAGGCGGTCCACGAGCAGGTCCCAGACGGGCAGGGAGTTCTCGTACGAGTAGCCGAGGCACGGGAAGTCGCACGGGACGGCGTACGGACCGGTGCCCAGGGTGCGCCCGGCGAACAGTCCGCTGAGGAATCCGGTGAACTGCCGCCACAGCGGCTGGTCCAGGCCCAGGTGGTGGCGCACGGCTTCCAGCCGTTCGGGGCTGCATGTCTTGCCGCAGGCCGCGGCGGCCGGATCCGCCGGGAGGACGTAGAAGATGACGAAGGTGGCGGCGGTGACGGCGAGCAGGACGCCCGCCACTGCGGCGAGGCGGCGCACGAGGTAGAGGGTCATCCGCGGCTGCCCCTCGGATCGAGCACATCCCGCAGCGCGTCGCCGAGCAGCGTGAAGGCGAGCACCGCGAGGAAGAGGAAGGTGCTCGGGATGAGGAAGTACATGGGGTCCGTCTCGTAGAAGGCGACGCTCTCGGCGATCATCTGGCCCCAGGAGGGTGTGGGTGGCCGGACGCCGACGCCGAGGTAGCTGAGGGCGGCCTCGGTGCTGATCATCCCGGGCACGAGCAGGGTCGTGTACGCGATGACGGGGCCCGAGACGCCCGGCAGGATGTCGCGGCTGAGGATCCGCCAGGGGCCGGAGCCGGCGACGCGGGCGGCGTCGACGTACTCGCGGTGTTTCAGGGACAGGGTCTGGCCGCGTACGACCCGGGCGATGCCCGGCCAGCCGAACAGCCCGATGACCGCCGTCATCAGCACGATCCGGTTGACGTCCTTGGCCACCGACATGACGGCGATCATGAAGATCAGGGAGGGGAAGGACATGGTGAGGTCCATCAGCCTGGAGAGGACGGCGTCGACGCGCCCTCCGAAGTAGCCCGCCACGATGCCCGCCGTGGTGCCCACGACCACCACGACGGCGGTGGCCGTGAAGGCGATGAGGAGGGAGACCCGGGCGCCGTGCACCACCCGGGCGAACAGGTCCCGGCCGGTGCCGGGTTCGACACCGAGCCAGTGGTCGGGGCTGATCCCGCCGGCGGAGCCGATGGGCAGGCCGCCGAGGTAGGGGTCGACGGCGTTCTTGTCGAAGGTGTCGGGGCTCCAGCCGCCGAGCGCGCTCAGCCAGGGTGCGGTGAGGGCCATCAGGGCGAACAGCGCGACGACGGCGAGGCTGATACGGACGGACGTGCGGCGCCACAGCTCCTCGCGGGCGCGCTTCCAGGGGCTGGTGCCCGAGGATGCGGCTGCGACGGCGGCGTCCGGGGCGGTGACGGGCGCGGATACGGATGCGGTCATCGGTGGGCGCGCTCTCAGCCCTGGCTCTTCGACGGGTCCTTGAGACCGATCGTCGCGTAGTCGAGCTGACCGGCCCAGACGGGATGGCCGAAGGCTCCCGCGACATTCGTGCCGACGAGCAGCGGCTTGCGTTCCAGAAGCAGGGGCACGGCCGGGGACTTGGCGAGTATCGCCGCGTCCAGATCGGCCCAGGCCCGGCCCGCCGCCGCGGCGTCCGGCATGGCGTTGATCTCGTCGATACGCCGCATGGTGGGCTTGTCCCGGAACTGGGCGTAGTTGCCGGAGTTGCCCTTCTCCTTGATGGTGCGGCCGTCGAAGACGAAGGGCAGGAAGGTGGAGCCCGACGGGTAGTCGGGGCACCAGCCGGCCAGCACCATGTCAGGGGCGCTGCGGGTGTCGCCGATGATGTCGTAGTAGGCGCCCGGGTCGACGGTGTCGACGGTGATGTTCACCCCGGCGCGGGACAGTCCCTGCTGGAGCGCCTCGGCCTTGGTCTTGTCACCCGTCGAGACGGTGAGACTGGCTTTGAAGCCGCTTGCCCGGCCCGCCGCCTTGAGCAGGGCCTTCGCCTTGTCCGGGTCTCCCGCGGGCGGGATGCGCAGGGTGTCGGCCTGCTTTCCACCGGTCAGTGCGGGCGGCAGATACGCGGTGGCGATGTCGTTGAGCGCGGGGCCACCGCCCGCGGTGAGGACGGCTTCCTTGTCGACGGCGTGCTGCATGGCCTCGCGGACCTCGGGGTCGTCGAACGGCGGCCGTGAGGTGTTGAGCTGGAGCATTTCGGTGCAGCCCTGCGACTCGGCGAGCAGCCGCTGTCTGATGCCGGGCTTGCCGAGCACCTTGGGCACGCTCTCGGGTTGCAGGTCGGACCAGGCGACGGCGGAGGCGTCGGCGCCGCTGCTCGCGATGATCCGGTCGTCGATCTGCCCGCCCTTGAGGCCCATCAGCACCACGAAGCGGTCCGGATAGGCCTTGCGCACCGGGTCGGTCTTCGGGTCCCAGTGCTCGTTGCGCACCAGGACGAGCTTCTTGTCGCGGTCGTACGACTCGATCTTGTACGGGCCGGAGGAGAAGGGCCGTCCGTCGTACTGAGCGCCCTTCTCGTGCGCCTTCGGCACCGGGGCGAAGGTGGGCAGGGTTGCGGTGGAGGCGAAGTCGGCGACCGGACGGGTGAGTTCGAAGACGACGGTGCTCGTGTCCGGGGTCCTGATCGAGGCGAGGTGCTTACCCGTGAGCGGTCCTGTGTAGCCCTTGGTCCCGGCGAGGTAGCGGGCGGCGTAGTCGGGGCCGCCGGTGAGGTCGGGTGAGAAGGAGCGCTCGACGTTGTACTTGACGTCCTGGGCGGTGATCGGCGAGCCGTCCTCGTATCTCAGACCTTCCTTGAGTGTGAAGGTCCATGTTCTGCCGCCGTTGGAGGGCCTGCCGAGATCGGTGGCCAGGTCGGGGACGATCCGGCTGCCTGCGCTGCCCGGTTCGGCGGCGAAGGTGACGAGGGTGCGGTAGAGCAGGCGGGTGCCGAAGTCCATGGTCGGCATGACCCAGTTGCGGGCCGGGTCGAGGTGGGCGAAGTCCTGGTTGGACAGGATCGTCAGGGTGCCGCCCCTGGCCGGAGTGCCGCCGAGGATCTTTCCTTCGTTGGCCGCCGCGGGGTTCTGGCCGCGGCCGCCGTTCGCCTTCCGCAGGGCGTCGGTGTCCGCGGTGGAGCAGCCCGGGGTCCCGAGGGCCAGTGCGGTCAACAGAATTGTTGCGAGGGCGAGTTGGGTGCGCTTGTTCATGGAGGTCACTTCCGGTGAGAGCATCACGCGCGACATGTGACCTGTAAAATAGTAATGTGAAATTGCACTGACAAGACGTCGGAACCAATGTTTTCGAGCCGTATCCTCCTGTCACCGCGCCGAGTTGACCGCCCGACCCCACGCATCCACGGCGTCCCGGACGCGGCACGGCCCGCGGGGCCCAGCAGGGCGAGCCGCTGTTCGTGGGCTGCCGGCAGGAGCCGTCCGCTGCGCGTGAGGGTGACCAGGCCGTGGAGACCGGCCCAGAAGGTCTCCGTGAGGACACCCGGGTCGTCATCGGCGGCCAGCCGCTCGATGATCCGGAGCAGTTCGCCGAAGCGGCCGTCGGGCCCGCCTAGGACCGGTGCGGCTTCCTCCGCCTACGCGGGTGCTGACCGCCCGTCGACACCTTCGCCTCCTTCAGCGCGTGCGCCGCCGAGTCCGTCACCGCGCTGTCCGGGTGACGGGTGCGCAGACCGTCGAGGACGGGACGGGCCCGGTGGGGATCGGCTGCGGCGAGTACGGGGATGAGGGCTGCGCCACCGCCCGGCCAGTCGGCGGCGGCGCTGTCGAAGGCGTCGAGCAGGGCACGCGGTGGGCTTTCGGGGGCACGGTCCTGCTGTGCCACCTCGATGGCGACCCGCATGTCCTTGAGCGAGGCGGCCAGGAGGTCACCGAGCACCGCATTGGCCAGGGCCGTCGGCGGGACCCGGTCCTCGGGCGCCTCCTCGCCGCGCGCGAGCAGGACCCGGCGTACATGGCCGCCGATCACCGGGTCGGTGAGGGCCGCCTCGAGGGGTGCCACGGGGATGGCTGCGCGATCGAGGCGCCCCAGGAGTCCCGGGATGCCGTGACGGGGAACGGCCGTCGGCGCGGCGGCGAGGAGTGCGCTCCATACCTCGTCGCCCCCGCCGCGCGCCGCCGTCCAGTCCGCCAGGGTGCGGGCCGCGATATGCGGGGGCCAGGGCTCGACGGCCGCGACGAGCCGCGCCGCGTCCCACTCGGAGGGCGCTTTCGCTTCCGGTACGGCGACATGGCCCACCGACAGCGCGTGGCGTACGACGGCGGCACCGAGCGGGGTGAGACCGAAGACATCGCCTTTACGGAAGACGCATCCGGTCCCGGCGAGCCGGTCGACGATGGCTGCGAGGGCCCGGGCCGGGGCGTCGAGTTCGGCGCGGCTGCTCTCCGTCAGACCGGGGAGCCCCGTCAGCTCGCCGAGTTCGGCGGGGGTCGGTGTGGTGTAGGTGGCCGGGGCCGTGTCCGGGGCCGTGAGCGGGGCGTCCTCCAGCTCAGGGGCGAGCCACCAGTCGATGTGGCCGGCCGCCCTGCGGGCCACGGAGTCCGGTGTGCCGCCGCGTTCGTAGAGCGTGTAGAGGATGTGCGCGGCGTCGAGGGCGTATTCGTCGTCGGGGCCGGAGTCGGCGGCGACGCGTTCCACGACGGCCGCCAGGATGTCGGCGCCGAGCTCGGTCAGCTCGGTCGGCGTGCCCGCGTGCCAGACCACATCGGACTGGCCGGGAAAGCCGCACTGCTCGGCCAGTTCGTGCAGGTCCTCGTCCGATGCGGCCAGCGAGGCGGGCAGCGGGGCGGCGTGCAGCAGGTCCCTGATCTCCTCGGGCGGGGGCAGCATGTCCGGTGGGGGCAGCGGTACGTCGGAGGCGCCGTAGTAGTCGAGGTGCTCATCGAGGAGCCGGTCGGCGAGCATGACATGAGGCAGCGATTCCGGGCCCGGCGCGAGGTGCTCGTAGGGGCCGGTGAGCGCCTCGGTGAGTCCCTCGGCGGTCCAGCGGTCGCCCAGGGCTCCTGCGAGTGCCTCCAGTTCGGCCGCGAGCGCGTCCTCGGGCCGGTCGGCGGACAGGGCGGTCGAGGCGGGCAGCAGCGGTCCTGCCGCCGAGGGCCCTTCCACGTCGTGGGCGAAGGCCTCCAGCAGGGCTTCGGTGAGCCGGACCCGGGTGGCGAACGTGGCGGTGGTGACATCGGCGCGGTGCAGCGGGGCGGGCAGTGCGGGCCGGTCCTCGTGCGGTGCCGCGTCCAGCTCCGCGAGCCAGTCGCATACGGCCCCGGGTTCGTCGGCGTCGATGCCGTCCGCGCGCAGCAGCGATGCGTACCAGCGCGGCCAGGTGAGGTTGAGCGGCTCCCCCATGGCCCTCGCGAACTCCGGTACCAGCTCATCGACTGCCGCGAGCACCCGTGCGTGCCGTTTGGCGTTCAACCGGTTGGCCGCGCGGACCCGGTCGGCGAGCGCGGTGAGGATGCCGGGTACGGCTGCGAGTTCGACGTCGTCCGCGTGCAGCAGCAGGGGCAGGTCCTCCAGCAGGACCCGGCGCAGCAGCTCGGGAGTGGGCTCGGGTACACCGGTCCTGCGGTCCGCACCGCGCAGCGCGAGCAGCGCGAGCACAGCGTCCGTGGGGCGCCCGGGCAGGGCCGCTCCCCTCGCCTGCTGCGCCCAGGCGAGGAAGTCGTCGAGGCCGGTGTTCAGGGCGGTACGGGTACGCGTCACCCGGGTGAGCGTAAGTGCGCCCGGCCAGGCCCGCCCGCGCTGCCACGTGCGGATGCTCCGATCGAGTGATCACACCATCGGGCGTCGAACTGGAGCGCGCGATGCCGCCCTCGGGGGAAACAGTCCGGCGGGGGGAGTCGACTCCCCTGGCTCTCAGGGGAAGTCGAGGTGGCTCTGAGGACCAGGTGGGGGAGGTCGTCCTCGTACCGGGCGTATCCCGGATGACCCGCTACCGCAGCGTCGGGGTACCGCCCGGCGAGGCCAGGCGGGAGTGCCGCAGCCGGCGTCGTGCGCCCGCTGGGGATGACGGGACAGGCCTCAGCGACACCCCCGGGGAGTGCGCACGCGGAGTGGGCCCACCCCCGCGGCGGGTGGCGGGTTACCCCCACGGGGGGGCCGGGCCCCGCC